>DATNBQ010000410.1:0-20450 GCA_035571955.1 Urbifossiella sp. | reverse complement strand
TTGTCTCTCGTCGTCACGTTCATGGGGTTGTCTCCTATTCATGAATGCTGGAATCGGTAAGGCTCAGTCATCTGAGTTCGCGAGTCGCATTTCTCGACGTGGGTGCGAAATCAACTCGTCGATCCGCACTTTTTGTTCTGCGATTTTCGCCTGCTGGTCGCCGATCATTTTCTCAAGCTCGGCCCGCGTCAGCTTCGTCAGTGGATTCGCTTCGACGGCTCCGGGCAACTGTAGTCGAGCGACGGCACTCCCGAGCGCTGCCGGACGAGCGTGCGTGTACAGCCCCAGTGTGATCCGGGGATCGCTGTGCCTCGCGAGTTCCTGCAATTCCTTCACGCCGACACCCGCGGCCGCAAGCGCCGAAAGATAGGAATGCCGCAATGCGTGGAAGTCGGCATAGCGCGGGCCGTCGATCGTCTCGACCTTGTAGGGCACCTTGGCAGCGGCCAGGTCGCGGCGGAGTACGCTCACGGATCGTTCGATCCAGGTTCCTGGCCAGACGGGCTTCCCGGACGGCTTATTGACCAGATAGGGCCGAAGTTGATACGCCACGCCGGGCGGTAGCGGCTGCCGAGCCTTTTTCCTATTCTTCGTAAGTTTGCCGGGCAGCACTACGACTGGCGGCTCGGCGTCGATGTCGAAACATTCCCGCGTCAATGCCGCCAGCTCGCCTGCCCGGTAACCGGTTGCAAAAGCAACCAAATAAAGCATGGCTCGATCCAAGCCGGTCAAGCCGCGGATGGTCCGGGTGCTGTCTCTGGCCGTTGCCACCAAGCGAGCGAGTTCCTCGGGTGCGATCTCTCGACGATTGTGCCGACGGTCGTTGTGAGGCGCGAACCCGGCCAACCCGTCGAACAGGTCCGCAGCGACGGGCGCCCGCTTCGATAACCACCGAACGAACCGCCGGGCTGCCGACAAATAGAAACTCGCTGACTGCGCCGACAGTCCTGATTCCGCTTCCCGGCCCGGTTCGCGAATGACGGGCTTGCCCAGGCGGGCGTGAAGGTATCGGGCCAGCTTCGCCGGTGCGTCCGGATTCAGATCGGGCACGTCGACGAACTTGCAGCCGTCAAGAACTTGCCGCACCCGCTGCACCACGAGCTTCACCTGGACGTCGCTCGGCGGGGCACTCCGCCGGGCTTTCGAGCCCAACCCCGCCGACAGATCCGCCTGAAAGCGTTCCAGGTGCTCAGCCAGGGGTAGCCGTGCCGCGTCGCGATCCGGAACGTGAGCCTGCCCGCGTTCCGCCTGCCCCACCAACTTCGTCAGCATTCGCTTGGCGGCCTCTTTGTCGGTCGCCAAGGGAAATCGCTTCTTGGGCGGGTAGCCTGGAACCCCTTGCCCGTACCACTTCGTAGCAAACTCTCGTTCCTGTTTCGCGCCGCGAGTCCCTTTCGGCACGCGCTTCCCGGTTGCCGGATCAACCCACTTCGTCCAACTTGGCCGAATCAAGCTAGCCATGCATGATGCTCCTCAAGGACGTCTCTTTTGCTTACACCCCGGCTTACACCCACGATGGGGATTTCCGGGGATTGGTCGGGGACGGTCTGAGACTTTTGCCGGTCGCTCCCGACACTGGCCAACGTAGACGAAATGCCAACGAATTCAAGGTATTTGGACGGCGTGAGAATTTGAGGGACGGGAGCGGACAATCTGGACAGGATACCATCAAGGTCGCGTCTGTACGGTCTTCGGAACCGTAGGTTACAGGTTCGACTCCTGTCGGGTGTACTGAGTATCGGAAAGTTTCGAGCCGTCCCGGTTGGTCCTTAACCCCTGGAGGTCCAGGGGTTTTTCCATAAGCGATGCATCAGCGCCGCGAGGTAGCGGAATCCGCCGCGACGCAACGGCAAGTAGGTAATGTCGCCGCCCCACAATTCATTGACGCTCCTGGGGTCTTCGGCGTCCAGCAGGAGGTTGGGGCTGCAGCCGAGGTTGTCGGCTGGCAGTGGTCTTGGGCACGAACGAGCGTGGCTGGATCGCTCGCAGACCCTGAGTCTTCAGGACTTTGGCGACTCGTTTCGGGCTGCAAACGATCCCGGCGTCGACCAACGCTTCGGCGATCCGCCGGACGCCGTAGCGACGCTTGTGCCTAAGTCGCCGATACGGCGGCCATTAGCGAGCCGGGTTGGATTGCTTTTCCCAGTCCGCCAGATACGACACCACGCGGCCCATTTCGGGCTCGCCTTGCAGCGTGATTACATCGCCCGCACGGTCGGTGCGGAGCTCGCCGCGCAATCCGCGGCGATTCAGGTACTGCAGCAGCGTGTCGCCCATGGGGCTCGGCACGCGAATCTCCTCGCGATCCCGATTCAACACCGGATGAGTTAACATCGACATCATGTCCCGCCCTCGAAAAGATGTGAAGGGGCGAAGCGACGCCAGAACTGCTTGAGGGTGGATTAAAGCACAGCTTCCGGCCGGAGGCAACGGAAATCTCGGAAGTGCGCATTTTTTGTTCATGGGGCCGACAGATCGAGGCGAATCACTTCGCCCGGCTTGCCGACCGCCCTCTTCTTGCGTTCGATGGTCGCCCCGCCTTCGACCCAGCGAGCCGTAATCTCGTAGGCGTATTCCTTCCCCGCTTCCAACGGGGGCGACTCGTATAGCCGATCCGTTCCCGTTTGCAAGGTTTTTATCCCGCCAACAATCACTTCCGCGGTCGGTTGCGGCAGCTTCAGCGATAGATACAGGCACGAGCGTTCGGCGAGCGGCGGCGGTTCTTGCACCACCGGGGCGAGCGTCTCGATAGGTATCGGCCACGGATTGACCGAGGGCGGGAAGGGGCGCGGCGACGCCCGGTACGGGCCGAACCAGCCGTAGTAGCCGAGCCCGAGGCCGCCGAAGCCGCCAAGCGATCGTCGCTGCGCCAGGTGATTGAGCGAATCCGGACCGCCATATACCATCGGTATCGGCGTGTATACCGGGATCTGTGGGCGGAAGTCGGCGAACGGGGGCCGGTATCCGGGGAAGCCGACGCGCGGATAATCCGTGGAGATGTAATTGCCCGGCAAGTTCCCATAACTCCAGGTCGGCGGCGGCTGCGGGAAGCGGTAATGGTGAACTTTGGGCGCACCGTTCGGCCCCATACCGGAATACGTGGATGTCGGACTTGGCGGGTTGAGCGACGCCGGGTCCGGTTGCGCAACCGCATCAGGCAATGGCGCGGGCACGACAACCGGTGCAGGCGGCACGGCCGGTAAGACCGGCGCGCCTTGGGCCCACGCGCGGTTCGGCAACAGCACGCAAATGAAGAGCAGCGACGGAATAAGTAAGCGTCGATCCATGGCGAAATCGCCTTCAACAATGGGCGATCGGAGTGCGATGCTTCTTAATTCGGACGGGACGTTCGGCTGTGGAAAGGAGAATCGGCCGCGAGAGCAGGATTGGACGCCGTGGGAAGCGGCCGTCCGGCTTCTGCAGCTTGTGCGTGAAGTCCAGCAATGTACGGTGGAACCACGAGGCCGCAATATGCAGCAAAAAACTCCAAGCCCCGGACCTCGTTCTTTGCGTCCTTGCGGCTTTGCGCGATCTTCCCGATTACCGCTTCTCGGCGAGCCGATCGACGATGTCTCGGAGCTGCGGCCAGCCTCCAACGCGGTCGGCGATGCGCCGCAACTCGCCTTCCACATCCGCGGAAGCCTTCGCGCCGCTGGCGATGCGATCGCGAACCGGCTTCGGCGATGGAGCGTCCATACCCGGCGGCAACTGCGCCTCGGTCATGACTTGATCGCTGCCCTTCATGTGGGTTCTCCGTGCATGTGTGCGCTCCGCTCCGCGGACTCGGCGTCGCGGCTAACGGGGTGGCGCGCGTTCCAGGCGAGCCCGGCAATGCCCAGGCCGGCGACGCCAAGTCCCGCCAGGGCGATCCAGTCGCGGTGTTTGGTCACCCACCACTGTTCGCTGCCGCGATGGGCGCGGTCGTCGAAGCGGCCGTGGGCGCCGTGGTCGCCGGCCAGCGGGTAATACAGGTCGTTGGGCCGGGCCGGGTCTTCCCACTCATCCGTCATTTGCGATTCGTAACCGGTCTTCGCGAGGTAGTAGTCGCCGACACCGGGCATCACGGCGTTGCCGGCAATCACGGCGTCGGTCATGAGGCCGACATTCCACTCGCGGCGATAGTGATGGGCGGCGTAATGGATGGCCCGCGCCGGCACCTCGGGCTGATAAATCGGCGGCACCGGCTGCGCCTTCCGCGGCATACGCGACTTCGACCAGTCGAACTGCGGCGTATTGACGGCCGGAAGTTGCACCATCGTGACTTTGACGTGACTCTTGTCGTGGATCAGTTCGCAGCGGAGCGATTCGGTGAAACCTTGAATGGCGTGCTTGGCGGCGCAGTACGCGGATTGCAGAGGAATGCCGCGGTATGCGAGAGCCGAGCCGACTTGCACGATGGTGCCGCGATCGCGCGGCCGCATGTGCCGCAGCGCCGCCAAGGTGCCGTGGACCACACCGAGATAAGTCACATCCGTCACGCGGCGATAGTCGTCGGCGGTCATTTGGGTTACCGGCGAGAAGACCGAGACCATCGCATTGTTGACCCAGACATCGATCGGGCCGAATTCCTGCTCGACGAGGCAGGCCGCCCGTTCCACGGCGAAGTTGTCGGCCACGTCGAGCGGCAATACGAGTGCCCGGCCGCCGAGCTCTTCCACTTCCTGCGCGGCACCTTCCAGTCCGTCGCGGCCGCGAGCGATCAGCCCGATCCAGGCTTTTTCCTTGGCGAATTCGCGGACCACGGCCCGGCCCACTCCCGCCGACGCCCCGGTAATTACGACAACTTCGTGGTCCTTGGCACTGCTCATGTTCGCCTCCGAAACTCGCGTGGCCTGGCCGGCACCCAGTCTCAGATGCAAACGATGAGCCATTTCCCCGACAGGGTTTCGTACTTTATGTTTAGCCGCGACCCAGCGGGGAGCGCTCCCCTTCGGGTCGCGGCTAGTCGAGTTCGTCAGGAGATGCGATGAGTATGGATGGGCCGAAACACGCCGTACCGGGCGCCGGCTACGCCCTGGCGCTGCTCCTCGGCATCAACCTCTTCAACTACATCGACCGGCAAATTCTCTCGGCCACGCTGCCGAAAATCCGCCTCGACGCCGGCATCTTTCAGCCGAACGAGAACTGGGTCACGACGAAGCTCGGCGCGCTCACCACGGCGTTCATGGTGTCGTACATGGTGCTATCGCCGCTGTTCGGATGGCTCGCCGGCAAGATGCGGCGGTGGTGGATGGTTGGCATCGCGGTGATCGCCTGGAGTCTGGCGACCGGCGGCACCGGCCTCGCCGCCGGCTATCTGATGCTCTTGTTCACGCGCTGCTTCGTCGGCATCGGCGAAGCGGCCTACGCTCCCGTCGCCCCGGCCATGCTCTCGGACCTTTACCCCGTCGATCACCGCGGCCGCATCCTCAGCTGGTTCTATGCGGCGATCCCCGTCGGCAGCGCCCTCGGTTTCGTGATCGGCGGAAATATCGCCGACACCAGCCTCGGCTGGCGCGGCGCATTTCAAATCGCGGTCATTCCCGGCTTGCTGCTCGGCATCTTCTGCTTCTTCATGCGCGAGCCGCCGCGCCTTGCCGTCAAAAAGGAAGGCCCCAGCTACTGGGCCGTGCTGCGCGAGCTGCGCGGCAACCGATCCTTCGTCTTTTGCTGCGCCGGGATGACCGCTAGCACATTCGTGCTCGGCGGCGTCGCCGCCCTCATGCAACTCTACATCTTCGAACGCGAGGCTCATCTCGCACTGGACGCGGCTGCCGTGCAGAAGTTGAACGACCTCAAGTTGAACAACGGCGAACGCCTGATTCCCGCGGAAACGATGGACAAGTTGCGGCAAGAAGCCAGCCCCGAGGTTCACTCCCCCCTCGATCTCCAGCGCAAGTTGGCCCTGAAGCTAAGCCAAGGCGAACTGGAGAATTACTGGCCCTTCATCCAACAGGAATCGCCCACCAAAGACTCGATCAGCAATGCGGCCATCGGCACGATGTTCGGAGCCATCATCGTGGTTGCTGGACTGGTCGCGACGCTTACCGGTGGCTGGCTCGGCGATCGGCTCCGCAATCGCGGCATGAAGGGAGCGTACTTTCACGTCGCCGGCTGGGGCACCCTGGCCGGCTTTCCATTCTTCGTGGCCATCCTGTTCGTGCCGTTCCCGCTGGCGTGGCTATTCGTCTTTCTGGCGGTGTTCGCGCTCTTCTTCAATACGGGGCCGGCCAACACGATCCTGGCGAACGTCACGCGATCCAAGATTCGCGCCACGGCCTTCGCCATCAACATCCTCATCATCCACGCTCTCGGCGACGCGATTTCTCCCTTGATTCTGGGCTACATCAAGGACCTGGCGAGCTTCCAGGTTTCCTTCGTGGCGGCATCGTTCTTGATTCCGGTGGCGGGGCTCTTGTGGGTGTGCGGCGCTCGCCACCTGGATGCCGACACCGCTCGCGCCGAGGCAGCGTCTCGCCAAACTTCCTCCGAAGGCTAGCATTTCTTGAAATCCGCGTTCCGCGTTCCGAGTTTCCGATCCATGCCCAATCCGCATTTGCAAGGGTGGTTCGCGGCGACCGTTCCCAAGGCGGGTAGTGCGGCCGCGGAGAACGAGGATGCCGTCGGTGGCGACGTCAAGCGCGTCCGCTTCGCCATCTCCGACGGCGCCTCGGAAGGTTGGCAATCGCGCGGCTGGGCGAATCATTTGGTGCAGGCCTACTTGGCGCAACCGCCGGCGCCTCCCGAATTCGACCGCTGGCTCGCCGCAGTGCGAAAAAAATGGCAGCCGCCGGAGCCGCGCAGCGACGCCTGGTATGCCGAGGTCAAGCAGGAACAAGGTTCGTTCGCTACCTTGCTGGGATTGGAATTCCGCGCCGCCACCGATCCGCCGGGGCTTGTGTGGAAGGCTGTGGCCGTCGGCGATAGCTGCCTGTTTCAAGTACGCGGCGACCGCTTCGACGTCGTTTTCCCGCTTACCAGTGTCGAGCAGTTCGGCAACCATCCGCCGCTCGTGCCGAGTTCGACGGATCAACCCTGCCCCGAACCGGAATGGCTCGCCGGCTGGACGGAGCCGGGCGACCTGTTCGTGATGGCGACCGACGCCGTCGCGCGGTTTATTCTGTCGTTCGACAAACCGTTCGCGGAGAACCCAGTTCTCCGCGCCGCCCGCGACGGAGTGGCTTCCGGCGCTTCCACGGCGATGGTACAATTGCTCAACGAAATGCGCGCGACACTGAATGACGACGCCTCGGTGCTGGCGGTGCGCGTCGCCGAGCGTTGATCCTTACCACGAATACACAAAGATCACACCGCGGTCCACAAAGGAAGAGACCGCTGATATCGATGGGCTACTGACGGTCAGGTAGGCAATGGCACTACCTTCTTACACCTCCCCCCTTGTGGGGGAGGTCGCCGACGAGCGAAGCGAGTCGGCGGGTGGGAGGACTCATCTGCAATAATCGACCCCCCACCCGCCGAACGTCGTCTCTTCGAGACGACATTCGACGACCTCCCCCACAAGGGGGGAGGTTGTAGGTGATTGGCTCGATGTCATTGCTTTGATGTGTGCATTTGAGCTTTGTGCCTCCCTGGTGAGAATCGTGTAGGAGTCCGCGATGAATTGGCCGCTGCCTCAGGATTTCAACGAAGCCGTTCAGAACCCCGCGACGGCGTTCACCGATCCCGATCTCAAAGGCGGCGAAACGGTGGTCGGGCCGACCGGGTTGCCGCTGCCGCGTTCGGGGAACTTCGCCGACGTCTATCAGATTCGCGCCGCCGACGGCCGCCACTGGGCCGTCAAGTGTTTTACCCGCCCCGTGACTGGCCTCGAAGAACGCTACAAGAAGGTCGATGAAGCCCTCGATCGCGCCGCGCTTCCCTTCACCATTAGCTTCACGTTCCTCAAAGACGGCGTGATGGTTCGCGGCCAGTGGATGCCCGCCGTCAAAATGGAATGGGTCGATGGCTTGCTCGTCAATCAGGTCGTCCGCGATCAGGCCGGCAACCCGAAAGTGCTGGACGCCCTCGGTCAAATGTGGTCGCGGCTTTGCAAGCGGCTCCGCGAGAGCGGCATCGCCCACGCCGACATCCAGCACGGCAACGTGCTCCTCGTTCCCGGCTCCAAGCCCGGCAGTTACGGCCTGAAACTGATCGATTACGACGGGATGTACGTGAAATCGCTGGCCAACACGCCTTCGGGCGAAAGGGGCCATCCCAACTATCAGCATCCGCTCCGCGCCGCCAAGCAGGTTTACTCCCCGGACCTGGACCGCTTCCCGCATCTGGTGATTGCGACGGCGTTCAAGGCGCTCGCCGTGCTCGGCCCGAAGCTCTGGGAACGCTACGACACGGGCGACAACCTGCTTTTCACGGACGAGGACTTCCGCGCCCCGGCCAGTTCCAAGCTGATGATGGAACTGTGGCAATCGAACAACCCCGGCCTGCAAGCACTGGTTGGCCACCTGGCCTACGCGTGCGGCAAGCCGATCCCGCAGACGCCGTGGCTGGATCAGATCGCGCCGGACGGCATCGTCGTGCCGCTTTCCCTGGAACAAATCCAGGCATCGGCAGTGGCCTTGGGCGCCGTGGCCGCGTCGAGCATCAAGCCAGTTTCCGCCGGCGATTATGGCGTCGAGGCCGTGCCGGCCGTGCCGGTCGTTGCGGCTCCGCCGCATGTCGATCCTTTGGCCGATCTCGATCTCGAACCGGTGCGCGACTTCGATCGCCATCGCGACGACGACGATGAGGATGAGCCCCGTTCGCGCCGCGGCGGCCGACGCCCCGCCGCGAAGGCCAAGTCGCCGATCTTACCGATCGCCATTGCAGCCGGCGTGCTGCTCTTCGTCGGCGGCGCCGTCGGCATCGTCGCCCTCAGCGGCAAGAAAGACGACGACACCGCGCAGAACAACACCAAGAACGACAATCAGGGCAAAGAGAATGGGAAGGGCTCGGATGACGGCAAAGGGAAGAAGCCGAAGGGGAATGAAGTCCCGCCGATTCCCGTTCCGACGCCGCCGGTTGTGAACCCCATGCCGCCGCCGGTCGATCCGATGCCTCCCGTGAATCCGGCGCCGCAACCGCCGATCCTGAACGTCGCGGCGAATCTCGACTTCAAAACGGCCGGGGTTCCCGACTTAAGACTGCGCTGGCAAGGGAACATGGCTGGTATGACGATGGGCGGCCAGTTCACGGCGGATGGCCAGTGGGTAGTGGCCCGCGAGGGGAACTTGCCGAATGCCGCACTCTTGAGCCTCAGGAACGGCAGTCGTTCGCCGACCACCGCGGACGGAAAGACACCGCTCATCGGCCTCGCCTGCCTTTCCGACGGCAACGTCGTCTCGAGGCAGGCCAACGAACCGTTCGCCATGGTCTGGAGCCCGGCGACTGGGAAAGTGCATTCGAAGTTGGCCGTTCGCGCCCCCGAAGGCGGCCAGGGGCGGCGGCCGCTATTCGCGGTGTCGCCCGATGGTCGTTTCGTCATCGCGGGCCACGCCGGTTCGTTCAAAGGCGACAGCGCCGGCCGCGTCGTCGTCGTGGATTCCGAGGGCGGCCGCGAGGTGCTCAACCTGCCCGTGTGGGGGCCGGAGTTCCGCTTCACGGCGGATTCGAAACTGGTCGTCGCCGATCTCGATGCCATCTGTACGTACGTGCTTCCCAGCGGGAATAAACTTCGGACCGCCAACATTCCCATCGTCCGGCGCGGCGGGCAGATTCACGGCTCGTCCCGCGACGGCAGCATTGTCTTGCACCCCGGCGACAGCGGCCGCCAGCGCTTGCTCATCGATCGCGGCAACATCCACAAGATGATCAACATGCCGCTCAATCACATCAATGGCGGCGTCTCCGACGATGGCCGGCTGCTCGCCATTTGTTCATTCCCGAGCGCCGACAACGGCGATTCCGTCTGCCACATCGAGCTGATGGACCTGGCGGAAGGCCGACTGATCGGCCGCTTCCCATTCGAGGATCGCACGGTCGATGTGCAGTCGATCGCCTTCGCGCCGGACAACTCGTCGTTCATCGTGTCGCGAACCAGCCGCCGTCTGCAGGTGGTCGAGGTGCCGAAACTCCGCCCGGTCAGCCCCACGCCCCCCGAGGCGGTCGTCTCCGTTCCCAAGGCTCCGCAGACTCCGCTCTACGACGAGATGAAAGTCATCTGGTCGGTGCCTGCCGATGCAACCCGGGGACAAGGCGTTCTGGCATTCTCGTGGGATGGTTCGGCGATTTACCTGGCATCGCGAAACCCGCCTCGCGGCTGGTCGTGCTTCGATGCCCGGCAGGGCCAGGCGCTGCCGAGACCGGAAAACCTGCAGAAGATCTGGATTAACGGTTTCGCGCGCCTGCCGGACGACCGCTTCGCAATTCTCGAAGGCGTGCCGCCGGGGAAAATCCACATCTGGAAGGCGAGCACCGGGCAGGTGGAGGAGACCCTGACCGGTTTCGAACTGCCGCCGGGCTCCAGTAATTTCATCATGGCGCTTTCCCCAAATCGCAAGTACCTCGCGATTAGCCGGAAGGTCGCTCCGCGGCGCAACGATGCCGAGCCGAACAAGCTCATCTTCGACACGACGCCTTTATGGATCTACGATCTGACCACTCGGTCTCGTACTGAGAAGCCGTGGATTCACGGCAACCTCTTCTTCACCGCAGATTCATCTCGATTGATCGTCGTCGAAGGCAACGGCGAGATTTCCAACTACGACGTGGCGACGAAGCGATTCACTCGCACGGGTTCGATCAACCCGACGAATACGCCACTTGGGTCAAACCCCTGGGGAATCTCCGACGACGGAAAACTCCTCCTGTACAACGGGCGAATGCGGACCGGCCGAGTAGGAATGGCGCTCCTCGACGCCGCGACGGGAGATTCGATTACGGATTTCGGGTTCGGGTTCCAGTTCGCATCGTATCTCATGGCCATGGCGGCGGACGGTAGTGTCATCGCGGGCGTTCTTTCGCGAGCGGACCATTATTCGATAGAAGTTTTCAATTCCCGATCGGGCAAATTGCTGGCGCGGCTGCGGTTCGATCGCGATTCGCCGGCGCAAACGCCGGCCGTGGCCCTCGCGCCCGATGGCAAGCGGCTCGCGGTCTTCGATTCGGTTCGTCAACGCCTGACGCTCTATGCCCTCGGCGGCCAGGCCGTCGCCGTCGTTCCCAAGAAAGTGGATATGCCGGTTCCCGTTCCCCCGCCGCCGGTCGTGAAGCCGAAGCGCGAAGTGCTGCCGGATGCCGCCGCCATCACCAAGGCCGATGCCGAACTGCAACAAGCCTTCAAGGTCAAGTATCCCAAGCCGCAAGCCAAGGAGAAGGGCCTCTTCGCCCGGAGCTTGCTCGATGCGGCCGACAAGCCCGTTGCTTCCAACCCAGCGGATTGTTACGCCATGTTGCGAATGGCTCGCGACATGGGCATCGAAATCTCCGACGTGCCGATTGCCACGCAGGCGGTGGACGGCATCATCCGCCGCTTCGAAGTGAACGGCTACCAGCTCAAGCAGGAACTGTTCGATAAGTTCGCGGCCAGCGCCGGCAACAATACCGCCCTCAAGTTGATCGTCGAGCATGCGATCGCGGCCTCCGACGTGGCGACGGCCAGCGACGCGTTCGATGCCGGCATTGGCCTCGCGAAATCGGCCATCGCGGCGGCCAAACGCGGTTCCCTCGCCCCGCAACTCAAGGAAGCCGAGACGCAACTGGAACTGGTGCAGAAGAGCGCAACGGCATTTGCCGCCGTCAAGTCCGCCCTCGACCGAATCAAGGTCGAGCCGAACGATTTCGAAGCGAATCTGCGCATCGGCCGTTACCGCTGCTTTACGCAGGGGCGGTGGACCGACGGGATGCCGATGCTGGCCAAGGGGGCCACGGGCGCGCTCAAGACCGCCGCGGAACTCGATGCTGCCACGACTGCCGCCCCCGATGCCGCGAAGCTTGCCGAGGCCTGGTGGACCGCTTTGCAGGCCGCCGACCCGCTCGACAAGCGCGGCACCGAGTTCCGCATGCGGCACTGGTACGCCGCCGCCTTGCCGAAATTGACTGGCGCCGCGAAGACGCAGGCCGAAACTCGCTTGACCATCACCGCCGGCGCGATCGATTACGTTCCTGGCGTCGTGGTCGAATTCTCGGCCAAGGTGCCGTCGATCTTAAAGGGAATAAAGACGCGCGTCGATTCGGCCATCGACTTTAAAGCCGAGGAGTTCAAGGCGGACGGCGCCGGCGTCGCCACCGAACTGAACGCGGCCTGGAGCGGCACGCTCATTCCCCAGCACGCCGGCCGCTATCGCCTCATCGTCGAGCGGGCCGATAACAGCGACCCCGCCGTGCTTCGCGTCGACGGGAAAACGGTGCTGATCCTCGATGCGAAGAGCGCGCGCAGCGACGTGCTGCTATCGCTCTCGGACCGCCCGGTTGCCATTGGCTTGTCGTTCAAGTGCCTGAACACGGAGCGGCACAAACTGCGATTGCTTTGGGTGCCGCCCGGCGCCGATACCGAGGAACCGATCCCGCCGGAGATGCTCTACCGCGAACGCAAACCGAAGTGACTCGACTTCCCCTCACTTGCTTCCTGGAGTCCCCCATGCGTTGGTCTCGCCTTGGGCTGCTCGCCGCGGCCGTTCTCCTGCCTGGAACGGCTCGTGCGGCCATTACGCCGTATCCGCTCTTCACGGACAATGTGGTTCTGCAACAGGGCGTTCCGATTCCCGTGTGGGGTAAGGCTGAAGCCGGCGAGGAAGTTTCCGTTGCACTTAGGAAAGGCGATGTGGAGGAGGTCGCCAAGACCAAGGCCGACGACAAGGGCCGCTGGTCCGTCAAGCTGCCGAAGGCCGCCGCTGGCACCGGTTACAAGCTGGAATTCGAAGGCAAGAACCGGGTGACCCTTTCCAACGTCGCTGTCGGCGAAGTGTGGATCGCCTCCGGCCAATCGAATATGGAGTGGTCGATCAACAGCAGCTACAACCCGCTGCAATTCAAGGCGGCCGCCGAGAACCCCAACCTGCGCCTCTTCACCGTGGCCAAGCGCACCTCGACGAAGCCGCTCGACGACCAGGACGACCTCAAGCATTTTTCCAAATGGGAAGCGAGCCATCCGGGCAACATCGGCGGCTTTTCGGCCGTGGCGTACCACTTCGGAGTCAATCTGCAGCAAAGCTTGAAGGTGCCGGTCGGCATGATCCACACATCGTGGGGCGGCACTCCGGCCGAGGCGTGGACGAGCCGCGAGGCGCTCGCCGCCGAGCCGTCGCTCGCGTACTACGTGAAGAATGCCGCCTCTGCATCGAAGGGGAAAGGTCCCGTTCGCCCGGGGACGCCGTCGAGCCTCTACAACGCGATGATCCATCCGCTGTTGCCGTTCGCCTTCCAGGGAGCGATTTGGTATCAGGGAGAAGCGAACGCCCCGCGCGCTTACGAATACCGCATGCTCTTCCCGACCATGATCCAGGACTGGCGAACGCGCTGGGGCCGCGACTTCCCGTTCCTCTGCGTGCAGCTCGCCCCGTTCGCGGATAACGACGCCAACGGCGTTCGCTACGCCGAACTCCGCGACGCCCAGCTGCTGGCCACCAGGAAACTCAAGAACGTGGGCATCGCCGTCATCACGGACGTGGGCAACCTGCTCGACATCCACCCGAAGGACAAGCTCACGGTCGGGAACCGGCTGGCTCTCGCCGCCCGCGGCACGGTTTACGGTCAGAAGATTGTTTACAGCGGACCGATTTACCGCGCGATGAAAGTCGACGGCGAGGCGATCGTGCTTTCCTTCGCCCATCTCGGCGGCGGCCTCGCCGGTCGCTACCTGACGCTCAACGGCTTCGAAATCTGCGGCGAAGACCGCGAGTTTTATCCGGCCAAGGCCGAGGTTAAGGGAGCGACGATCTCGGTCAGTTCCGCCAGGGTGAAGAAGCCGATCGCCGCCCGCTACGGCTGGAAGAACTATCCCGTGGTGAACCTGTTCAACCGGTCGCAGGACGGCAAAACGATCGCCTTGCCGGCGTCGCCGTTCCGCACCGACGACTTCCCGCTGACCACCGAACCGAAGAAACCCGAACCGAAGAAGTGATTCTCCGCGATGCGGGTTTCTAAAGGGTACTGACAAGCAATGACAGCCAACCACCTACAACTTCCCCCCTTGTGGGGGAGGTCGCCGACGAGCGAAGCGAGTCGGCGGGTGGGGGTCGTACTTACTACAAATGTTCCCCCCACCCGCCGAACCTCGTCTCTACGAGACGACGTTCGGCGACCTCCCCCACAAGGGGGGAGGTGTAAAACGGGCTTCCGGAAGCGTCATTGCTTTCCTGACCGTCAATAGCCGCTCCGCGGAGCGTTCGCTACCCAAGGAAACCCGATGCCCGAACCGCTGCGCTGCGTGCCGGCCGATGCCGTCGTCGTCGGCTGGGACTTTAGCACCACCGCCGTCAAGGCGCTGGCCTTCGATCTCTCCGGCGCGGTCGTCGCCCGCAGTTGGTTCAAGAACGACGTCTGGACCGATTTCGAGCGCCTGGAATCCCGCCGCTGCCTCGATCTCGGCAACCGCGAGATCAACCTGCTGCAACTGGAAGGGCAGGCGCGGGCCAGCACGCGCGACCTGGCCCCGCAACTCCAGAGCCGCTCGTGGCTCGCCGCCGGCATCTCCGCCACGCACCACACCGCCGGCTGGATCGACGCCAATCACAACCCCATTCGCCGCGCGTATTGCTGGGACGACCAGACGCTCGCCGAACATCACTCCCTCGGCCTCCAACGGCTCGGCGGCCCCGCCAAGGTCCGGGAACTCATCGGCGGCCCCTGGGCCGTGCGCTATTCGCTCAGCCATCTCGTCAAGGATGAAACCGCACTCGGGCCGGAAGAATGGACGCGTGCGAGGTGGATGATGGGGCATGGGCCACTGGCCGCCGGCTACCTCACCGGCCGCTTCGGCGGTACCAGCATCTCGTCCGCCGCCAGCACCGGCATCCTCGATTTGCGAACCGATCGCTGGCAGCCGGCCATGCTCGGGGCCCTCGGCCGCGACGAATATCGCCAGCGGGCCGCGACCGCCTTGCCGCACATCCTCGATACATTCGAACCGATCGGCCCGATCGCCGAACATCTCGCCCTCGATGCCGGCATCGCCGCGGATAAGCGGCCGCTGGTCTTCCCCACGCTCGACGACCAGGCAGCCGGGCTCGTCGGCGGCGGCGCCACCGAACCCGGCCAGCTGGCGATCATTCTCGGCTCCTCGGCCGTCGTCAATTCCTCCTCCGATCGCGCCCCGGTCACCGACGCCCTCGATGCCATGAAACTCGGTTGGAATGGAGCGTACCTGTGGATGCGCTGCTATTCAAACGGCGCGCAGTTCGTGGAATCGGTGGAAGCGCTGGATCGGCGGATCGCAGTGGAGGCCGAGGCGGCCGAGCGAGTGCCGCCGCTCTGCAACGGGTTCGCCGTACTGCCGTTCTTGCGGTCCGAGCCGTCGCTCGGCGTGGCGAACGAACGCGTCGCCTGGCGGCCCAATCCGCCGAGCGATCCGGCGATCCGCGTCCGCGCCGCTTACGAAGCCATTGCTTGCCTCATTGCTCTCGGCGTTCGGGCGCACCGCGAGGCCGGGCAAACCATGACGCGCATCACGGTCTCCGGAGGCCTGGCCCGTTCCAGGCTGATGTGCGAGATCCTGGCGAGCGTGCTGGCCGGCGTTCTGCCGCAGCGCCTGCCGATGGTGCGGCTGGCTTCGGATGAAGGCTCGGCGCTCGGCGCCGCAGTGCTGGCACTGGCCGGGCTCGAGACCACGCTGCGAAGTCGGCACGGCGTCCCCGGCGCGTTTACCATCGCCGACGCCGTGACCCAGTTAGTTCGCACCAAGGATGAAGTCCCGGCCCGCCCGGGCTGGATCGAACCCTACCGCCAGGGCCTGGCTTTATTCGAAGCGTGGATCGCCTCGTGAGGGCGGAGCGCGCTCGGCTCCGCGGACTCCGCCTCGCGGCTAATCGCGATCAGGCGGCGAGACGCAGTTCCTGTTCCACTGGCGGCGTAACATTGCCCGCAACGGAGCAAACCGTCAGGATGCGGCCAGTCGCGGCGACAGTTAATAGCGCGGCCGCGATCGGCAGTATCCCCAATGCAATCACTGGCCGATGGACCGCGTGCGGCAAGGCAAAGAGAATCACCGTCGCCAGGAAGAAGGTCGCTGAAAGAGAGGCGGCAAGCTTCGCCCAGCGCGGCGAACCAGTCGCGAGCAGTTCGAAGGCCAGCACCGGCGCGAGCAGAATGAACGTGGACGCTTCCACGGCCGGGCCGAACAGACACATCCAGCACGCCCCCAGGGAATACGCGTTGGCAGCAGCGCCCATCCGGGTCATGCCGCCCTTCCAACTCATCCAGAGTACGACCGCGGCCAGGAGTCCGGCGCCGGCTTGCACGAAGCGGATATTATCCCGGGAGACGGCGATCCCCGCGATGCGGAGCAGCATGTGGGCGTCCTGGTAGCCGCCCCAAAGCGGAAACGACGAGCGGTCGTCCGCTTCCAAATTCGCCAGGAGGTAGCGATATTGTTCCATCACGTAATCGGTGGACTGGAACGCGGCGGGCAGCACGATCCCGATTCCCACTCCGATAGCTAATGGGATTCCGAAGCGAAGTGGGGCGAGTAAGAGCAGCAATCCGCCGAGCGCAATCGGGTAGCCCTTGAAGAGGGCCGCACCGGCGATGAGCAGCGCGGCGACGGTCCACCGGCCGCGGCCCGCCAATACACAGCCCCACAACATCAGCCCGGCGACGTGCGTGTTGGCCTGGCCATTGTTCAGGCTGCCGATGGAAAGCGGTAATGCGAACAACATCACGATCGGCAGCGGGATGCCGGGGCGAAGTTGCCTGGCCCAGGCAGCGATTCCCGAGAGAAAAAGCGCGATTCCCAGCACCCGCCACAGGCTGCCGCCGACGCCCGGAGGCAACTGGCTCAGCGGCGCGAACCCGGCCGCGACCACCGGCAAATAGCGGAAGTTATCCGTGTTCGGATGGTTGACGTTGTAAAGGCGGCGGCCTTCGGCGAAGTCTTCCCCGGCCAGCGCGTAGGTAATGTAGACCGTGCCGGAGAATGGCTTGAAAAGCGGCTTGATGCAGACCACGGCGATCAAGATCGCCCAGAGCGCGAAAGCGAGTTGATACCACGTCGGCCGTTTCATGTATCTCTCGATTGCTGACGGTCATCAAAGCAATGACATCGAGCCAACCACCCACAACCTCCTCTCTCGTGGGGGAGGTCGCCGACGAGCGAAGCGAGTCGGCGGGTGGGGTTCTGATTTGTTAGAACGATACCCCCCACCCGCCGAACGTCGTCTCTGCGAGACGACATTCGGCGACCTCCCCCACAAGGGGGGAAGTGGAAGACAGGCTTACGAAACGTGTCATTGATTACCCGACCGTCAATAGCCGCGACCAAACGGGGAGCGCGGCACTCTCACGCGGCGCGGCGCTCGGGCAACGATACCGCAGCTTCTTCCGATTCCGCGTTCGTCTCCCCCACCAGATACACGGGCCGGTCCTTGGCCTGCTCGTAAATGCGGAAGACGTATTCGCCGAGCATTCCGGCGGCGACCAGGATCGACGCGGCCACGGCATGCAACGCCCCCAGGGCAATCACGCCGACGCGGCCCACCGGGTCGCTCCAACCCACGAGCGCGAGCACCGCTGCGATCGACAGCACGCAACTGATTCCCGCCACGGCCAGGCCGATGCCCACGGTAAACCGGTATGGCACGGGCGAAAAGGACAGCAGGCCGTCGAGGGCCAGAGCGATGAGCCGGGGCAGCGTGTACTTGGAGATGCCGCCGCCGCGGGCGTCCGGTTCGAACGGCACTTCGGCGGAGCGGAAGCCGAGCCATTGCACGATGCCGCGCATGTAGCGGTGCGATTCGCGCATGCGGAGCACGGCATCGACGGCGCGGCGAGAAAGCAAGCGAAAATCCGAAGCCCCAGCGCGCACGTCCAGGTCGCTGCACCAGCCGAGGACGCGGTAAAAGAGCCGCGACGATGTTCGCTTGAACCAACTCAGGCGCGGGTCATCCGCCCGGATGGTATGCACAACATCCGCCCCGCTTCGCCATTCGGCGACCAGGGCATGGATCACGCGCGGCGGATGCTGCAAGTCGGTGTCGAGGGAAACGACGGCGTCACCGCGGGCCTGTTCGAGCCCCGCGGTCAGGGCAGCCTGTTGGCCGAAATTGCGGCTCAGGGCGAAGTAGCGGACCCGCGAGTCGCCGGCCGCCAACTTCCGCATCACGGCCAGCGTGCCGTCCGTCGAACCGTCGTCCACATAGAGAATCTCGACTTCGTAGTCCACTTCGAGCGGCACGATCGCCTTGACCAGGGCGTCGTGGAAGCGCGGCAGCACTTCCTCTTCCCGGTACGCGGGGCAAACGATGCTAATCAGCGGGCGGGACATAGTCTTCTTCCGGTTCAAGCGGCAACGCGGACCGGGGCCCGGCCGATGCGGCTCGCCGGCATCAGTTCGAAACCGGCCCGTCGGACCGCTTCGGGAAATGCGTCGCTCGCCAGGTGGTTCAGTTCGTGAGCGCGGCGCTCGAGGGCGATGCCGTCGGACGGGCAATCGCGGCCGATTAAGGTGCGGTCGTGGTGGCCCGGATGGCACATCAGTTCGACGGTGGCGCCGGGCATGGCGGCCAGCCAGTTCTCGAAGAAGCGCGGATCTTGCACACAGTGCGGATCGGTAATCCCGGCGAGCCAGTCGCAGCCTGGGAAACCGTCGCGATCCAGGGATTCGGCCTGGCGGCGGCCGCGGCGATCGAGCAGCCAGCGCTTGATGCGGGCGCCGGGAATGCCGCGCAGCGTCGCGCGCGGTTCGCGCACCCGCCGAACGAACGGCCGATGGGGGAAGCTCGTCAACAGGTCGTGCAGCACCGCCGCGATCGGCGCGAACAGCGCGACATGCTGATGTGAGTTCACGAGCGCCGGCGGTTGCCCGGTCAGCTTCACGAAGAGGCCATACTGGGCCGTCAGCTCCGCGAAGGCGTCGGCCGGGCTAATCCGGCCGAAGTACGAGTTGCGGAGGAAGCGGCCGAGCGAATGGAAGACGCCATTCTTGTCGACGAGCGTCGGCACGAGGTCCGGAGCGAGCAGCGGTCGGTCGAGGGTGAGATTCGGATGCCAGCCGAGTTCGATCGGTCGGCCGGCCCGCTTCCAAGCGCTCACGGCATCCGCGGCATAGGGCGAATTGACGAGCAGCACCGTGGAGGTGATTCGGCATCGCTTGGCCAGTTCCAGGATGCCGCGATCCGTCTCCGGACCGATCCCGAAATCATCGGCGACCACCGCGAGTTGTCGCAAACGCGCCATCCGTGGCTACTCGAGAATGCAAAAACCGAACGCGAGAACCGCCTTCATAATGGAATTCAAACCCTTTCCACAATATCGGTTTCCGACGAGAGAAGGTTTAACGGCATTTCCGCTAAACGCACCGCGAACCGCGCTCCCCGGTGGGTCGCGGCTAAGCGATCGCTGGACCGATGCCGTACAATAAAGCAGGTGCTTCCCTTTCTCCGGGGTTCCGCTCATGGCTCTCACGGCCGCCCAGGTTGCCGAGCAGAAGAAACAGGTGGAAGAACTGATTGCCGGCTCGGATGTCGGCTTCGCGAAAGCCCTTTTCTTCGGCAAATTCAAGGGCGAACTGCTTTTCCCCTACCCCACCCTCCCCGCGGAGAAAGCCGTTCAAGCGGAAGCTCAGGCCGCCCGAGTTCGCGAATATGCCGAGCGCCACATCGACGCCATGAAGATCGACCGCGACGCCCGCATCCCCGACGATGTGATCGCCGGCCTCGCGGCTTTGGATGTCTATCGGCTCACCATTCCCGCCGAATACGGCGGCCTCGGCTTTAACCAGCAGATGTACTTGAAGACGATGGAAGTCTTCGGCGGCCACGATTCCAGCGTCGCGGTCTTCGTGAACGCCCATCACTCCATCGGTTGCCGGGCGCTCGTCCTCTTCGGCACGCCGGAGCAACAAGCCCGCTGGCTCCCCGGCTTGCTCGACGGCACGAAACTCTGCGCCTTCGCCCTGACGGAGCCCGAGGCCGGTTCGGATGCCGGCAACGTCCAGACCACGGCCCGCCCCACCGACGACGGCGAAGCCTACATCCTCGACGGCGTCAAGCAGTACATCACCAACGGCGGCATCGCCGACGTGCTCACGGTCATGGCCCGCACGCCCGCGCCGACGCGGGACAAGCCGGACGCCACCAAGATCACGGCGTTCCTGGTCACGCCGGACATGCCGGGGTTCGAGGTGGTGGAGGCCCGAAAGGAGAAGTGCGGCATCCGGGGCACCGCGACCGGCACCATCCGGTTCACCGACATGCGGGTGCCGAAGGAGAACGTGCTCGGGCAGCTCGGCCGGGGGCTGCAGGAAGCCCTGACGGTGCTGAACTACGGCCGGGTGACGTTCGGGGCGACCTGCACCGGCCACGCGAAGGCGTGCCTGGCGGCGA
>DATNBQ010000409.1:0-17369 GCA_035571955.1 Urbifossiella sp. | reverse complement strand
GCGATTTGAGGCCGATGGGTCCGAACGCGGATGCCGGCGTATCGCCGTAGGTTTCCCGAAGCGCCTTCACGACGGCTTTCACTTCATGGATTTCGCTGGTGGGGCTGCCATCAGCGTGGCGGTAATGCTTCCCGGCGTGGTCGAGGTAGGCGACGAGCACTTCGGCGATGCTGGCCCCTTCGGGATCGCCGCGCGCCGCCCGGTGTGGGTCGGTTTCGAGCTCCAGTTGGAACCGGGCGAACGCGGCCCGCGATTCGGCGGAGTCGAACGGGCCGGGGAGCATCCGGAAATGGCGGATGCCTAGGGCGTCCGTCCAGACGGCGCGGGCTTTTCCGGATGCGTGGCGAAGGTAGGACGGGAAGGAATTGCGGGATCGGGCCACGGGCACTTCTCCTGCGATTCTGTGAAACTCTTTCACAGAATCAGCCGTTTGGAGTCGCGCCAGGAGCCGTCCTGGGTAAGCGTAAAACGCTTCGACTTGTAGGGTTTTCCGAAGTGGAGCGGAGGAGAGTCGAACTCCCGACCTCTTCGTTGCGAACGAAGCGCTCTACCAGCTGAGCTACCGCCCCAGATAACCGAACTCCGCGCGGCGAAAGAGAATCGCCGCGCGGAGTCGAAAGGTTCCATTACTATAGCGATCGGCAAGCCGCGACGGCAAGTGCGGGCCGGAGGTCAGGCGCCGCCGCGCATCCGCCGCGCCTTCTCCCGGAACGACTTCGATTTCTCCTCGTCGCCCTGCAACCGGAACGCATCGGAGAGCCGGGCCAGCGACTTGATCACTTCATCCCGGTCCTGATTGTAAACGACTTCGACCCAGAGGAATTGCCACATCGCCTCGCGCGGCTTGTCGGCGATCAGATAAAGTTCGCCGAGCATGCCGTAGCCGGCCGCGCGAACGTGGGCGTCCTTCGTCTTGGCGATCTCGGCCTCGATCGGATCCTTGCCGGCGAGCGGCGTGGTCGTGTCGCCGAACTTCACCGCCAGTTGATAAATGGCGAGGCGATCCTTGGCGGCGCCGGCCGGGGCCGTCTTCATTGCATCGTCGATCAGGCCGCGAGCATCGGCGAACAGCCGGGCGCGAATCTTCAAGTCGATTTCCTGAAGGGCAGCTTCGAGACGCAGATCCGGAGAGAGATCGGCGGCACGGGCGACTTTACCCCAGGACCGCGCGGCCTCGTCGAAGAGCCGCCGCCCCTCGCTTTCCTTGTCGCCGTCTTTCTTCCGTTCGTGCGAAGTGATTTGCAGGCGGGCGCAAGTCTGACCCACGGGCCACACTTCCCAGCCGGTTTTGTTGACGACGAGGAAGCTTTCGAGCAACTTCACCGCTTCCTCGGCTTTGGCCGAAGCCGCGGCATCGTCGGCGACTTCATCAGCGGCATGAGCGGCACAGATGGCCTGTCGGAATTCCAGGTACTTCCGCACTTTTTCCGGCGCCCCGGTCGCTTTCTTCAACATCTCGGCGTGGCCGATGCGGGCCTTCTCCCACTCCTTTTTCGTTTCCAGACTGACGGGTTCCATGATGGCCGCCCGTTCGTAGCCGGGGATGTTTCCGGGGACGACACGAACGAGATCGGCAGCCGAGACGGTGATGACTTTCTTGTCGTTGATCGGGGTGATTTGGTAGCCGGTGGGCGACGCCTTGACGGTGGCTTCGAGGTCGCGGATCGAGCCGTCCTTCTTGTCGATGTAGTAAACGCGGTCCGGGGCGTTGGCCTGCTGGGCCAGCGCGGTGGTAGCGACAGCGGCGGCGAACGCCGAGAATGCGAGCGCACGGAGTGCGATTCGAACCATGATGAACCTCGAAGAAGAAACCGCGCTCCCCGCCGGGTCGCGGCTAATCGTTGAATCAGTTCGTGGCGGACGGTTGATCCAGGAAGAACTTGCCGCCCTGCTCGGTCCACTTTCGAATCCAGGTGGCCTCGTCGGACAGCACTTTGGCGAGGTTCTCGAGTTTGACGCGGTCGGGGGAATTGGCGGCGAGCTTTTCGGCGCGGGCCCGATAGTCGCCGGCCTGTCGCTCGCGGCTATCGGCCATCGTCTTGGCCTTGCCCAACCCCGCCGCGGCCGCCTTCTCGTACGCCGCCTTCAACTCGGGAACCTCCATGATGTAGTCGCGGTACTGTTCGCGGACTTCGCCGTGGAAATTGCCGCCCTGGATCATGGCCAGCGTGGAGAAGTGTTCGCCCGCATCGTTGTAAAGCTTCTCGAAGCGGGCGTGCCCCTTGGGCAGCAGTTGCTGGTTGGCCTTGATCAAGCAGCGATGCTGGTTGAGGTACATTTCGTAATAGGCGTTCTGATAAGCCCCGTACTTGACGCCGCCGCCTTCACCGGGGGGAGGTCCCTTGGAGACCAGAGCGCGATAAATGTTCGCGAGCGCACCCCACTCCTGCAGCGCTTCGTTCCACGCTGTCTTGGCGGCGGGTCCCTGCGCCGCGGCCCCCTTGGCTTCGAACAAATAAGCCCGTTCCTTCCGGAAATCGACGCTGTTCGCCGCCCAGCCCGGCTTCTCCTTCGTTCCCATGCTGTCGGCGATCACGGCGTCGGCTTCGGCGAACTGATTCGCGGCCCGATAAGCCCGGATGAGTTCCAGCTGCGCGCGGCGGAACTCGAGCACCGTTCGCCGTTCTTTTTCGTCGGCGATGTCGTTGGGCTTGGCGATGGTGGCGCGATCGGCCGGCGGCGGCACCTTCTTCAAGGCTTCGACGGCCTTGGCGTACTGGCCGACCAGGATGAGCGATTGTCCCAGGAATCGCTGCGCCGACGGGGGCAAGTTCGGCTCTTCGGAGACCTTGTCGAGCAGTTTGCCGAAGCCATCGGCCAGCGTGCGGGCTTCTTCCGCCTTACCGCCCTTCTTGAGAGACGCGATCTGCGCGGCCATCTCCGCCGTGATCTGCTCCAGCGTTGCGATGGTGTTCTCGATGCTGCCGCCGAACTTCTTGAGCAGGTCGAGTTGCTGAACGCTTTGCTCGGCCTCGCCCTTCTTCACGCGAATCTTCAGGGCGAGCACGATCAGGTTCTGGCGATACTTGTCGACGCCTTCGGCCAGGCGCACGACCTTCTCGTGCTGGGCCTTATCGGCGGTGTCGGCTTCCGCACCTTCCTTGGCTTCCTTCTTGGGCGGGGCGGCTTCCTTCTTGGCCGGTTCCTTCTTGGGCGCGGGGCCTTTCTTCGCGGGCGGTTTGCCGCCTTCGGCGAAGGCCGCGTTCACCTGCGTTACGAACGGGCCGGTGCGGTTCATCTCGGCGAGGAGGTCGCCAATGGCCTTGTAAGCCTCGTCGAGTTGGCCATGGGCGAAAAAGGTGGTCCCTTCCAGAACGGCGGCCTTGGTGCGAGCATCCTCGGCGAAGAGCCGCATCTCCCAGCCATCGTGGTTGAGCGACCTGGTCGCGGGATCTTCGAGCAAATTCGTGAACGTCGGAACGAGCTTGAGCGTCTCCTCGGCGACCTTGCGGGCCTTCACGTAACCGGGATCGATCTTTTCGGCTTCCGGATCGACGCGCGGCTGCAGCAGGTACATGAGCGCCAACCGGCAGCGGGCCTTGATGAATGGGTTTACATCTTCCTCGGCCGCTCCCGGCAATGGCTTCGCCAACTTATCCAGGTCGCTGGTGGTCTTGCGGAAGACATCGCGGCGGCGGTTGGCCGGCAGCGGCGATTCCTTGGAAAGGAGTAGTTCGTTGGCGATCGCCCCTTCGAAGAGCCGCACCCGGGAGATCGATTCGTAGCCGGGCCGCACCTTCATCAATGCCTCGTAGGCCTCCAGTCTTTTCTGATCCTGGTAGAGCAGGTACGCCAATTTCTCGCGGGCGCTATCGGTGGCGGTATCGTTGGGGAACTGAGTATCGATGAACTTGGCAAGACTGATGGCGCGATCGCGATCGGTCTTGCGGACGGAATCCAGCTTTTCGGCCTCGACGTTTTTGATCTTGGTGGCGGCGATGGCGTAGCCGCGGAGTGCAAAGTCGCCGGCGAGTGCCGACTTGCCGCCCGGCGACTTGGTGGTGCGCGCCAGATGGTCACCGAGAATGGCCGCTTCGTAAGGCTGACCCATCTTTTCGTAGAAGTAGATGAGGCGCAGGTTCACGTCGGCCACGTCGCCGGGGGCATCCGTTGGGTCGGCCAGCGTTCGCGACCGTTCCAACAAGGCCACGATCGCCTTCTGTTGCGTCAGAATCTCGGCGTCCGTCGTCTTCGGGTTCTTCTGCAAGTCGTACAGGCGCGACATGCGGATCAAGGAGGCCATCTGGCATTCTTCGAACGTCTTGTAAGAAGTCGGCGGCTTATCCGCCTCGCCCAGGAGGCGGCGGACAACTTGCATGCGGTGGCGCATGGCCCGTTCGGTGTATTCATTGTCGGACTGGCTGACGGAGCGGAAGAGTTTTTCGGCTTCCTGAAAGCGCGCGCGTGCCTGGGCCGGTGGAGCGGGCGGGGGCTTCGGCGGCCCCTTGGACGGGTTCTTGGAAGGCGGCGGAGGCTTCGGCATCTGCCGCTCCGCTTCCACTTGCAGCGTATAGCCGAGATACCAGCGGACGGCGAATGCCTCGTTCCGCGCCCGCGCCAGCGATCCGTAGTGCCGCAGCCACTCGCGCGCCTTGGCCACGATCTGGGAACGCTCGGCATTGGTGCCGCCCAAACTCGTTGCGATGTCGCGGCGAATCTTGAAGAAGTGGATCATCCGCTTGGCCTCTTCGGAATCGCGGCCGGTCGACGCTTCGATCCGCTTGACCTGTTCCTCGGCCTTGAGGAGATCCTTCTTGGCGAACTCGCATTCGGAGAGCCAGGCGCGGGCGACGCCGGTGACGCGGGCCGGGGCGCTGTCCAAAGCCACGAGGTCTTCGAAAATGGATTCGGCCTGGTTGAGCACCTTGTCGCGCTCTTCGAGTTCCTTGGCCCGCGAGCCTTCCGGATAGGTTCCGGAGAGCGAGAAGAAGTTGGTGCCTCGAGCCAGCATGGCATCGTAGTAAGTCTGGATCAGGGTGCGCTTGACGGCCGCCGGCGGATTCTTGGCGAGTTGACCCTCGATCTGCTTGACCGCGAGTTCCAGTTGCTTGGCGGCGTCGAGGAAGAGCGGCCGAGCCTTGACGAATTCATCATGCTGTTTCTTGGTCGCCTCGTCGACGTCGGCGCTGTTGCTGTTGTTTTCGTCGGGCTCCGGCACATCGACGCGGCGGGCCTTCGCCAGTTGCGATTTGGCGTCCATCGAGGCCAATCGGGCCAAGGCGAGGAACGCCTCCGGCATCCGTGGATGGTTAACGTTCGCCTTGTTGCGCACGAACGTGAGGAAGCCGTCCTTCGCTTCGCCGATCAGGCTGATGCGGGAACCTTCGTCAGCCTCGTCCACGGCGGCTTCGAGCTGGCAGTTGGCGCGTTCGAGGGGAAGCTGCGCCTTGATTTCTGCAGGTAGATTCGGCTGCTTGTCGAGTTCGCGAATGTACTCAAGCGCCAGGTCGGACATATCGTGTTCGCGCAGGCCGCGCGCGAGATCGAGCGGGTTGACGGCGCCCAATTCGGCGTTGGCGATCGGATCGGTCGGCGCTTTGAGGAGCGGGTTGACTTTGACGCGCGGCGGCTCCGGCTTCGGCGGGGCCGGTTTTGGCGCCGGATTGGCTTTCTGTTCCTTCTTTCGGTCTTTCTTGGCGTCCTTCTTCGGATCCTGCTTGGCGTCCTTCTTGGCTTGCTGCGCACGGATTTCGCTTGAATTCCAGGGGAACGGCGAAGCGACTACGAGTGCGAGCGAAGCGATGAGACCGGCCGACCAGAATGCGAGTCGGGACATGAGACACGGCTCCAGAATCGACGCGCCCGGATCACCCCGGACGGGATTATGAGATTGGACGAACGGCTGGGCGGAAAGGTTCCGATCTTGTGATTCTGACGGCCCATGCGGGGAAATCAAGGGGTAGCCGCGGTCCCAGGGCCGCTGACTATCGTTTCTTCCACATTTCGGGATCGCGCGCCGTGTGAAAGATCGAAACGACCCAGATGTGATCGGATTTCGCTCGGAAGTAAACGCAATAGGGAAATCTGCGAACCCGTACCTGGCGGATGCCGTCTTCCGCCTCGGCAAAGAACAGTGGCGCTTCCGCGATCCTCGCCAGTAATTTCTTGCACTCGCGCGATGAATCGGGTGCCCAACCCCGCTCGCCGCGCTTCATACCAATCGACGGCGTCGTCGAACTCCTGCTGGGCGAGCGGGTGGAGCGCGATTGGAAGGCTCATTGCGAGCATCTCGTTAAAGCGGCTGCGCGAACATCCTCCCAGGGAACTGCCGCCTCGGGATTCGCCTCCAGTTCCGCGACGCGGCGACGGAGCTCCTCCCGTTGGGCCGGCGTGAGTTGAGGCAATTCCTCTTCCAACACAACGGTATCCAGAATCTCCTGAGCCAGCGCGATCCGCTGTTGCGGCGTCAAGCGATTGATCCCAAGTGCTTCGAGCGATGGAGTCACGACTTGATTCTGCTTCAAATACACTCGCACACTACCAGCGCCGAGGCCGATTCACAATTCGATTCCTGTGCTCCGAACAACCTCGAGTGGAGGGCTGGTCCGATTTACCGCGAGTCGGCGGAGCCGAGCGCTTCGGTCCGCGGCGTCTGCATCGCGGCTGAACAAGGGCCCGGTCTCACTTTGGGAAAGTGACGGTGCCCGCGCGCCAGAGCTGATCGACGAACAACTTGTACTCGCGCTCGTGGAATTCCTGGAGCAGGCGCGCCCGCGCTTCCTTCTGCACCGGCTCGTCGAACGGCTTGATGCCGGCATAATCGCGCGACACGACCTTTACGATGTGGAAGCCGGCCGGTGTCTCGATCACCGCGCTGACTTGCCCCGCCTTGAGCGCCCACACCGTCGGTTCCAGATCGGGAGGTTGGATCGCGCCGCGTTCGGTCCCGTTGCCTTCGCCGCCGTTCTGGCCCGAGAGGCCGTTATCGTAGCGTTTGGAAAGGGCCGCGAAATCCTCGCCGGCCGCCGCGTGCAACTGAATCGCCTGGGCGTGCTTCAAAGCCGCCGCACGAACTTTTGCCGCGTCGGTCGTCTTCAGGGCGTTCTCGAACTCCCGGAAGCTGATGTAGATGTCCTGCCACTTCACATGATCGGCGGTGCTGAAGTGTTCCGGATGGTTCTTGTAGTAATCGCGAATCTCGATGAGCCCGAGACTATCCATCTTCTCGCGCAGCATGCCGCGGACGAACTGGTTCGCCATGTATTGCCGTTCGAAGCTCCGCCGCAGGATCGGCGCGGTTAACCCCTGCCCGCGCAACCACAACTGGAAGTCGGCCTCGGAATGAATGCCATTCCGCGTCTTCATGTTGCGGAAGTTGGAATCGGTCATCTTGCGCGCGTCGTCGGCCAGCGAATCGATGATGTTGCCTTTCTTGGCCTTCTTGAGGCGGACGTGCATCTCCTCGATGATCAACTCGCGCTCGATCGCCTTGCGCAGTTCTTCCTCGTAATAGGCCTGCTCCTTGTCGGGCGGAATGGGCGAGTTATCGCGGCGTTCCGAGGCGTAGCGAATCTTGACGGCTTCGCGCACCTCTTCATCGGTGACGGAGTTGTTCTTGCCGATCAGGGCGACGAAGCGGATCCGCGGTTCGGCGAGTGGCCTTGCGTTTAACCGCGCGGCGGAGTTGTGCGTTTGAGAAACCGGAACCGAAAGCGAGGCGGGAGCAACCGGGCCGGCGGGATCGGGCGGCACCGGCAAGCCCTGGATCGGCGGCCCGACCACTTTCAACGGCGGGTCGTTCTTGAGCGGCGGCGCTTCCAGCGCGACCGGCGGACCGGCCAGTTCCACGGGAATCTGCGGGCGGACGTGCGTGACCGATTTATCCGGCCCGTGGCACCCCATCCCGAGCGCGAGGAGCGCCAACCAGCGGAACGGGGTCCGAGCGTCCATGCCCATCCTTCCCAGATTATGGCTCTTCGCGCGCCGACTGCGGAATGGCTCGCTATACCCGAGACGGGCAACGGTTCAAGTGCGATCGCGAAGCATCTGGGACGCGTTCCCCGCTGGGTCGCGGCTAATCATTGGAGGGCAGCGGCTCGGCGCCGGGCGGCGGCTTGCCTTTCCCGGCGTGCACGTACTCGGCCCGTTGCCGGGCGTATTCCTCCGCCGTGAGCCGGTCGAGGCCTTCCTCGGTACCGTTCGCAAAAATCTGCTTTAAAAAGGGGATGCACCAGCCGCAGCCGGTGCCGGCGCCGCCGCACTCGGAAAGCTGGCTGGCCACCTTGGGTTCGTGCAGCCGCTGCCAGTTCACGAGCTTTCGCCGCGATACGTGGAAGCAATAACAGACCTTGTCGTCCAGGTTCATGGTCGAGGTTCCAAGTTCCAGGCTCCAAGTTCCAGGTTCTCCACTTGGTGACTGGCGCTAGGAACTGAAACTATTATCTGTGGGAAGCCCGACTTTCCGCAACACCAAGGACAACTTCCATGAAGCGTCTCGTGCTTTGCAGTCGCAACAAGAAAAAGCTCCGCGAGATGGCCGAGTTGCTCGACGGACTCGGCTTCGACGTCACCGACCTGTCGCCGTACCCGAACGCGCCGGAAGTGGCCGAGACGGCGGGAAGCTTTATCGGCAATGCGACCTTGAAGGCCGCGACGCTCGCGCCGATTCTCGGCGAATGGACAATCGGTGAAGACAGCGGCCTGGTGGTGCCGATTTTGGGCGGGGCGCCCGGCGTCGATTCGGCGCTCTATGCCGGCAAGCACGGCGACGATGCGGCCAACAACGCCAAGCTGCTCGCCGAACTGAAGCCGTATTCCGGGGGCGATCGCGCCGCTTATTACATCAGCACTGTAGTGCTGTCGGATCCCGTGGGAAAGGTAATCGCGACGGCGGAAGGCCGCTGCCACGGGTTCATTGCCGAGGAACTCCGCGGCTCCAGCGGCTTCGGCTACGACCCGCTGTTCCTCGTTCCGGAGTACGGGAAAACCTTCGGTGAGCTGCCGCCCGAAGTGAAGCAGAGCATGAGCCATCGGGCCAAGGCCTTCCGCGAACTCAAGCACAAGATGAAGGAATAAGCCCACGGACGGCAGTCCGTGGGCGCAATGCCCATGGAACTTCAATCCGACATCGGTGCGTTCCGCCATTACCTGCAATCGGAGCGGGGCATGGCGGACAACACGGTCCAAGCTTATGGCCGCGATCTGGCGCGGTTCGCCGCCTGGACGGCGCTCGTTCGCTTCGGCAATTACACCAAGCCGACGCTCAAGGACCTGGCCCGCTACGTGGCCTTCTTGCACGACGAGCAACTGGCGCCGCCAAGCATCGCTCGCCATCTCGTCGCCCTGAAGATGTTCTACCGCTTCCTCAAGATGGAAGAACGCGCCGACGCCGCCGCGGTGGACCTGCTCGGTTCGCCGAAACTGTGGGAACGCATCCCGCAGGTGCTGTCGCCAGCCGCCGTCGATAACCTGCTGCAAGCCCCGCGCCCCGGCGACCGCTTCTTCCTGCGCGATCGGGCCATTTTGGAAACACTCTATGCCACCGGCTGTCGCGCCTCGGAAGTGATGAACCTCAAGATCGCCGACCTGTACCTCGATTCGGCATTCTGCAAGTGCCACGGCAAGGGGAGCAAGCAGCGGGTGGTCCCGCTCGGCAAGCCGGCCATCGCTGCGCTGCGGGCTTATCTGGCGGCGCCCCCGGAAGGTTTGGCCAAGGATCGCGCAAATGTGTTCGTCAGCAAGAGCGGTCGGCCGCTGTCGCGAATTTTCCTGTGGGCGCTCGTGAAGAAGTATTGCCGGCGGGCTGCCCTGGCAGGGACGGTCAGCCCGCATACGCTGCGGCACAGTTTCGCCACGCACTTGCTTTCCGGAGGCGCCGACCTCCGCACCGTCCAGGAATTGCTCGGCCACGCCTCGATCCAGACTACCCAGCATTACACCCACGTCGACCGCGACCGCCTCAAGGCGATCCACCGGCAGTTCCACCCGCGCGGCAAGAAGACGGCATAATGACTCATGCCGATTGCTTACAGTCGCCCATTACTCCATTTGGAATCGGCTGGAAGGATTCGCCACTGCACGGTTCGAAACCTTCGGGCCAACAAGAGTTCATGCGACAAAGAACCCGTTGCTGGACCGGCGCGTCGGAATTGAGTCGCTCGACGAATAATTGAGTGAACGAGTTCCCGCATTGTTCGAGGATCTTTCGCACATCCTTCGCCAGGTAGCGTGGAACATACCCAATTCGTCGATCGCTGTCGGCGTGAATGACGGCAACGGCGTTCGGATCGACTGGATTCGACGGTTCCGGTTCCATCAGTAACCTGGCCTCCGGTCGAAGGGCGGCGATGGAGGCTAGCGCCTCCGGTGGAACCCACCGAATGCCATGAAGGAAAAACTTGTTGATGTAACAGCCACTGGTGTCGGGTTGCGGGCACGGGAATACTTCGATGGCATCCGTCTGGCGAATGCCTTCGGTGACGCTCAACACGGCGATTGGATCCGGCGGTTCGTCGGGCTTGAATCCGCCCCAACGAAGGAACATTTCGTATTCCGGACGCGAACGGGAGAGGAGCCGGTTCGCGAAGAGCGGGAATAACTCTTCGGACTCATATACCTGTCCCAGATTCGTCATCTGAGCGAAGGGTCGGAAACCCGGAATCGCCCGGGCACCCTTCGTGTAACAGAATCGGAACAACGAACCGTCGTGCTCCAGGCGGCCAACCGGTCCCCACGCTCCAGGGCCGTCGTCACCGGCTCGCCAGGCTACAAACAACGCTTTCATGGAAGACGATCCTGGAGCAATAGTTCACGATTCGCGGTCAGCAACTTCAGAGTGAATTCACGCGTCGCCGGAGACATTCGCTGCGGCGGCACCTCCTCCAACATATCACGGATGGCGTCGGTTGCGATGCCGGTAAGCCGATCGATCCAATACTTTGTACCGACCGGGTTCTTTGAAGCGAATCGCCGGAACGCGTCGATTGTCGCGAGGGGTTTTACAGCATCTTCGTCCGCATAGAACGCCGAACGGGCTCGTCTGGCGAAAGCCTCGATGGTCCTTTGGCGATCGTTGGTGGCCAGCCGATTCTGCCGTTCGGCGTCCGTCAAGTTCCGGGCGAGAGCCGCGCCATGATCGAACGTCGGCGCCAATCGAAGCTCGTCGCTCCGGCGAATTGCTGCCCAGTTCTCGTGGTGCCGATCCTGATTCGCGATCCACGCATCGAGCATGACGTACCCGACGAACACGTCGAGTGCACTCCGTACTTCGGGAGGAGGATTCGGGAACCAACTGGCATCGGGTAATGCCAGCGTTTCCACGATCGATGTGACGGCATCGATCGTGTATTTCCGAACCTTGAAACGCTGTTCCTTCGGGTAATCTGGATCGCGTTCCAATAACAATTGATTCCCGAGTACGAGAGACGACGGTGGCGGGGACATGTTCGCGCATACGACGCCGGGAAGAACGAAGCGGCCCTCGTTCCATTCCTCGGCAAGCTCATATTCGACGTGAGGCAAACCGAGTCGTCTGCACAGCCGCGAAGCCACAACTTCCGCCCAATCCTCACCCGTCCCGCGATCGTCGGCTTTAAACAGAAATCGCTCCTGGCCCTCGTCGGTGAACCAGAACTTCGGTTTCGAGCCGAGAGGTTCGACGGCTAGCGCTGTACTTCGCTCGATCCGGCGGATGGAGAACACGGCTCCTCCTCTTCATCAGTCTCAACTCGGTTCGTGGAGTTACTCCAGCACACTCACCGTTCCGCGGCCGCCATCGACGCGCAGCCGTTGTCCCGTTTTCAATCGCGTGGTAATTCCCGGCAGCCCCGCCACTGCCGGCAAGCCGAACTCGCGGGCCACGATCGCCCCATGCGAAAGCACGCCGCCCGTCTCCATCACCAGCCCCTTCGCCTTCACGAACAGCGGCACCCAGGCCGGATCGGTGGACGGGCAAACCAGAATGTAGCCCTCTTCCTTCGGCGCGGCGATCGGCTCCGTCAGCACGAGGGCCGGGCCTTCGGCGACCCCCGCGGAGAGCGCGACGCCATCGAGTTTGTCGCCGCCGACAGGCTCCGGCAGTGGCCGGCCGATCGCGTCGAGATCGTCGCTGAAGAGCACTGGCGGCACTCCGAGCGACAGTTCCGTTTGCCGACCCTTGCGAGCGATGGCAATCTTGGAACTGAGATCCTTGCCCGCAAGCAAGTCGGGGAAGTCGCCGGGTGTGAGGAAGAAGATGCCGCCGTTCAAGTGGAAGCGGCGATCGAGTTCCACGAGCGCCCGGCGAATCACCGCGCAGCCCATGAGCAGGTAATGCTTGGCCGCCTCGCGGAGGCCGAGGTAAGTCCGTAGGCGGGTAACTTGCCGCAGGAATTGATCGCGAACGGGGCCGGTTAACTTGGCTTCGGTGCAAATCAATTCCGGATCGCCGACGCGCGGCATGGTGTGCCCCGCCTGCGAGGACGTTAAAGCATCAAGGGCGACGGGATCCTCGGACCAGCGAGGCTGGCTCAGTTCCATTTCGTTGGTCGAGCGGTGCCCGAATTGTTCCAGGAATTCGGCGCGGGTAATCGCGCCTTGCGACAACTTGCGAATGCCGGCCACGTAGCTCGCTTTTTCCGGCGGGGCGGCGCCAAGGCTCAGTTCCCCAACCGCGGCGCGGGCTCGCTCCTCGCCCAACCGCGGGCGCAGCATTTCCACGAGAGCATTCCAGCAGTAATCCGCGAATACAGTGGCCTTCAGGCTTTCCCGCGCGAAGTCGATTAATGTGCGGTCGATCCACTGATTCAATAACTTCAAGAGTTCGCCGTTCTCTTTGGGAAGCGGCTGCCGCGCCTGCTTCACCGCTTCGACGAAGGGCGGAACGATCTCTTTCACGAATCGCTCGCCGAACGACTCGGATAACTTCTTGGTGCGGCCCATCAGCCGGCTCAACCGAAAAATGGTTCCCGGCAAGCGTAGCAAACCCATGAACGCGCCGCCGCCAAGCGGGTTCAGGTTCGGTTTCGGATCGAGTGCCTTGCGCGGATCGGCCTTGTAAGCGGCGAACGGATACTCGATAGGCGGGTGCTTGAACTGCATGTGCGGCAAGCGCGACAGGTTCATCATCGGTCGGCCGGCGACCAGGTCGAAGGCGGACTGCGAGCCGAGGGCCGGGTCGGGATGCGCGCCGAGGTCGCGGTTCATGGCGCCGAAGCCGCCGTCGGCCGCGAGCAACCGCTGCGCGATCGCCCAGGTCATCGGCGTCGGCGCCGGCAAAACTTCGCTCAGGTTGTAGCGCACCCAGACGGTGCCGCGCGGGTCGGCTTTCTTTTGCAACGCCGCGACGATCTTTTGCCGCACCAATTCGCGTTCGGCGGCGGTCGCCACCGTGATCGGCCGCGCTTGTAAGAGATGGAAAACGCCTCCGGCATAAGCCCATTCGATGTCGCGGGCGTCCCCGTAAAACGATTCAACCTTGCGGCCCAGTTCCGCGAGTTGCGACAAGGTATTGTCACTCAAACAGAATTGCTGCTGAAACTCGGATGGAACGGCTTCTTCCCCCTTGGCCGTAATGCGGAAGGTCTTGGCCCCGAGTTTGCGATCCAGCACCGCGCCGGAGTTGCGGTCGAGGTGGAAGCGGTCCGGTGTGACGCGGCCGGACACGACGGCTTCGCCCAACCCCCACGATGCCTCGGCAAGCATCCGTTCGCCGCGCGAATCGAGCGGGTCGCGGGTGAAGAGCACGCCGGCCGCTTCCGCCGCCACCAATCGCTGCACCACCACGGCCATCGCGATCTGGGATTCGTCGATTCCCTGTTTGATCCGATAGGCAACGGCCCGCTCGGTGTGCAGCGAACGCCAGCAACGTTCCACGGCATCGACGAGTGCATCGGATCCCTCGACGCCGAGGATCGTTTCCTGCTGACCGGCGAAACTGGTGTCGGCGGCATCCTCGGCAGTCGCGCTGGAACGCACGGCAACGAGACCGCCGCCGAGCTGGCGATAGGCATCGCTCAGTTCGCGGGCGAACTCGGTATCGGCCCGAACGCCTTGTTGACTCAGTTGCTTGTAAGCCTCGGTGGTGATGACGAACCCCGCGGGCACGGGAAGGCCGGCCCCCGCCAGTTTGCCGAGGCTGAACCCCTTGCCGCCCACCCGTTCCGCATCGCCGTCGGCAATCGCTTCGAAGAACAGGATGTGCGGCATCGTGGGAACTCGCGGATGGAATCGCTCAAACGGCGGGTGCGGAGCGCTGGAGCATGTCGGCAACGGCCTGGGCGATGTCGGTGACTTCGGCGAGGCCGCCCATGCCGGTGTCGCCGCAGGCGAGGCGCTTCTCCACGGGGGCGACGATGCGGAGCGTTTTGCTGCGCTCGTTAATCTGCGCGAACAGAGCGGCGTCGTCGAGGTGGCCGGGAACGTGAGCGGCCCCGCAATCGGCGGCGATGGCCCGCAAGTGCCGCCGCGTGAACGGATGTTGCCACATGAAGGCGTTCATGGCCGGCGCCAGAATCACGGGCTTGGCCGTGTCCCACGCGCGCCACACGCACGTCAGGCAGTTGTCGCACAGGCCGACGGCCAATTTCGCCAGCGTGTTGGCGTCGAGGGGGGCCAGCACGAACGCGTCCGCCCACTTCCGCAGTTCGACGTGAACGACCGGGGCGTCGCGCTGGTACCGCTCGCCCAGCCACTCGTCGGCATCGCGGATCACGGCGCCGGATGGCAAACTCGCCGGGTCGAAGAAGTAAACCGCTGCCTCGGTGGCGACGATTTTCACAGCATGCCCGGCCGCGGCGAGCGTTTCATACAGCGCGGGAATCCGCACCGCCGCCACGCTCCCCGTCGCACCGATCAACACGTTGGCCATGGGTTCAACTCCCGCTCGCACCGGAAATGCCCGAACATTTATCTTGGGCAAATCGAACGCGGGGACCAGTCGGCGCGGCGGGAAAGGGAATCGCTACGGCTTGCTCATGCCGACAAAACTGCCGTCGTTCTCGCGGGCCAGCGCCCATAGAAATGCGCCCACGTCCGGGCTTTCGAAGAAGAAGCCGATGGCGTGAATTTTGACTCGGCGGTCGAGAGTTTGCGGCCGGTTCCAGTCGCGGGCGGTCTTCTCGCGGATGTACTTGCCGAGGATTTCGCCGCGCTTGTTCTCGTCGAGCGGCGGATTGGCGCTCTCCTGGGCGGCAGTGAGGCCCGGGCCGCTCGTCGGCAGGCCATCCGAGAAGAGGTAAATGGTATCGAGGCCGCGCGGCCGCAGCGCAAATGCCATCTCGAACGCCGCATGCATGTTCGTGTCGCCCTCCGGCCGCACCTTCAAAAGTGCGTTCTTCACCGCGGCCACGGACTTCTCGCCTTCGAACTTCTGCCACTGGGCGTCGTCGGTGCTCAGCCAACGGGCCCGCGACGAAAAGACGATTACCTGGTAGCGCTCGAGCGTGGGGATGCTGCGCATCACCTTGGCCACGGTCTCGCAGACCACCGGCCACTTGTGCGGCGCCGGCGTGCTCAGATCGACCTTGTCCATGCTGCCGGACATATCGACGATGAACGCCGCCGACTTGCCGGTCATCGCGATGCCCGCGAAGCGGTTCTCCGTGTCGCGGGTGATGCGGTCCACCTTGTCCGCGAGTTTGGCTTTCTCCCCTTGCAAGTCGATGATCGTGGCGTTGGCCTCGCTGATCTTCTTGGTCAGGTCTTTAATCGTGCCGGCGGCGGCGACGCGGTCTTCTGTCGTTTTATCGTCGGTCTTCTTGGCGGCGGCCGAGGCCGCGTCGAGGTCTTTCTTCGAAGCGGCCAGTTTCGTCGCCGCGTCGTCGAGCAACTTCAAGGAATCGACCGCTTGCCGCGTCAACTCCGCGATGGTGTCGTCCTTTTTGCGAATCAAGCGGGCCATGTCGTCCGCCGCAGCGGCGGATAGTTTCGCCTTCTTTGTCAGGGCGTCGACCTCCTTCTGCTTCTTGCGGAGCAGGTCTTCGGCGGATTCGTTCTTGTCGCGCAGGGTCGCCAGGTCCGTGGCCTTGGAATCGAGCTTGGTCTCGGCGGCATTCAGGGCGACCTTGGTCGCGTCGAGTTGGGCCTGGGCGGCTTTGGCCTCGCTTTGCGCGATGCCGAGTTTGCTCGCCAACTGGGAGTTCTCGGTGCGAATGGCGCCCAGTTGCGTCGTGAGTTGCGAAATCTCCGAGTTCAAGCGGAGCCTGGTCGAATCGAGATTGGCCAGGGCCAGTTTCAGGTCGATGCGGGCGCGATCGAGTTCGGAGCTCGTCGTCAGCCACTGGGCGCGGACTTCGTTGAGATCGGTGAGCGCGGTTCCGGCCTGACGAGTGTTGAGGAGCCAGAGGAGCGTGACGCAGCCGAGCGCGCAGCAGAAGACATCCAGCATCCACATGCTGACGAGGGTCGGCGTCTTGTGGCGCACCCGCATGGCGATCCTCGCAATGTTTAGCCGCGACGCGGAGTCAGCGAAGCGGAGCGCGACGCCGCGGACTCCGCGTCGCGGCTCGAGACGGCGGGATACGGCAGCACGGCGTCCAGGTGCGTGCGCGGCAAATCGCCGGTGAGCCAGCGCGGCACGAGCGCTGCCGCCGCATGCGCCACCGCGCCGACGGGCAGCACTTCCACCGCCGTTCCCTCGGGCGTGTTCTGCTGGATCGCTTGCCCCAGCCCTGGCAAGCGGCCGGCCGCATGCGTCAACCAGACGGCCCGCGGCGGCACCCGTTGACCCGCGATCATCTCGCGGATGGCCTCGGCCCCCGCTTGTGCCAACCCGGAACAGTAGCCGTCCAGTTCCTCCGGCTGCAGCATGAGGTCCTGATACCAGTGGGCGGTGCGAACGGTGAGGCCGACCCGCTGGCCCGCCCGGCTGCGTTCCAGGGCTTCGTCGAGCTGTTCGAACAGCGATTGCTCGGCGTCGGCGGAATCGCGCGGGTCGCGGCGGCACAACCGCACGCACCGATCCGAGACGGCATCGAGCAGCCGGTCCTTCCAGGCCTTGACGGCGACGCGCGGCCAGACCGCATGGGCCAGGAGACGAGCCGTTTCCCGTTCGACCATGATCGTGGCGGCGCTGAGTGCGAACTCGTCGGCATCGACGATGACCACGGCCCCGGGGCCGGTGGCCGCGGGACGCAGCGGAACGACCCAGCCGGAGGGTGGCGACTTGTCCGCGGGCGGGGCCGGTTTGCCAACGAGCAGAAGCGCGGCGCGATGCGCGGCCACGGCCAGCGGAGCGCTTGCCGTCCCCTTGAGCGGCAACTTCGCCCGCAGGGCAATTTCGACGAGCCGCGTCACCTGATTCGGCGCGAGGTTGGCCGGCACGGCCAGCGCAACGGAATCAGATTCCTCGACGATGGGGCCGCGAAGCTTGTTAAACGCCAGTTCGAGGCAGGCATCCGGGGTGAAGGTGTAGCGACCAGCACGGATTTCGCGCGGCTGGCCGACGGCGGGCA
>DATNBQ010000408.1:0-3953 GCA_035571955.1 Urbifossiella sp. | reverse complement strand
GCGGATTACCTCGCCCCGGAGCAAGCCGTCAGCAATACGGTGGACATCCGGGCGGACATTTATGGCCTCGGCGGTACGTTCTACTTCATGCTTACGGGAAAGACGCCCTTTCCCGAGGGGACCATCGCCTCCAAGCTGATGGCCCACCAAAACATCGACCGGCAACCACCCAAGGCCATCGAGGAGTTTCGCGGCGACGTGCCGAAGCGGATGCTGGATGTCTTGAAGCGGATGATGGCCAAGGAACCGGCGGACCGCTATCAGGAACCGATCGAAGTGGTGGATGCGCTGGCGGAATGGGCGGACTTGCCGATCGATCCACCGCCGGCGCGCGAGATGCCGGGGCACTGCCCGCTGGTGCTGTCGCTCACTGGGCACAGCGTCGACCGGATGAACGGTTCGAGCACGTCGGTGCCATTGGGGAAGGCGATTTTTGGGCCGGGCCGCAGCGCGATGCGGACGAGCGGCAGTTCGACGCGTCACGCGGCATTGCGGCCGGTCGCGCTCGCGGCCGCCACGGTGGAAACCGAGCGGGTCAACGGCAGCCGCGGCCGCTCGCAGACAACCATGCGCACGCCGGCGAGCGCTGCGCCGTCGTCGCATAGCTCGCGAAAGCCGGAAGCGGTTACCCCGCCGCCGCCCCGCCGAAGCCTGCGAATCGCCTTGGCTGTCACTTTGGGCTTCGCTCTCGCAGCGGGCGTCGCCGTTGGCGCTTACTTCCTGGGCAAAATGGACCAGGAAGCCGCCCTGAATAAGTGACCAGCCGTCATTTCACGCGATAGAGTTCGTTGAATTTCCGCGCTTCCATCGGGTGCAGATCGTCCGCCTTCAGGCCATTCTTCTTGGCTTCCTCCAGCGTCTGGTCGCGGAGGCCGCGCTTGCTCGGGCTCAAGTCGTAAGCCCAGCCGAGGTGGAACAAGTACGCCGGCTTCTTCTGTTGGATCAAGGCGAGCTTCAAGTCGGCGGCGGCCTCGTCCGTCATGCCGCCCTTCACGAGATAGCAAACCGCCCGCGTATCCAGGTAAACCGGGGCCGGGCCGCGCATCGCGATCACCTCGTCCATCATCTTGATGGCGCGATCGGCCTGGGCGGGGCGATAGAGCACGAGAAGCATGGCGAGGTTGTTGGCGATCAGTTCCGGTTCGAAGCCGCGGAGTTCGTCCGGGCCGGCCGGCTTGGCCAGCAGGAGCGCGTCCTCATAACCGGTGATCGCCTTGTCGTATTCCCCTGTGCCTTCAAAGAATTCGGCCTTCGACATGAGCAGCGACAGGTTTTCGAACTTGTCGGTGGGATGCTTGAGCTTGGTTTCGAGCCAGGCGGCAATTTCGCGTTCGACGGCGACGCTCGGGCTCTTGGTGCGGATGGCCCCGGTGAAGATGCGAGCCGTCAGTGCCGGCGGCGTCGTCGCGTCGTGTTTCTTCGCCAGTGCGATTGCATCGACGGTCCGCTTTTGCCGAATGAAGAAGCCGGCGAGCGGGAAGTGCGGATTCGCCTCCTTTCCCTCGGTCAGCAGGCGGTTGTACAGCGTTTCAGCCTCGGCGACATACCCGAGTTCCTCCAGCAGCGGCCCGGAGCGGAGCCGAATCGATTCCTCCGACTTGGCGCCGGGGAAGTTCAGAATCAGGTCGCGCGCCTTGTCGGTCAGTTTCTTCGCCTGTTCGAGTCTCTCGAGCTTCTGGGCATCAGCGGCCTCATGGTGCACGAGGCGGGCTTCCTCGCGGGCGGCGACCCAGGTCCGCGGGGCGAAGTTCTTCAAGCGGACGAGTGTGGCCCGCGCCTGCGGCACCAAGTTCAAGCCAAGTTGCACGCGGAACAACCCCGCCAGGTGCTCGGCGTTCAAGCCGGCACGCGGTTTCGCAGCCTGTTCGAAGAAGTCCACCGATTCGAGAACCCGCCCCTGTTCGAAGTAGAGCCGCCCAAGCAGCAGATATTCGTCCGGCGTCAGGTTCCCCCACTTGGCGAACTCTTTCAGCGTCTTCATTCCCTCTTCGCGCGTCTCGGGCCGGTTCGTGAGGATCACGGCCTTGGCCTTTTCGTCATCGGTGTCGATCGGTTTCTTGGCGAGATTCTGCTCGATGAGTTGCAGGGCGGCGGCATGCTGAGTGAAGTGGTCGCGGCCGGCAATGAGGCTGAGGGCCCTATAGCGGCGGGCCCATCGCGCCAGGTCTTGCTCTGGAGCCTCCGCCATTTCTTTCAAGCGGGAATCGGCCTCGCTGCCGCGACCGGTGCGCTTCAGGAAGTAAATCAGGTCGCGGTTGGGGTCGCGTTCGCGCGGCGCGATTTGCACCGCCGTGCGATAGCGAGTCTCGGCGGTCTTCAAGTCGCCGATCATTTCGTGGCAGCCGGCGATGGTCACGATCAGTGCCGCCTTGCCGGCCGCGGTGCCCGGCGGGTTACTGTCGATCTTCCGCTCGGCTTCCGCCGTGGCCCGCTTGGCGTCGTCCATTTTGCCGAGGCGGACGAGGTGCGTGACCAGGGCGCCCCAGGTCTCGGGAACGTTGTCGCCGAAGGCGACGCCGCCGCGAAACGCCGTCTGGGCGTCGTCGTCCGCGCCGATCGCGGCTAGCAGTGAACCGCGAAGAAGCAGGATGCGCCAATCCTTGGAATCGGCGGGCGCGATGCGATCGATCGTCGGCCGCTCCGTGGAAGGGATATCGCGGGCGAGCAGGTCTTTAATCGCGCGGAAGCGTTCGAGGTCGTCCGGCAGGTTGATCTCCCCTTGGAGCGAGTTCAAGAGCACCACCGCCTCGTCTTCCTTGCGGCGTTCGCGATAAAGTTCCACGGCCCGACGGATCACTTGCTCTTGCCGTTCGCCCCGATCGATAGCGTCCTTGTAATGGGTGAGCGCGGAATCGTCGTGCCCTTCGGATTCGTCGAGTTGGGCGAGAAGAACGTACACGCGAGCCCAGCCGGGGCGGCTGGCACGAGCGCGCTGCCCCAGGGCGCGAAGTTCGGCAAAGGCCGCGGCGCGGGCGGCTTTGTCGTCGATCTTCCGCACTTGCGGCAAGCGGCGGATCGCCTGGGCCAGCGTGCCGATCGGGCCGGATTCGCCTTCGACCTTGGCGATCTCAGCGAGGGCCTTATCGACGATATCGCTGCGGCCGGCGGCGTTGCCGAGGTCGACGAGCGTCGCCCGGCAGACGAGATCGTTGGCATCCAATTCGGCGGCATTAAGGAAGAACTCGATGGCCAGGTCGCGCATCGGACCCGCGACGGCCGCATCGACGATGTGCGACGACCGCGAGGCGGCCTCGCCCAGGCCGAGATACAACCGACGGCGATCGGCCTTCTCGAACTTGTCCGCGTTGGCGGCGAGCGACCGCAGGGCTTCCGGGACCGGCTTGGTCGTCCGGCTCACGAGTACGAGCGAGCGGGCCAGTCGGAGTTCCACGGAGTCGCCGACCGTCTTGGCGGCGTCTTCGAGCACCTTGCTGGCGTTGCCAGGGACGCCGCGGCTGGTGATGCGGGCCAGCGTGAGCCAGGCGAGGGCGTTCTTCGAGTCCTTGCGAAGCACGGCTTCGAGAATCTTGCCAGCGGTCTCCGTGTCGCCGCGAACGATCAGCGATTCGGCGTAAAGGATTTGGAGCTCGGAAGTGCGTTTCTCCTCCGGTCCGAGGCTTTCTTCGAAGGCTTTCCAGGAGCGGCGGGCGGCGGTGTGCGCCGCGGCGGCCCGGAACTCCAACTTGGCGTACACCCCGCGCAACGACTCCAACTGGTAGGCATTCACGAAGATGCGATATTCGGCGAGCGCCTCGCGGAACTTGCCGAGCTTCACGTAAGCGTCGGCCTGGCCGAGCAGGGCGGGAACGAACGCCGGATCGTCGCGAAGAGCCGCCGCGAAGTGTTCGAGTTGCTTATCCGGGTTCTGGATAACGGCGTAGCACTGGCCGAGGCCGGCCATCGCCCGCTTGTGGAACTCGAGCAAGCGGACGAGGTTCGGCGCGATTGCCTCC
>DATNBQ010000407.1:0-17331 GCA_035571955.1 Urbifossiella sp. | reverse complement strand
TCGCCCCCTGGCTCTCCACCGCAATCCCCTTTTCGATCATCTCGTCGACGATTCCTTCGAGCATCGGGTTGTAGAAGCTTTCGCCGTGTTCGAAATCGAAGGGCAAGATGCCGAGGCGATCGTAAATCGAGTGAATCTCGGCCTTGCAGTGCGGCATGAACTGGTTCCACAGGGCGACGTTGTCGGGGTCGCCGCGGTGGAGGCGGGCCGTTTCTTCCTGACAGGCGCGCTTGACGGGGTCGTTGGCCGGGCCATCGTCTTCATCATCCGCCTTCTTGAACAGGCTGCGGACGTGTAGATAAAGCCGCGCCAGTTCGCGAACGGGATCGGCTTGGTACGCGGCTCCGTCAAGGTAATTGCGGTAGCCGTGGATGAGCATGCCGAACTGGGTGCCCCAGTCGCCGAGGTGGTTATCGGTGATGACGGTGTGGCCGAGGCAGCGGAGGATGCGGGCGATGGCGTCGCCGATGATGGTGCTGCGGAGGTGGCCGACGTGCAACGGCTTGGCGACGTTCGGGCTGGAATAATCGATGACGTAGGTTTTCGGCTCGGCGGCCGGGGCGATGCCGAGTTTGGGATCGGCGGCGACTTGCTGGATCGCGGCGGCGAGGAATCCAGTTTTGATGCGCAGGTTAATGAAGCCCGGTCCCGCGACGCTCGGCGGCTCAACGACCGAGTTCGCAGGAAGCCGGGCGATGATGTCCTTTGCGACTTCCTGCGGCTTCTTGCCGAGCGCCTTGGCGAGCGGCATGGCGAAGTTGGCCTGGTAGTCGCCGTGCTCGGCGCTGGCGGCCGGCTTGATCATCGCCAGGTAATCGGCCGCCTTGGCCGCGTCCGGCGCCAGTTCCGATAGCACCGGAGCGAACAGCTTGCGAAGTTCGTGCAGCAGGTTCATCGAAGCTCAGTGAGATTACTTCTGAAACGGTTCGCCCGTGAGCCACAGTCAGTAAACGTCGGGCAGAAGACCCGCCTTTCCGCGCTCGAAGTGACACCGCTCAAGCCCTTCAGGTTTGAGGTTGCCGCCTGGCGGTCGAAGTGCTTTCAAGTCCGGGAGATCATTCGGGTAGCCGAACCTCGACAGGTAGAGGGCGTGGACATTGGAATCCGAAGGGTATTCAGCCTTGACCCGGAGTAACTTCACTATTTCTTGCCGAACCTCGACTGCTCGGTCATGATCGAGGTCGAGCAAATCAATCAAGTCCTGCCCTTCCGAAGTTATCCCAACAATGTGTCCGTCCTCATCGACTTGAACGTGATCGGCGAGGGCGGTTCGAGTGGGGTCCAAGAGAAGAACCTTCGTCGCCTTGAAACTATTGCATCTCAGGCAACTGTAGACGAGATTCTCGTAATCGGTCTCCCGACCGGCCTGAATGGACTTGGGCGTGAAATGATCGGCCGAAAACGAGTCGCCACGATTAGGATACCATCGCTCGCGTTCGAGACAATAGACGCATCGGAACTCGAATTCATCCCGAAGAAAAGGCTTGTACCTTCCATAATCTGGGTAGCCGACTGGACCGTGCCTACGGATGTGGGGACTCTTCGGATACTGGAATGGGTTCGGGAGTTCCATTGCTGGAGTTAACCTTCGATCGTCCGAGTCGCTTCTCGATGGTGGCAAGTTCCACCTTGAGGGACGCCGGCGGGGGAAACGCTTGAGCGATCGTCGCTCGGCTCAATTCCTGAAGACGATCGAATTCTTCGCGCTCGGCTTCCGTCAATCCTTGTCGGTTTTTTTTGTGTATAAGCTCCGCCCGTCGTTCCGTCAACTCCGCCCACTTCGCTGTTCCGAGCGTAATGGCCTGTCGAACCGCGATGCTCGATGGAGCCGAGGTCGCCTTGCTTTCATCCGATGGCATACTGCCAGCAAGTCCAAGTGCCATGACAGTCGCCAGGAGTTCGCTTTTGGGCGTTCGCGGCCTGCATGGAACGACCGCCGGTTCGATTGGAATTTCCGAACCCGGCATTTCGTTGGTCGCGAAGTAGGCGGCCCACGGAACGGTGCATGATTGGAATTGCACCCCGAGCCTGCGTGCAATCGCGATCACGGCCGGTTGGTTTGCCTCGTGTTCCGATTTCGAGTCCGTGAACGCGACCCAGAACCGCAGCGGCATCTTCTTCTCATTCGCCAACTTGACGATCTGATCCGCCAGCCATCGCCCATGCCCGACACGGCGATGTTCCGGACGAACGAAGAGTTCCTCGACTTCGAGTGCCTCATCCCTCTCAATCACGAACGCCCAGGCATACCTATCATCAAGTTCGCTGTCTCGCACCTCGAACGCATAAACTCGATGGCCGTCTTCATCGTGAGCGGACCATCGACAGTGCCCGTGCTCGTCGAGTTTTTTTAGTCGGAATAGCCTCAATCTCGAAGGATGTTGATAGATCGCCCACGATTCAAACACATGCCTATCAAAATACTGGTATGGCATGTACCCGGTACCAAAATCACCCCAATCCGGCCATTGAAGCGAGAAATGGAAAAGTCGTCGGTCGGGGAGACAACTGAACACCCTTGCCGCATGAGTTTGTGGAAGGAGGTGGTCCCTTTCGGAAGGAACCGGAATCAATCCTCCAGGCGGATCAGCCCACGCTGCGGTCAAACGGAAGGCGATGTGTATCCCGATTCCGCTCTCGGGACGAAGCAAGAGATGTCGGATGCAGTCGTCGGAGTTTCTGATCCTCCGATAAAAGAAATTGTGCCACAAATCTTGTCTTGGAAGATCTGTCGTCGGTGGAATTAGTCCACCAGGAGGCATATTAACCCAGGCGGACGATAGCTCGGGGAAGGGTAATCCCTCACCGACTTCCAACCGATTGACGGTCAGCCCCCAACAGCCTGCATCCGCAGGGTGCCGTCCTTCCAATTCCAATGCCCGAGGATAGTGGTAAGGAACTGTGCCCATCAAACACCAGGCGGAAGTTGCTGGTTGCCGGTCATTCGGCCTGAGACCATTTAAGCACGCGCCGGGCCATGATGCCACGTGAGTAGTTCGCAAGGCCGATCACCAACTCCGGCTCGCCAGGTGGTTTATGCGGCGGCGTACTTCGCGCGGAGCTTGTCCAGGAACTTCTTGCTCTGGGCCGTTACTTCCCAGGCGTGCGGCCAGAAGCAAAGATCGACCGTCCACCAGTCGTGCGGGACGCCGCACTTCTGCATCGCCGGCACCAAGGCGTCGAAGTTCAACTTGCCCGTGCCGAATGGATTGTGCGTCGACGTATTGTGTTCGTTCAGGCTGCCGTCCGAATCGATCAGGTGAATGTGGGTCACTTTGCCCTTCAGCTTGTCGAGCAGTTCGACTTCGCCGCCGGGAAGCGTCTCCTTGGTTCCTGCCTGGTTGGCCCCGACGACCGCGACCATGTGCGCGTGGCAGGTATCGTAAAGGACGCCGAAGTTATTGTTTCCCTTGGCCCGCACGCCATCGACCAGTTTCACGATCTCGGACGGCTTGTTAAAGGCGAACCCCGGTTCGAATTCCCAGCAGACGTTCAGCCCGTAATCCGCGGCGATCTTGCTGCACTTGTCCCAAGCGTTCACGATGCGATCCATGCCCTTCTCGGCGCCGAGTTTCTTCCCTTCCGGATCGGTTTCGAAGTAGGTCGGGCCGATCACGGTATCGACGCGGATGGTTTTGGCGTCGAGTTCGGAGGCAAAGACGCACCAGCCGAGGAAGGCGGTGAGATACGCCGCGGGAATCTCGTCCATGATGGAGGTGCCGGGCGTTTTGAAGGCCCACAGGTCGACGGCGATACCGGACAGCGCGAGGCCGTGGTCGGCGATTTCTTTGCGCAGTTTCTGGCGGCTGGCCCGCGTCGGGTGCGAGGCCGGGCTCGGGTGCGGGCCGAAGCTGCCGAGTTCCACGCCGTCGTAGCCCAGGTCTTGGAGTTTGTGCAGGATCACATGAAAGTCGTTGGTCGGCTGTTCTTGATTGAAGATGTAGGCCCACGTGCCGATGGAAATGCGCGCCTTGGCCATGTGTATGCCTCCGAGGGAGCTATCCGCTTATTGTCAGTGTAGGAAGCGCGGTCGAAACCGGATGCGGTTTTCACTTGCTTCGGATGCCGGAAATGCTCTAATAGCGGCTGGAGAGCCTGCCAACCGCCCATTCCCGCCATCCGAGTGGACAGTGACTTCACCCACCCATCCCATCGGCGTTTCGCGCCGCGAACTGCTTCAAGTCGGCTATTCCGGGCTCATGGGCCTCGGCCTCGCCTCGACCATTCGCGCCGGAACCGCCCAGTCGCCCGGTTCGAAGCAGTCTCCGAAATCCGCGATCATCGTGTTCCTCACCGGGGCGATGAGCCACATCGACACGTTCGATCCGAAACCGGACGCGGTGAAGGAAGTGCGCGGCCAGTACAGCGCGATCAGCACGAAGGTTCCCGGTTACCAGGTCGGCGAACTGCTGCCGAAGTTGGCGACCCGCGCGGACAAGTATGCCGTGGTGCGGTCGCTGGCCCATGCGGACAACAACCACACGGCGGCCACGCACCACATCATTACCGGGGCCAAGCAGCCGGGTGTCCGCTTCGACAAGCCGCTGTCGCGCGACGATTGGCCCGTATTCGCGTCCGGCCTCAGCTTCCTGCGGCCGCGCTCGGATGGCGTTCCCACTGGCGTCACCTTGCCGACGTTCCTACAAGAAGGGCCGCTGGTGTGGCCCGGTCAGCACGCCGGCTTCCTCGGGCCCAAGCACGACCCCCTGCAAATCCGCAGCGACCCGAACAAAAGCGACTTCAAGGTCGATAATCTCGCCCCCGTCTCCGGCCTCGAAATCGACCAGTTAAACGACCGCATGGCTCTGCTCGAAGGCGTCAACCGCCAACAGCGGACGCTCGGCGAATCGGCGGAAGGACGCAAGCTATCCGAACAGCAACAGAAGGCAATGTCGATTCTCACGTCCGGCAAGGTGGCCCGGGCCTTCGAGATCGACAAGGAACCGGCGGCCAACCGCGACAGGTACGGCCGCCACATGTTCGGCCAATCGCTGCTCCTGGCTCGCCGACTCGTCGAAGCCGGCGTTTCCGTCGTGCAGGCCAACATGGGCCGCGTCCAAAACTGGGACCACCACGGCAACATCTTCCCGGCCTTGAAGAAGAATGTGCCGCCGCTCGACGACGCCGTCGCGGCTTTGCTCGACGATCTGGGTTCATCCGGCTTGTTGAACGAAACGATGGTCGTAATGATCGGCGATTTCGGCCGCACGCCGAAGGTCGTCAATGGCGGCCGCGACCACTGGGCGCCGTGCTTCAGCGCGCTGTTCGCCGGCGCCGGCGTGTTGCCCGGCAAGATCATCGGCAAGTCGGACAAGATTGGCGGCTACCCCGTCACGCCGGCCTATTCGCCGGACGACGTCGGCGCCACGATCTACCGCGTTCTCGGCATCGACCCCGCCAGCGAAGTCCACGACCGCTTCAACCGGCCGGTGCAACTGAACCGCGGCGAACCGATGCACGCTCTCTTTACCGGCTGATTACTGCGGCGGCACGCTCACCGCGAACTCGAAGAAGTGATCCTTTCCCGCTTCCACCTGGCGAACCAGGGTGGATTGATCCGGCCGGCACAGTTGCGTCGGGAACGCCTCATTCGCTCCGGCATGGGTGTCGCCCGGCGGCGGCGCGATGGCGACGCGATACCATCCCGGCGGGATCGCGGGGCCGCCGTCGCGCATGAGAGTGAAGGCGCCGCCCGGGCCGGTATCGGTGCGGATGGGCGGGCCACTGCTCCCGCGATCGCGGTCCGGCGTGAAGACGATGGTGCCGCCAGCGACGGGTTGGTTTTGGAAGGTGAGGCGGCCGCGCACCGTGCCCGCCGCGGCCGGCTTCGTGCCGTTCCCGCAGCCGAGCGGCAGCGCGGCCGCCATGATTCCTAAGAGCATTCGCGCGATCGCGCCCATTGCCGCGGCATCCCTTCCACTTCCTTTCATCGACCGCTGCCGCCGTCAAGGTTCACTCCTTTTCCCAGCTTCGCCCGCTTCGCGAAACAGGGCTACTTCCGGGCTTCCAGCTTCATGTGGCAGTTCTTGTATTTCTTCCCCGAGCCGCACGGGCAGGGGTCGTTGCGGCCGACCTTGGCGCCGAGGTTGCGAATCGGCTCGGCTTTCTTCGTTTCGCCGCCGGCATTGGTGGTTTGCGAAGCGGCGTCGGCCACGGCGGCGCGCGACTGCGCCAGTGAAATGGCCGCCTCCTGCGTCGCCCGCGCCCCGGCCCAGAGCGCCATCTGCGCTTCCTCGTCGCCCATTTCCTCCATGCGGAACACGGCCTCGGTCACGCGATCGCGAACGCCATCCCACATGCCGTCGAATTCCTTCATCCCCTCGCGCTTGTAAACGATCTTCGGGTCTTCCTGGGCATAGCCGCGAAGGCCGACGCCGGAGCGCAAGTTGTCCATCGAAAGCAGGTGCGTCTTCCACGCGCTATCGAGCTGTTCGAGGACCAGGCCGCGCTCGACGGAGTGCATTTCCGGGCGATACTTGGCGTCGTGGGCATTGAGCACGGTATCGCGAGCGGCTTCGCTCGATAGACCGGTGAGCTTGGCGGGGTCGAGCGCGAGGCCGAGATCGCTCTTGGCCCAATCGGCGAGTTCGCGGGCGTCCTCGGCCTCGGCCACGCGGGCCCCCGTGAAGATGTCGTCCACGCGGGCATCGACCGCCTCGATGTCGCTAGCCGGCATCGCCTTGGCCGCCATCTCTTGCAACTTCTCGCGCAACTTGCTCCGCGGCTCGGTGCGAACGAATTCCTCGGTGAACCCTTCGGCGTCGATGGCTCGCTGGGCCGCGGCGAAGAAGCCGGTCTCGGCGTCGGGCTGCGCGCCGGCCTTCGAAGCCAGCGTCGTGCCGATCCGCCCCTTGGCCCACTGGAACAATCCGTCGCGGTCGAAGCGCTGCCCGCCGCCTTGCTGCGGCTTGTCGGACATGTAATTCTGCATCGCCACCCGCACGGGGAATTCGAGGTCCTTGTGGCGATACGCCTCGCGAACCTTGGTCACGATGAATGCTTTCAGTTCCGGTTCGGGGCGGGCCAGTATGTCCTCGACGGCCAGCTTGACGCCGAACTTCTGGCGAGCCCAATCGGCCAGCGATTCGGCGCCGTAAGTCCGCGTCAAATAGCGCTGCCCCTCGGAAAGATCGACGGCGCGCACGGAGGCTTCGGCTTGCCGCACCAGTTGCATGGTCAATTCTTGCGGCGCGACCTTCTTCAACTCGCGCTCGCTGGTCTTGAGGCCGTAGCGAGCGTTCACCGCCCGGCTCATCTCGTTCCACTTCCAGTCTTGCGGCTCCTCGTCCGGATTGAGGTTCTCCTCGGTGAGTTCCTGGATGACGGTGGGCACCATCTGCAGTGCTTTTTCGAGGGCGGCCTTGGAGGAATCCTCGTAGCTGCCGCGGAACTCGGACGCGTCGAACTCGACGCCGAGGCGGTTGCCGGCGAACTCGGCGAAGCTGGCCGGGCCGTAATCTTCCGCAAGGAACTTGTCCACGGCGGCGCTGGCCTGGGCATCGATCATGTCCAGAATCATGGCCCGCGGATTCTTGCCGTCGAGCATTTCTTGCCGCGAACCGTAGACGCGCTTCCGCTGGTAATCCATCACTTCGTCGTATTCGAGGAGGTTCTTGCGCTGGTCGAAGTGGTGCTCTTCGACCTTCTTTTGGGCCTTTTCGATGCGGCGGGTGACCATGCCGGATTCGATGGCTTCGCCTTCCTGCATGCCGAGGCGGGTGAGGACGTTGGCGACCCATTCGCCGGCGAAGAGGCGCATGAGGTCGTCTTGCAAGGAGAGATAGAAGCGCGAGGAGCCGGGGTCGCCCTGGCGGCCGGCGCGGCCGCGCAACTGGTTATCGATGCGGCGGCTCTCATGTCGCTCCGTGCCGACGATGTGCAGCCCGCCCATCTCCGCGACCTTGCGGCCCTCTTCCCTCATCTTCTCCTTGTTCTCGATGTCGGCGATCGTCGCGGCCCAGATGTCGTTGGGCACTTCGAGGCGGGTGGGGTAAAGCGGGCGGCCGTCGCCGTCCTTGAGTTGCTTCAAGCGGGCCCAGGCGAGCGTTTCCGGGTTGCCGCCGAGAATGATGTCGGTGCCGCGGCCGGCCATGTTCGTCGAAATGGTGACGGCGCCGATGCGCCCGGCCTGAGCCACGATCTCGGCCTCGCGGCTCACGTTCTCCGGCTTGGCGTTGAGCAGTTCGTGCTTGATGCCGCGGCGGCGAAGCATGCCGGAGAGCCGTTCGCTCTTGGCCACGTCCGTCGTACCGATCAGCACGGGCCGACCGCTCTGGTGCGTCTCCTCGATTTCCTTGACGACCGCGTTCCACTTTTCGCCATCGGTGCGATAAACGAGGTCGCGGTGGTTGACGCGCTTCATCGCCTTGTTCGGCGGGATGGCGACGACATCGAGCTTATAAATCTTCCAGAACTCGCCGGCTTCGGTCATCGCCGTGCCAGTCATGCCGGCCAGCTTCTTGTACAGGCGGAAGTAGTTCTGCAAGGTGACGGTGGCGAGCGTTTGCGTTTCCTGCTTGATCTGCACGCCTTCCTTCTGGTGCTTGGCTTCGACGGCCTGGTGCAAGCCGTCCGACCATTGCCGGCCGAACATGGCCCGCCCCGTGAACTCGTCGATGATGATGATGCCGAGTTGATTGTCTTCGCGCGGGTCCTGGGCGATCATGTAATGGCGATCGCGCTGGTACAGATGATGAGCCTTGAGAGCGTTGTCGATCAGGTGCGGCCACTCCATGTTTCCGGCGGTGTAGAAGCTCTCGACGCCGGCTAGCATTTCCGCCTCGCGCACGCCGGCATCGGTCAAATGGCAGGTCCGTTCCTTTTCCTTCAGTTCGAAGTAAACGCCCTTGGGCGGCGGGTTCTGCGGATCGACCTTGGACAAATCCGGCGGCGACAGCGTCGGCAGGGCGTCCCCTTCCGTGCCGGTGATGACCACGACGCCGCTATCGGCCAGTTCGCGCCGCGCCTTGCGTTCCATCTCCGTGAGGCCGCGAGCGACTTTGTCCGCTTCCGCGAAGCGCCGCGCGTCCGAGAATGCCGGCCCGCTGATGATCAAGGGCGTTCGCGCCTCGTCGATCAGGATGTTATCCACCTCGTCGATGATCGCGTAATTGAGCGGGATGCGCTGCACCTGGCGGTAGTACGGGTGATAGTTGCCGTCGTCGTGGCGGGCGATCTTCATGTTGTCGCGGAGGTAATCGAAACCGAATTCGCTGTTGGTGCCGTAAGTGATGTCGCATTCGTAAGCGTGGCGGCACGCTTCCGGGTCCATGTCGCTCTGGATGTAGGCGGCGCTCACGCCGAGGGCGTTGTAGATCGGCAGCATCCACTCGCAGTCGCGCCGGGCCAGGTAATCGTTCACCGTGATGACGTGGACGCCCTTGGCCTCCAGGGCATTCAGGTAGGCAGGGAGCGTGGCGACCAGCGTTTTTCCTTCGCCCGTGACCATTTCGGCGATGGAGCCGAGCCCGGTCTTGTAGCCGTGCAGCACCGCTCCGCCGACGATTTGCACATCGTAGTGGCGCATGTTCTTGTTGCGGCGGGCGGCCTCGCGGCAAGCGGCGAACGCTTCCACAAGTAAGTCGTCGAGCGTTTCTCCGGCGGCCAGCCGTTCCCGGAACTTCGTCGTCTGCTCCTTGAGTTCGTCGTCGGTCAGGGCCTGCATCTTCGGTTCGAGTTCGTTGACGCGGGCGAGCACGGAGCCGGGAATGGCCGTGTGCTGATCCGACCCTTTGGGACGGAGGTAGCCGAGGCTCTTGGTGACGCGTTCGCTGGACGAACCGCCGAGCAGGCGGGTGACGAACCCCATGACGCCTTCGGTGAAGGAGGTGAATCCATCGCCGACGCGTTCGAGCAGGCTGGCTTTGAGTTCGGTTTGCGCTGGCATTCTCGGTCCAGGGGGTGTAAAGGCGGCCGGGGCGGTTAAGGAAGGCTGCGCCACGTGTTCACTCTAAGAATGGTGGAAAAATGGGTCAATACGGACCGCGCGGCCGGCGCGACCGATGCAGCCGTTAGCCGCAATGCAGCGTCCGCGGAGCGTTCCGCTCCATTCCGCTGCAACCGGACGGCCAAATGGCGAATTATCGCGGGGAAACGGCATAAGTCTGTAAGCTTCGCGCCGCAGTCGGGTTTCTGGCAGGTAGCACCATGTTTCCGTATCATTGCTGAACTGCCCGGCACCACCTGACTTGCGCCCAGTCCGCTCGAGGAATGCCGCCGTGACGACCGCCGTCGCCTTTGAACCGCCTGCGGAGCGCGCTCCGACCAAGCCGCCCAAGTTGAACACCGCCGCGTTCAAGGCCGTGCCGGAAACTCGTGAACTCCGCGATTCCGTTCGATCCGCCGTGGAAGCGCACTGCAAGACGCTCGACAAATCGCAACCGATGAGCCGCGAATCGACCCGTGCCGCCGCCGAGAAAGTGCTCGGCAAACTCGGCCTCGGCGAACACTACCTCGGCTTCACGATGGTCATGCTCACCAACGAGTTCTGGCGCGAGCAGGTTGCCGCCATCCCGTTCCATCGCCGTCTCATGCTGCTGCCGCACTGCCTCAAGAATGCCGAGGGGTGCCCCGCGGATTACGACGAGTTCGGCCTCGATTGCAAGAAGTGCGGCGCCTGCGAGGTCGGCGACTTCCGCACCAAGGCCGAGCAACTCGGGTACAAGGTTCTCGTCAGCGAAGGAACGCCGATCGTCCTGAAGATCATCGTTTCCGGGCACGTCGACGCCATCGTCGGCGTCGCCTGTTTGAACGTGCTCGAAAAGGCCTTCGACAAGGTGCTGCTGGCGGGCATTCCCTGCATCGCCACGCCGCTCCTTTCCAGTAATTGCAAGAATACCTCGGTGGATAACGACTGGGTGTTCGAATCGATCGATCTGCACACGCCGCCGGCGGGTCAGGTGACCAAGAGCTACGTGCACTTGATGCGGGCCGCGAACCGGATGTTCGAGGAGCCGGAACTCTCGCGACTGGTCCCGCGTGCTCGGGGCAACGGAAGTTCGAATGAAACCGATCCGCTGCTGAAGCACGAAGCAATTGCTTATGATTTCTTGGCTCGCGGCGGCAAGCGATCCCGGCCATTCATCACGCTGGCGGCTTACGATGCTCTCCGCGGCGCCCCCGCCACGCGCGGAGAAACCGGCTGGGAACTTCCCGATCCCGTTCAACATGCCGCGCTGGCCATCGAGACATTCCACAAGGCGAGCCTCGTTCACGACGACATCGAAGACGACGATGCGTTCCGCTACGGCCAGGAAACGCTGCACCGCGTCCACGGCCCCGGCGTCGCCATCAACGTCGGCGATTACCTCATCGGCCTCGGTTATCGGCTCGTCAGCCGGGATCGCAAGGAACTCGGCGCCGAGGTCGCCGCGGACATTTTGGACAAGCTTGCCGACTCCCACTTGAAGTTGTCCGAAGGGCAGGGAGCGGAACTATTGTGGCGCGATGCCGCCAATCAGGCCCTCACCACGCTCGACGCCCTCAAGATTTACGCCTTGAAAACCGCGCCCGCCTTCGAAGCGGCCCTCTATTCCGGCGTCCGCCTCGCCGGGCCGATCGAGAAGTACGAGAAGCTGATCGCCGACTTCAGCCGCAATATCGGCGTCGCCTTCCAGATTCTCAACGACATCAAGGACTGGGCGGGCGACGATGACAATAAACTGCTCGCGGGGCAGGACGTGCTGGCGGCTCGGCCGACGCTGCTATTGGCCCTGGCGCTGGAAGGTTCCGCGCCGGCGCAGCGCGAGGAGTTGCTGGGTCTGATTCGCCGCCCAGAACCGGGCGTGGTGGAACGGGTGCGGGCGCTGTATTTAACGGCCCGGGTCTTCGAGAAGGCCGACAAGCTGGTGGACAAGTTCCGCGCCAAGGCCGAGGCCCTGGCCGACGATGTCGAACCGGTCGAGTTCCGCGAATTGCTGTATTACCTGGTCGATTCGGTGCTGGAGAAGGGCGAACTCCCGAAATTGTCCACTCCGCAGTACGTCGAACTGGGACGGTGACGGACGCGGTTACGCTGTGATACGATGGAGTGAATCGCAGAGGTTGTCCAATGGCGATCAAGCAAACCATTCTCGATGCAATGAACCGATTGCCCGATTCGGCGACTTCGAAGGAGATCGTCGACGATCTGCTCAACGTGATTGCCAACCACGGAAGCCAATCGGATTATGCGCGTCTCGATCGCAGTCAACTGACGGCGGACGACTTGATGGAGTGCATTGACCCGCCGCGGGATGGCATACCGATCGATCGAGTCATCGCGGAACTGGAAGCTCGCGCCGACGCGTATGTTTTTCTACGGGTCTGAGCAAGGTTAGTCTCACACCGCGCGAAGCCGCAAGCGGCTTCGCGACTCAGGGACTTCGGTTCTTACTTCTATTCTCGATCACCATGCGCCATTTACTGCTAATCTCTGCGTTGCTCGCTTCCGTTCTGCTCACCGGTTGCGGCGGCGCGCGCGATAAGGGCAAGCACCAAGATTACGACCGCCCCAAGCCGACCGAGAAGAAGTGATGCCCGCGCCATGTCCGAACCGCTCACTTTTCTGATGGGCAAGCATCCGGCCGAATTGCCGGGCGAGTTGCTGTATTGCAAGAACCACATGTGGTGCCGCCCCGGCGAAACGGGCTCGCACGCCTTCGGGTTCACCGCCTACGCCGTCCGCCTCATGCAAGACGTTTACTTCCTCGAATGGCGGATCGACCCTGGCTTCGTGACGGTCAAGCAAGAAATCGGCTATATCGAAACGCAAAAAGCGACTTCGGGCCTCTACGCTCCGCTGCCTGGCCGCATCGAGCGTTTCAACGCCGAGCTTCTCAACGATCCGTCGGCCATTAACGCCGACGGCTACGGCCAGGGGTGGCTGTTCGAATTCCGCGGTTCGCTGGATGGAACGCTCACCGCTTCGCAATATCACGAATTCCTGACGGAAGCATGGCCCCAGACGCAGCGGCTCATCAAGGGGCAACTGAACGCCGAGGAGTAGGGCGCTGTGGTTACGCCGGCCCGCGGCCCCGCGCTGCGCCACTATCTGCTTGTCTGTGCCGTGGCCGCGGCGGCCATCGATTTCGGCCGCGTCCAGCGCTCGCTCAACGCCGACGCCATTCTCTTCACCGTCGCCAGCCAGTGCGACTGGACGCCGTTCTTTTGGGAACAAGATCGCATCGGGTTGCTCGTGCCGCTCTTCACTTCCTGGATCGCGGATCCGTTCGCCGCTCTTCTTTTACAAACGGGAATCACGGCCTTCATGGGCTTGGCCCTGCCGCTGCTTTTGATGGAAGTCGTTTATCCTCAACCGGCCGGCCGATTCGGCGCAATGCTCGCCAGTGCCCTGTTGCTGGCCATCGCTCCGGACCGCGTCCGGGGGAACCTTCTCTTCGAATGCACATACCCACAGGCCATGTTCCTCGGGTGCGTCGGTCTCTTGATTCTGGGCCGCGGCGACCGCCCGCGCTGGTGGCGCTATCCGCTCGGTTTCGCCTGCTTCGCACTCGCTCACTGGACGTATCTCGGCGTCTGCGTGTGGCTCATGCCGCTGGCCTTTTGGATTGCCGTCGTTCGCCCCGGCGCGCCGCTCGGCGGCATTCGCGAGTTCCTGCTGCGGTTGGTCCGTTACTTCCCCGGCTGGAGTTCGCTGCTTTTGCTGGGTGGGGCCGCGGCACTCGGTTGGTGGTTCTCGACGCTCGCCGATGGGAGCGCAAGTTACGACGCCGCTTTGCCGGTGCGCGAGTGGCCCAGGTCGTGGTTCGTAATCGGCTGCACGTTTCTGCATTGGCCGGATATGGAGCGATGGTTAATTGTGGCAGGCACCTTGGCAGTCGCGGGAAGCATCGCGACAATCGCGCCGCGCTTTCGCCCTGGTTGTGCCTTGCCGGCCGCCGCATTCGTGCTCGCCATCGTCGCCGCCACCGAGTTCGCGTTCATCGGCACGCGGCAATGGCCTTCGCGCAACGAGAACCACTTCCGCTACATCCTGGGCGCCATCGCGGCCATCGAAACACTGCTCGGGTTGATGGCCACGGCGCCGTTGGCCCGCCTGGCCAACCGCCGACCGTGGATAACCTTCGCGGCCGCGGCGACTCTCCTTTTCACCGGCGCCGTCGTTCAGTACGGTTTTCCCATGCCCGGAGCGCGGCGCGGCGAACTGGACGAACTTCACGGCGTCTGGCTCACGCTCCGCGACGCCAATGTCGATGCCATCGGCGGCCAGTACTGGGTCGTTTGGCCCGCGTATCTTTACCTGCGAATCGCGGCGGAGCCCGGCGAGATCGTGCCTTACCCCATGGCCTTTCGCGGCAGCACGTTTCGGAAGAAGTGGGAGCGCACGCATCCGCATGGGATGCGCGTCGCGATACTGGCCGACTCGCGGAAGGAGAAGAAGGAACTCGATGTGGCGGCCCGGCGCTACCATTTCAGCAAGCCGGTTTTTCTCGAACGCTTTGGCCGGTTCGACCTCTACTTCGTCGAACCGGTCGCTAGCCGGCGCGGAGAGCCGCGGAATCCTTGACGCCGAGGTTCTCATAGATTTGCCGCGTCGAGTCGGAGCGGTTGAGCGTGTAGAAGTGGATGCCGCGGACGTTGTTGTGCAAGAGATCGGAGCACTGCTCGGTGGCCCAGCTGGTTCCCACGCGGGCCACGGCGTCGTCGTTGGCACAGCGGCTGACGGCGCGAAGGAGCTTCGCAGGGACGTGCGCGCCGAGCGCCAGTTCCGCCATGCGCACCATGTTCGCCTTGCTGGTAACGGGCATGATGCCGGCCACGATCGGCACGCGGATGCCGGCCAGGTCGCAGCGCTCGCGGAAGTCGTAGAAATCGCGGTTATCGAAGAAGAGTTGCGTGCAAATGTAATCGGCGCCGGCATCGACCTTGGCCTTGAGGAAATCCATCTCGCGCAGGCGATTGGGGCAGCCGGGGTGGCCTTCGGGGAAACCGGCGACGCCGATGCCGAAGCCGCGGCGATCCGGCGCGTTCTTCCGCGACCGCACGAACTCCACCAGTTGCGCCGCGTACTGGAAGGCGTCGCGCTGGCGGTCGTAGTTGGCGATGGTCCGGGGCGGGTCGCCGCTCAGCGCGAGAATGTTCTTGATGCCGCTGACCGCGTAGCGATCGAGAATCGCCGTCATTTCCGCCAGTGAATGGCAGACGCACGTTAAATGCGAGACGGCGACGAGAGCGGTTTCTTTCTGGATGCGGACGACGAGGTCGTGGGTGCGGTCGCGGGTGGAGCCGCCGGCGCCGTACGTCACCGAAACGAACGACGGTTGCAGCCCTTGTAAGTTCGCGATGGTGCGGAACAGTTCTTCGCTGGCCTCGTCGGTCTTCGGCGGGAAGAACTCGAAGCTGAAGGTAGTCGGGTGCTGCGCGAAAATGTCCTGGATGTGCATGGGGCTCCTGCGCCGTTGGGTTTGTGGGCATCATAGCGTGGCCGCGACCCAACGGGGAGCGCGAGCGCCCGGCTGCCCTCATTTGGCGAGGCGGAGGCCGATTGGCAGCGATTCGCCGAAGAGCCGCGATTGCTCGTCCCCTTCCGCCCGCACGACCTCTTCGACCATCCGCTTCCACGATGCCGGGCAGGGATTGGCCCGGAGCACGGCCAGCACGCGTTCGCGGCCGCTCTCCGAGACATCCACGGCGCGCAGGCCGCTCAGCCGCGCCAGCTGGCTCAAGCAAAAGAGCCAGGCGCTGCGCTCGCTGTCATTCGTCGGTTCGAATGGCGCGAGTTCTTCGATCCACGCTTCGACGTGCTCCGGATGGACCACGCTATTGAGCGGCCCGTAAAGGAGAATGCGGGCGCCCAAGCGGGTGATCGACCAGAAGGCGTACACGGGCGCGGGGGCCTTCTTGCACTGCTTGACGAGTGCCGAGCCGAGGGCTTCCTTGGTGCGGGCATCGAGCCGTTCGAGGCTGGCGGCGGCCCGCCACATTTCGGCGTACTCGTTGGCCGGCGGCTTGGCGAACGGCTTGCCCTTCGTCGGCAACAAAACCGGTTTCAATCGCCCGAACAGGGCCTGCTGCAAGGCCGTGTTCAGGCCGCCGGCGATGCGCCGCCACATGATCCAGTAATCGGCGCCGCCCTCGGGAACCGCGGCCTTGCGGCCGGGGGCGGCGGAACTCGCGGCCGCCGTGATGAGCTTCCAGAGCCCTTCGACGCGATAGCGATCGAGGGGGTCGCCGAAGCCGGGACGCAGGCAAAAGCCGGTGAGGTTGTACCAGCGCGCGAGGTGGGCGGGCGAGCGGCCGCGGCCGTCGGCGTTTTGCTCCAGGAACTCGGCAAGGCGGCGGATGAGCCCGGTCGGCCAGTTGCCGCGCGACGCTTCCAGGGCAGATTCCAAAAGCTTGGGTAGTTCCTGCGGCGCAACAGTGGCTTCCGATTCGCCGAACGTTCCCGCGATCAGCCCCGCCGCCTGCTGGATCCTCTCTTCCGGGAAGACATCCACGACCGTTGTGGACTCCTCGGCCTCGGCGTCGTCGCGGTTCGGCTCGCGCAGCACATCGCGGACGTTGAACTCCAGCCGCCAGCGGTTCCCTTCCTTCGAAACGCAGTAGAGTTCGAGGGTGCCGATTTCGGTGCAGCGGGCGGCCAGGGTGACGGGCACTTGCTTGACGCCGGCGCGTTTGCCGCCGCGCAAGATCGTATGCAAGGGAGGCAGTTCGAGCACGGAGTCGGGGGCAAGCTGCAGCACGTCGCCGGGCTTGTCGTCGCCGCGAACGGTCGAGGTGTAAAGCGGGAAGAGGACGGGCTGGCCGAGCGCCAGTTCCAGTTCCGGCTGCGGCAAGCGAACCTCTTCCCCTTCCTGGAGGCGGCGCGGAACCACGCAGAGAAGCGTAAGAGTCGAGGATTGTTGGCTTCCGGAATCAATGGCAATGTAATACGAGCGGGGAATGCCGCCGCCGATGCGTTTTCCCCCGGAGTGCCGAAGCCACGCGAAGTAAGCGGCGCCCCAGGCGACGGCCAAATCGAGCGACGGGCTGGTGAGAATGAGCGGCTTCCAGTCGGCGCCGAACCATGGACGCATCACGTCGATGACGCGGTCGCGGAGCACGGGCGGTTGGAACACGCCGCCGTTAAAGAGTATCGCATCGACTCCGGGCGAGCGGGGGGCGTCAGCCCCCTGATTCTCCGTAGATGCGTAAGAATCAGGGGGCTGACGCCCCCCGCTCGCCAGATGCATTCTCAAGAACTCGGCGATGTGCTTGCTAATGGCGGGATCGGCGACGTATGGCAGCCCCATCTCCTGCAGGCCGACGCGGCCGCCGCGGAGCGGTTCGGCATCGTAGGTCGTCGGCGGGAAGAAACCCTGGAACAGTGCCGCTGCGACATCCGCCGGCGTG
>DATNBQ010000406.1:0-7668 GCA_035571955.1 Urbifossiella sp. | reverse complement strand
CGGCAAGAAGCCGCCCGTGGTTCCGGTGCTGCCGCCGCCGGACGTGAAACTCGAGCAACCGAAGCCGGTGCTTCCTCCTGTCCCGAAGCCGGCTCTGCCGCCCGCTCCAGCGGTTCCAGCGGTTCCCGCGCCGCGGTTCGGCGAGACGGCGGCGCGGCGACCGTCGGCCGCCCCGAAGCCGGACAACGCCGGCCCCGCCGTCGACGAATTCGATCCGTCGCTTTTCAACCGGAAACGGTGAACTCAGCACTAACCACAGAGGCACAGAGACACAGAGAAGCAAAAAAACGGAAGATGAGTAGGCTCACGTGTTTCTGCTCTGTGTCTCTGTGCCTCTGTGGTTATTTCTACTTCGGCAGCATGGCCTTGAGCTTCGCCACCACTTCCGCATGGGCGGGGTCAGTGGCGAGGTTCTTCAACTCGCCGGGATCGGTCTCGTAATCGAACAGTTGAATGCCCTTCTTGCCGCCGTCCCATTCGGTGTAGCGGTAGCGCGGCGTCCGCACCGTGGCGCCGAGGAACCAAAAAGCGTTCTTGCCGATCTTCTTGCCGGTGATGATCGGCGTGCCGCGGCTGACCTGCGTGATGGCCGGCCTGTCCCATGCCGCCGCCGGGTCGTCGATCAGCGGCTTGAGGCTCGGCCCATCCAACTTCGGCGCGGGCAAGGCACACAGGTCCGCCAGCGTCGCATGCAGGTCGACGAGTTCCACGATCCGCTGGCTCGCCTTGCCATTCCCCCTGGCCCGCGGGTCGTAAATCACCAGCGGCACCCGCGCGCTGTTCTCGAACAGGCTCATCTTTTGCCACAGGCCATGTTCGCCGAGATGGTAGCCGTGATCGCTCATGAAAACCACGATGGTCCTGTCCGCGAGCCCGTTCTTCTCGAGCGCATCGACCACGACGCCGACCTGGGCATCCATGAACGAAGTCGCCGCGTAGTAAGCCTGGATCGCCTGGCGGCGCTGGAGGTCGGTCATCGTTTCTTGCTTGGGGCGGGCGCTGGCGAAGGCCGCCGCCGGGCCGGCCTTGCGATGTCCATCGGGAACCTTCGGCAACGCGATCGCATCCACCGGGTACAGGTCGAAGTACTTCTTCGGCGCGACGTACGGTGTATGCGGCCGGAAGAAGCCGCAGGCCAAAAAGAACGGCTTCTCCTTGTTGGCGGCGAGCAACTTCACCGTCTCGGCGGCGATCTTGCCGTCGGTCATTTGCTCGTCGGTTCCCTCGGAGGCAAGCCAACTCAAGGTCGCTCCGAAGCGGCCGGAACCCTTGCCGTTGGGCGTGAGCGTGAAGATGCGGTCGGCGTCTTCGTCGTCCTTGTCGTAGCCGCGCGGATTGACGACGTGCTGCCAGCTCGGCGGGTCGTCGAGGCCGTTCGTGCCGATCTGACCCGGCACGCCGTAGTGGTACAACTTGCCGACGCGGGCCACGTAGTAACCGGCTTTCTGGAATGTTTGCGGCAGCGTCTGTACGTCCGGCACGACCTTGCGAAACTGCGTGCCGTTCTCGTAGACCTTGGTGCTGTTCGGGCGAAGGCCGGTGAGGAAGCTGGCCCGGCTCGGGTTGCAGAGCGGAAACTGGCAATAGGCCCGGTCGAAGCGGACGCCCTTGCTGGCGAGTTTGTCGATGTTCGGCGTCTTTGCCGGCGAGCCATAGCAGCCGAGCGCCGTGTTGGTCAGGTCGTCTGAAACGATGAGCAGGACGTTCATCTTCTCGGCGGCCGCGGCGGGGGCCGCCAGGATCAGAAGGGCAGCGAGGGAGCGCATCATGGGAGGTGCTCCAGGGGAAGAGGATTGGTGGCAGGCTTATGTTAGGAAGTGCGGCCGTGGGGTGATTGCGATTCGCGTTCGGCAATCGTTACCCAATACTCCTTACCCGATACTCCTTACCTTCCCAGCGGTCGGGCGATGTCCAGTGGAAGGTGAAGATCACGCTGCTTCCGGGGGTCGGCCCGTCGGGCGGCGAGCTCGGCGAAATGGATGCCTATCCCGCTATCCACGTTTGGGATTTCCCGCGCGCCCTCCCAGCCATTGAGGCGCCACCGGACGATGGCCGGAGCGATTGTCTCGATGCGCAATCACCGGCCTGGGCCTCACTCGACATCCTTTCCGCGGTTGTCTCGCTCCGACCCGCCCCAACAAAGCCTCCTTTTCGCAGTGTCTCGCGCAATCGGTCTAACTGCGGGGTCACTCGCCGAAGACATCGAGTGCATCCCCGGCGCCGCCGCGCGATTCCGATTTATAAATCAGGTCGATCGCCAGGGTCGCCGCCAGGATCAGCATTTTGGCCATCGGCTCCTGGGCCAGATCCTCACTTACCTCTACGCCGAACGTGTCCGCCGAAGTGAACATCTCCTTGATAATGCCCATCGCCCCGAGTTTCTTCGAGACCTTTCCCATCTCGACTTTGCCGTCCGGCGACAGGAACCGATAGTTCCAACCGAATAGCTTTCCCTTCACTTCCGCGAAGTGTTTGTCGTCCTTGTCGTAGACGTGGAAGCCGCCGCTGATGGTGAAGAACTTGCTTTTGAAGTAGCCGACCAGTTGGTCCTGGGAATCGAGCACTTCGACGCGGGAACGGAACAGATACCAACCGCGGCGCAGGGAAAAGACGAGCGAATCGTCCGGCTTCTCGCGCACCTCGAGCCGCGTCGGGAGGAATTGCTTACTCATGAACCAGCGGAGAAGTTGTGTGAGCATACCGATCGATTCCTGACCGGTGCCGACCAGAGCTCCCTGGTCGTCGAAAATGTCATAACTTTGCACGGCGGAGAGAATCTTGACCTTTTCCTTGATGACGTACTTGTTGTGTTCGAGCACGAGAAAGCCTCCGGACGTTAAGGGAGTGCGTCAGGTTGGTCTTGGTGGCACGGGCATTCTCGCCTGTGCGAGCTTTTGCACAGGCAAGAATGCCCGTGCCACCAAACTGATGCACTACCGATGTTAAGGGAGGGGCCGGGCAACGGTTGAAGTTATAAACCGACAGAGCCGTTCGCCACTATTATTTGGATTCGTCGTGGCCGCACCGGAATTGCTCGATAAGCGCGAAGCTCGCATCCGGCGGATGTTCGGGCAAATCGCGCCGTGGTACGATTTCCTCAACCACGCGCTGAGTTTGAACGTCGATCGGCGGTGGCGGCGGCGAACGACGCGGCTGGTTCCCCCGCTACCGGCGGCGGCCGGGCCCATCCTCGACCTGTGCACCGGCACCGGCGACTTGGCCCTGGCCTACGACCGCGCCGCGCTCGGCCGCGTGCCGATTGTCGCCGCCGATTTCTGCCCGGAAATGCTCGAACGCGCAATCCGCAAGGCGGCCAAGGCCGGGGCTGGCGAACGCATCCAGTTCGTGGAGGCGGATGCTCAAGCGTTGCCCTTTCCGGAGAGCACGTTCCAGCTTGCCGCCGTGGCGTTCGGCCTGCGAAACGTGACCGACACGGATCGCGGTCTGGCGGAGCTCGTCCGCGTGGTTCGGCCCGGCGGGCGTGTCGCGATCCTCGAGTTTTCGCGGCCGCGGAACCGCCTCTTCGGCCGCTTATTCACCTTCTACTTCCGCCACGTGCTGCCGCGGCTGGGGCAGATGCTGTCGCGGAGCCGCGAGAATGCCTACAAATACCTGCCGGAAAGCGCGCTGCGCTTCCCCGACTACGACGCCCTCGCCGAGAAGATGCGCGGCCACGGCCTCATCGACGTGAGCTTCGTGCCGTTCACGCTCGGCATCGCCACCCTGTACGTGGGAATCAAACCCGCCGTGCCGCAAGACTCCTTCGGCCGTGGATAACTCAAACGCGGAACTCGGAATTGAACCGATTCTTCCGTTCCGGCTTCCGCGTTCCGAATTCCGCGTTTCTAAGAGATTGGAATGCCTCTCCCCGAGCATCTATTAGTTCGCGCGTTGCGCGGCGAAGCGGTGGAGCGACCGCCGGTGTGGGCCATGCGCCAGGCCGGCCGCTGGGATCCCGAGTTCCAGCGCATCCGCGCCGGCAAATCATTCTTCGCCTTTTCGGAGGATGTGGAAAGCGCGGCCCGGGCCTCGCTCGCCCCGCGCCGCTTCGGCGTCGACGGCATCATTCTCTTTTACGACATCACCACGCTTCCCTTTTCGATGGGGCTGCCGTTCGAACTGCAACCCGGAGCCGGGCCAGTGCCGCATCAACCGATCCGCACTCGGGCCGACCTCGACCGCCTGAACGCCAACCCGGACCCGCAAACTTACTCCCACATCCGCGCCTTGTTGAAGCGGGTGAAAGAGGAACTGCGCGGCGAACTGCCGGTGCTGGTCTTCGCCGGGGCGCCGTTCACAGTGGCCACGTATTGCATTGGCACGGGGAAGGACGTGGCGGCGACGCGCCGGTTCGCGGACGAGCAACCCACCGTCTGGAACGGCCTGCTCGAAAAGCTCTCCGCCGCGACAGTTGGCTTTCTCCAAACACTCATCGCCGACGGCGCCGACGTGTATCAACTATTCGATTCGTGGGCCGGAATGCTGACGGCCGACGAGTACGACGCGTGGGCGCAGCCGCATCACCGGGCGATAATGGCCGGTGCGGCCAGCGTGCCGCGAATTCTTTTCGTCAAGGAAGGGCCCTACCTGGATCGGATGTGCGCAAGCGGCGCGGAAGCGATCAGCCTTGGAAGCCGGCATGACCTCGCCGCTGCCCGCCGCGATTATCCGCACCTGGTATTTCAAGGGAACGTTGACGAGGAAGTGCTTCGAACCGGGACGCCCGAGCAAGTGGCCAACGCGACGCGCGCCTGCGTTCGCGCCGGCGGCGGACGGCGCCACATCGTTAACCTTAACCACGGCGTCGATAAAGGAACGCCCGTCGCCAACTTCGAAGCCTATATCCGGGCTGCAAAAGAGCCGAGAGGTTCGTGAGCGGCCGCACGTCCGGGGTTAATCAAATCTTTAGGCGGCTCATATTGGGCCTTCTAATTGGGAAAATCGGTACTATCGGACCTTCAGGCAATGTGCGGGCTATCGGAAAGTTGCAAAAAATGGAGATTTTTTGCCTAACCCGGAACTTTGCACCTTAACTCTCTTCCAACTATCGAGTAGACTCATCAACCTCTACGAATGGAATCCTTTAGGGAAAGAGTCGTACCGCGAGGTTCTCACGTCTTTCCCGTCCGGTCAAGAACTGTCGACCACGCCAGAATGCAGTTCGGTAGGCCGCCGCTGACTCGCAAACTTCCCAAGTTGCCATTATCTCCACGATTAACACCTTTGTCGCGAGGTCGTGTATGTCGTCCAAGAGCAGCATCCGTCGCTTCATGACTCAGGCTTTCCGTCGTCGTCAAGGGACGATCCGTAACCCCAGCCCTGCTCGCCTTCGCATCGAATCGCTCGAATCGCGCATCACTCCGACCGGGTTGCAGCCCAACCCCGTCATTTTCCAACCCGAGGTCGCACCGGCCGCGCCCCTTTCCCAGGAAGGCCAGGCCGTTCGGCCGGGCGAGAACCTCCTGCAGTTCGTCGATACGACGGGCCCGACGGATCTCACGCACCTGACCGCGACCATTACCTGGGGCGATGGTTCTCCCAATAGCGTTGTGACCTCCACTTCGGCAGCGACCGCCCAAATTGTTAACACGGGCGGCAACAACTTCGCTGTCGTCACCCTCGCCGCGGGCGCGCACGTCTACGAAGAGGCAGCGGCCGGAACGCTGTACACGGTTTCCGTGGCGGACGATGGCGTACTGAATCCTCCGGCCGGCTCGACCGGCGCCAGCACGCCGCTCAACGGCGGCAGCGGAGTGGCCGACGCCCTCCTGACCGACACGACGGCGGTCCAACCTGCAGCCAACGGCGTCGAGGGAATCCCCTTCACCAACGTGCTTTTGGCCACATTCGACGATGCCAATCCGGCCGCTACCGCATCCGACTTCCCGCCCGCGAACATTACCGTCAACTTCACCGGCGCACCCTCGTTCAATGGCACGCCGAGCTATGCGGTGCAGCCCAATGGCGTTTCCGGCGGTGTCTCGCACTGGATGGTCGTTGCCACGAACCTGAACGTCGCCGAGCCCGGGAGTTTCACCGTCTCCTCGGTCGTCATCAAGGACGTGGGTGGAAGCACGGTGACCACGGCCAACGGACCGACCTTCCTCGTCAGCGATGCGCCCTTGCGAATCGACGCCACCGGCACGACCATCACCGCGACGGAAGCCGCCTCGACGGGGCCGGTCGTGCTGGCCACGCTCACTGATGCCAATCCCGGCGACCACACCGCCGACTTCACGACGGCCATCGACTGGGGCGACGGCACCCCCATCGACACGACTTCCGGCGCCGTGACTTTCAACCCCGCTACCGGCATCTACACGATCACGGGAAGCCACATCTACCCCGAAGAGGGAACCTTCTTCGCTTCCGTCCACGTGACGGACGACGATGGCTTCTCGGTCGATACCCACTTCGGCCTCAACGATGCCGGCGTGGTTGTCACGGCCCCCGCGCAGGCGCCCGGCGCCTGGTATACCGATCGCTTCCCGCCCAATGCCTTCGTCGGCGGTCAGACCGCGCAGGGCCGCACCGGCGTCATCGACGAGCACATCAGTCCGGCCGACGCGGACGGGAGCCGCCCCGCGGCTTTCAATAGCCCGTTCTACGATACCCAGGGCCGCAAGTACGATCTGCCGCCGGGAACCACTTACGCCACCATCGATCTGTTCGTGCCGTTGGCCTGGTCCACGCTCAGCCAGCAAGATACGTTCAATCCTTCGCAGCCGGGGAACTTCGGGCTTCTGGCGAGCTTCTGGGCGACCGGGGTGGATAACGCGAACACCGTCACCAGCTTCCCGATCATTGCCTTCAACAACAACGTCGCTCCGTCCACGGCCGGCGCCGTCGGCTTCCGCGTCTTCGATCAGACGAATGGCTACACCAATGTTCCCGGCTTCACCGGCTACAACCAGTGGTATCAGCTTTCCATGGCCATCTCCGGGCCCGATGTCGTCTACTTCATTAATGGACAACTCATCTATACCGACACGACGGCCACGGGATCGACTCACCTCAGCGACGTCATTCTTCAAGGCTACAACGGCGGCAACGACTATCACATCGACTGGAACCCGGTTCAGGATACCCCGGCGTCGGTCGCCGATGTGCCGGTAACGATCAATGCCAACTCGGGCGCGCCCTTCGCGCCGATTAACGAAGCAACCTCCTCACCGGGAGGCGTCGTCGGCACGTTCACCGATCCCGGCAACCCCGCCGGGACCATCGATTCCCCGCAGACTCTTCCCGAATACGCCGCCGTGATTAACTGGGGCGACGGCACCATCACGACCCTGGACACGATCGCCAATCCCACCAGTTTCAACTTCATCGGCGGCGGCGTCTGGCAAGTGATCGCCCCGGCCCATCCCTACGCGGAAGAGGGCACTTTCCCCATCACGCTCTCGATCACCCACGATGCGCTGGCGGCGGTCGGCCCGACTCAAACCGATTCGATTACCGTCAACGATGTGCCAGTGACCATCAACGCCAATTCCGGCGACCCTCTCGCTCCAATCGACGAAGGGACGACGATGCCGGGCGGAGCGATTATCGGCACGTTCAACGACCCCGGCAATCCGACCGGAACAATCGATTCGCCCCAGGTTCTTCCGGAGTACGCGGCCGTCATCGATTGGGGCGACGGCACGACCACCCCTCTCGACACGA
>DATNBQ010000405.1:0-4841 GCA_035571955.1 Urbifossiella sp. | reverse complement strand
GCGACGCCGCCCGATCAACCCGCGGCAGGCCGCCGCAATCAACTCGACCTGCTGAACCAACTCAACGCGAATCACCTGAAACGCCATCCCGGCAACGCCGAACTCGAAGCGAGGATCGGTCACTTCGAACTGGCCGCACGCATGCAGACTGCCGTGCCCGATGTCCTCGACATCTCGAAAGAAACTGACGAGACGCGGAGGCTCTATGGCATGGATCGACCCAAATCCGCGGAGTACGGCAAGCGCTGCCTGCTGGCTCGGCGGCTCGTCGAGCGCGGCGTCCGCTTCGTGCAAATCTTCCTCAGTTCGCAGCCGTGGGATACGCACTCGAAGAACGCCGAGAGCTTGAAGAACCTCACGGCCATGACCGATCAACCGAGCGCCGGCCTGGTGCTCGACTTGAAGCGGCGCGGGCTGCTCGATTCGACCATCGTGATGTGGACCGGCGAATTCGGCCGCCTGCCGATCTCGCAAGGAAGCGACGGCCGCGATCACAACCGGCATGCCTTCTCGCTCTGGCTGGCCGGCGGCGGCTTTAAAAAGGGCTACGCCCACGGCGCAACCGACGACTTCGGCTACCAGTCCGTCGACAAGGTCGTCCGCGTTTGCGACCTGCACGCCACCTTGCTTCATGCCCTAGGCCTGGACCACGCAAAACTCACCTATCCGCACGAGGGCCGCGACGACGCGCTCACCGATCCTGCAGTGACCCGCGCCAGTGTCGTCAGGAACATTCTCGATTGAAAACGCTGCTACTCTGGCTCCCTACCGAGAGCAGCGATTTCACTCACCTGGAAGGACTGAATAAGAAGCCGCCCAATTCCCTTATTGGAATGAATTGGCAGCCGCGGTAAACTCAGGGAATCCTTTCCGGTGGTATTATGCTTTCGATCCGCCATTCCCGCATTCGCCTCTGCGACGGCCTCACGCGGCGCGAGTCGATGCAGATTGGCGGTCTTGGATTCACCGGGCTTATTTGGCCGCACTGGCTCAAGGCTCGGGCGGCAGCCGCGTCGCCGTCGCGCAGCGATGGCTTCGGCAAGGCCAAGTCGTGCATCCTGATCTTTAATTACGGCGGCCCGTCGCACATCGAAACCCTCGACCCGAAACCAACCGCACCAAGCGAGATTCGCGGCGAGTTCAAACCCGCATCGACTGCAGTGCCCGGCATCGCCATCTCCGAACATCTACCCAAGCTCGGTAAACTCGCACAGCAATACGCCATCATTCGCTCCATGCATCATCGCGACAACGACCACGCCATTGGGGCTTATCTGTCGTTGACCGGGCATCACCATCCCAAGAATGCAATTCTCGGAATCGAGCCGCCGGCCACGCCGTTGGACATGCCGTCGATCGGTTCGGTGGTGAGCAAGCTGCGGCCGACGATGCGATCGATCTTTCCTTACGTCACGCTCGGCGAGTTGCGGCATTTTGGGAACTTCGATAGCCTGGGCCAAAATGGCGGCTGCCTCGGCAAAGCGTTCGATGCGTTTACCGTTCCCTTCGTCAGGCCGATGAACGGGACGCTCGATCTTCGGGGCGTCGCCGAGGTGATGGGCGCCGTGAATGGCGAACGGATTGGCGGCCGCCGCCGCCTGCTCGACGATATGAATCGCGCCGCTCCGGCCCTGCACGCAGCGTCAGAAATCCGCGACCTCGACAACGCCACGCGCCGCGCCTTCGACTTGCTCGCTTCGCCGGCCACGCGCGACGCCTTCGATTTATCTCGCGAACCCAGCAAGGTTCGCGATTCTTACGGAACGATACCGTTCGCCCGCAACTGCCTGCTGGCCCGCCGCCTCGTTGAATCCGGCGTCCCGCTCGTCACCCTTTATTCCTTCGGCAACCGCGACTGGGACACGCACGACAACAACTTTAAGCAGTTGAAAGAGAGCTTGCTGCCGCCCACCGATCATGGGGTTTCGACACTTTTGAATGATCTCGCGATGCGCGGCCGTCTCGATGACACGCTGGTGCTTTGGATGGGCGATATGGGCCGAACGCCGCGGATCAACAAAGCGGCGGGGCGCGACCACTGGTCGTTCTGTTATTCGGTCCTGGCCGCCGGCGGCGGCATTCGCGGCGGCCAGGTGATCGGTTCCTCCGACCGCAGCGCCGCTTATCCTTCCACCAAACCGTTGGCTCCCGCCGATCTCGCCGCCACCATATTCCACTTACTCGGCATCGACCCGCGAACGGAAATTACCGACCAGCAGGGACGACCCTTTCTCGCCAGCACCGGCTCGATCCTTCAGGAGCTTCTGTAAGGCTTCGGCAATCATCGGTTCGGATGCTTGTCGGGCGTCCGAATGCGCGATGTGGAGGTCGAAGGTTCCGGGGAATGAAGTGCTTGCGCGAACATTTGCGGCGTGCGATCGCTCTCCTTCCTCATCCAGGTCAGTGCTGAAAGAGAAACTCTGGATGGTTGAGAAGGGCGTGGAGGACGTCTTCGAACTTGCGTTGGCGAGACATCCGGGGGTCGCGGCCGAGGAACTCGGAGACGCGCCGCCATTCCGCGGCCGTTGGAGGCCGCGACAGCGTTCGCAGGAAGAGTCCATCGACCACTTCGCTATCGGTCGCCGACGATGCCGCAAGCCGCGCGATCCGGCCGGACGGGTGCGTCAGCTTGGTCTGAAGAAAATCGCCTCCTTGCAGCATCAGGGCCATGTGCAAAGTGGTGTCGTCGCTCCGTTCGCACTCGCAGACGGTGGCCCGCGCCGGCCGCCCAAACGTTTGCAGGAACGGGTAAGAGAACTCGCCGTCGGGAAGTTGGACCGCCCGAGTCCCGGCCCGAAATCCGGGGAACCGCTCCGGCACTCCAGTCGCGTCGCCCACGGCGTCGAGCAATGCCTCGGCCCCGAGGCGCCGCGGCACGTACCGCGAGAAATACCTGACGTCCTCGGCGTTGGTGGCGTTCTTTGCCCCCGACGATTGATAGACCCGCGAGTTCATGATCGTGCGGATCAGGTGCTTGCGGTCGAATCGATGGGCGACGAGATCGGCGGCGAGCGCATCGAGCAGCGCGGGGATGCTGGGCGGATTGGTGGCGCGGAAGTCGTCCACGGGTTCGACGACGCCGCGGCCGAACAGGTGGAACCAGATGCGGTTGGCGGCCATTCGCGCGAAGAACGGATTGCCGGGCGCCGTCAGCCAGTCGGCGAATGCGCCGCGGCGGTCCGCTTCTGGCCCGAGATTAGCCATGGGACCGCCGGGGAACTTCGGCGGCACCTCGGCCCCGGTCCGCGGATGCGTTTGTTCCCCGACCCGCGTTGAGAAAACCGTCTCTTCCTTGTCGTAGATTTGCAGGAAGAACGGCCCGTTGCGGTAGCCGATGCGGTTGAAGAAGGCGGCCAGGCCGTAGTAATCGTCTTGGGTCCAGTTCTCGCCGGGGTGGTTGTGGCAGCGGGCACAACCAATCCGCACGCCCATGAAGAGTTCAGCGATTTCCTCGGCCCGCACCTGCGGATTGCGGAGGCGACGGAAGAATCCGGCAGGCGGATTGGTATAATTCGGCCCGGCGGCCGTGATGATCGCGCGGGCGAACTCGTCCTCGGGCATATTCGCCGCCATCGCACCCCGCACCCATCGATGGTACTTCACCGCGCCGATCTTGCCGACGAAGCGCTGATTCACGCCGAGCCGGTCCGACCATTTCAACGCCCACCAGTCGGCGAATTCCGGCAACGCGAGCAGGTGGTCGACGAGTCGCGCTCGTTTCTTCGGGTCGGTGTCGGCAAGGAACGCTCGTACTTCATCGGGGCCCGGCAAACGGCCGACCGCATCGAGATGTGCCCGGCGGATAAACTCGGCGTCATTGCAGAGCGGCGCCGGCTCGATTCGGAGCGTCCGCAACTTCGCGAAGACGTGACGATCGATGGCATTCCACTCGGGCGGGTGGGGCCAGTGAAATCCCGGCCGCGGGTCGCGAAAGAGAATCCGCGATGGCGTCATGAGCCCCATATACTCGGCGATTACCACGACCTCGCCCGGCCGCAGTTTCGCCGCCGTGCCATCCGGACCGACCCGGGCACTTAACTCATCGCTCACCGTGAATCGGGTCAAATGGGTCACATCGCGTTTCGAGCCATCCGGGAATGCCGCCAGCACGCGAAGCGATTGCGTAGCGATCGGGGAATCGATAATCGCGTGCGATGGCATGACAGTCAGTGTGGCTGGCCGGGGCATACGCTCGCGGTCGTCGGGCATTCCCAGTGCGATCCAGTCGCGGACTAGGCGATAGTGGGCGCCGTCGGGGTCGAGGCGGCGGCCACCTTCGTGCGGGACGCGGGCCGTGGCCTTCTGAAGAATCAGGCTGCGGTCCGGGTCGATGCGGTCGATGCGGCGGCCCGCCATCTCCCGCGTCAGCGTGTGAATGTCGAGGGCCGGATCGTAGCCGCGAAGGCTCAGGCGGAAGCCATTCTTACCGGTCGGCGTGCCGTGGCAGGCGCCCGAGTTGCACCCGGCCCGCGTGAAGATGGGGATGACTTCGCGGGCGAAGCTCACCGGCTCGACAGCCGCGACTGCCGGCGCGAGGGCCAGCATTGCGAAAACGACAGGAATGAATACGAGCTTGCTCACAACCTCCGATTCTCGCCGATGCCTCTGCGAATGGCAATTGTGTAATGGAATCGTTTGCCTCGCGGCGCGATTTCGCCGATAATCGGGTCGTTCTCTCCGCTGCCAGCGCGAGCCCTCCATGCCTGCCGCCTTCTCACGCCGCACCCTGCTCCGCATTGGGGCCGTCGGGCTCACTGGGCTGACGTTGCCGGCCGCGCTTCGCGCCGAGCAGTCCGGTGGACGGCGCAAGGCGAAAGCCAAGAGCGTGATCATGCTCTTCC
>DATNBQ010000404.1:0-7311 GCA_035571955.1 Urbifossiella sp. | reverse complement strand
GTTGAATTTCCGAACCAGCCATTCCGCCGTCAACAGCACGAGCAGCGCGATCATCGCCCACTGGTTCCACAAGAGCGTTTCCGTGCGGATGGAGAACGGCGCCGTTTGCGCTTTCACCTGGTCGGGCATCTTGAACAGGTCTTCCTCGCGGTAGAAGCCGCCGCCGGTCGCCTCGGCGAGCTTGCGCAAGTCGGCCTCGGCCATCGCCCCTGGCGACCGTTCGTGCTCCGGCGGCAGGCTGACCCGGTAGTCCAGGTTCGCCGCCTTCCCGTTGTTCGGATCGACCTTCAGCGAGAAGCGGCCGGTGCGATTGAACGGTAGCGTGGCCACGTATTCGCCAGTCGGCCGATTATCCGAACCGCGAATGGCGATCAACTTCACCGGTACGATGGCCTCCTTGTCGTTCGCGTCGGCATCGAGTTTCACCAGCTTGGCCTCGATTTCGTCCATCGTCACCGGCTGGAAGTCCTTGGTGAAGAGCCGGGCGTAGAGTTGCCCGGTTTTGCCTTGCACCGGGTCGTTGACGTCGAGGGAAAGTTGCGTGAGCTTGGTGCCGACGGTGCGCGGCACTCCGGCCACGTAGACCATCTGACTCCAGAAGCGGCCGAAATACTTGTCGCCTTCGTTGAAGCGCCATCGCCACGTTTCGTCGAACCCCATGAACACCACGTACCCCTTGCCGTAATAGTGGCCGGCGAGGAGCGGCATCGGCTTGCCGTCGGCGAGTTTCGCCGTGGGATGCACGAGGAACGCCTCGGCCGCGGGCTTCAGCTTCGTGACCGGGTAATGCCAGTACATCTCCGGCAGCGTTCGCCAGCGGCGGGCATTGTCCAGTGGGTCGTCTTCCAGGGAAAGCAGCGGCGAGCGCACCGACGCCGGCGATACCATCGGGCGGAAGCCCACGGGCCGCGTCGGCGATTCGATCGGGAATCGCTGCGCTTCGAATTCCACCGGCAGCACGTCCGCGATCGGCGACCGCGTCCACCCGGCCGGGGCGTGCCAGCGGCCGGCAATGTGGATCAGCCCACCCCCTTCCGCCACGAATTCCTTGATCACCTCTTGCTGTTCCGGCGTCCAGAAGGCATTGGGCAAGTCGCCGAGAATCAGCAGGTCGTAATCGAAAAGCTCCTTGCGGAAATCGTCGCGGCCGAGCGCGAACCCCGGGAGCCACGGCTTGCCCGACTTCATCGTTTGCCGATCGCCTTCGGTCAAGAAGAAACTCGCTTCGACCCGGCGATCGCGCAGCAGCGCCCGTTGCAAGAACTTGAAATCGAAGCGCGGCAGCGAATCGACCACCAGCACCTTCAACTTGCGATCGACCACTTTGACATTCTTGACGGTCTCGTCGGTGAGCACCTCGGCGGTCGCCCCGACGCCGGCCGTCACGCGCACCGTGACGGTCAATTCTTGTTTCGGCGTGGCCGCGTCTTCCTTGGTGGGAATGAAGTAGAGCGTTTCGCGGAGATCGTCGCCCTGACGCACCGGGTCGATCAACTTGTGGGCGACTTCGCGATCGCCGTACTTGAGCACGATCTCGGCCTTGCCTTCCGGTACGTCCTTGACGCGATAGCGGACCGGCACGGAAACGAGGTCGTCCACGAAGAGGTTTTCGGGAACGAGGGCATCGCGGAGCTGGACGTGGCCGAAGGAAGAACTGCCGACGCCGTAAATGTGCAGCGGCACCTTGTGGCGGGCGCAATCGCGGGCGATGTCGTCGAGGCTGCGCTTGCGAGCGCTATAATTTTCGCGGCCATCGGAGACGATTACGATCGCCGCCGGCAAGTCCTTGTCGTCGCGATCGAGAAGCTCGGTGACGGCATCGGCGAGGGCGGTTCGCGTTTCGGTCGCTTCGATGGTTTTAAGCCACGACGGATCGAGCGCTTCGCGGCCGACGCGGTTGATGCCGAAACTCGAGACTTCCAGCGGCCCCGACCGGTTGCGCAGTTGTTCGAAGAGATTCAGCTTGGGGTTGAGCAGGGCGTGGCGTGCGACCTCGAGGCGGGCAGGTTTATCGGGCATCCGGCCATCGCCAACGGCCGAGGCAACCTGGCTTTCGGAGACGCCCTTGTCCGGCGGAACGAAATCGTAGGCGATCGCCACTCGCCATTGATCGCTGATGCCGGGACGCGGATCGCGGCTCTTCATGCTCTCCGACACGTCCACGAGAATGGCGACGTTGCGGCGCCGTTCGCCTTTCTTCTCGATGACCCACACCGGCCGGAGCAAGAGAAAGGCGACGGCGGCGACGATGCCCATGCGCAGGAGGAGCATCGCCGTTCGCGGAATGGGCCCGAGCCGCGGGCTCTCGCGCAGGTAAAGCCAGAGCACGACGCCGACGGCGACGATCCCGAGCACTATGCAGAGTGCAATCGGCCACGACCCACGCAGCGCCAAATTCGGGAAAAGGTAGGACATGTGATTAACCCGTTTTCTGACGGCCATCAATGTACTGACATCGAGCCAACCACCTACAACACCTACAACCTCCCCCCTTGTGGGGCGGGTGGGGGGTATCACTTGTTGCAAACACCCCCCACCCGCCGACTCGCTTCGCTCGTCGGCGACCTCCTCCACAAGGGGGGAGGTGTAAGGCGGGATTCGGGTGGGGCCATTACCTTCCTGACTCCCAATAGCCGCGGAGCGCTTCCCTTCGGGTCGCGGCTAACCTCGAACATTTACCACGCGCGGCCACACGCCCAGGCCCAGATCGACTCGCCGACCAGCGCCACCAACAGGAACAGCAAGAAAAACTCGGTATACTCGCTCAGGGTACGCGTCTGATTGACGGCGGCCTCGGTGCCGGCCCCGGCCTGGATCACTACCGGGTCGAAGCCGAGTAGCTTGCGAAGGTCCTCGTTGGAGGCATTATCCAGGTTTTGCGATTCGCGGAGGTCGGGGTTCACCGCGAACAGCGCCCCCTTGGAATCGGGCATGCCGTCGGCGACGATGCGATAAATGCCGGGGTCGGCAGTGTCGGTCGCGGTGACGGCGAGCTTTTCGCCGGGCCGCGCTTCGGGGCGGTCCAGACGCAGGCGCCGCGGTTGGCTTTCCCCCACTCTAAGCGGCTTCACCAACTCGAACCCGCTCCCCACTTCCAGTGGATACCACATCAGCGGATCGCCGGCGGACTTGGTTCCTCCCGGCGTCTTCAAACTGGTTAAGTGGGCGAGAGTGAAGCTGGTGAACGGCACGAACGCATCGGAACCGCGGCCGGGGAAGTTCGTCCAGCGTTCGTCGAGCGAAGTGCTCACGAAAATCGCTTCCCCTTCACCGACGACGCGCGAACTAATGAACGGCTTGGAATCGGCGGTGCGAACGAGCACGCGGCCGCCGACGCTTCCCGGACCGTTCTCGGCGACACCGTAAAGCCGCGTCATCGACACGCCTTCCAGGGCGTTGCTGTATGGCGGTTCGCGGAACAGGCTCAGGAACGACGGCGAATCGACCGATTCGGGGGCGGGCTTGAACGGGCTGGTCTCGGTGGCGTTCTGCACTTCCGTGAGATCGAAGGGGAGCAAGCCGGCGCCGCTGGAACCGAGTACGCGATTGTAATCCGCGGCCATCACATTGTTGCCGCAGCCGACGATGAGCCCGCCGCCGCCGACCACGAATTCCTTCAGACGACTCACGAAATCCGGGGGAAGGGCCTTGGCCGAGGCATTCAGCAAGTAAACGACATCCATATTTTGCAGCGACGATGCACTCAGTTCGTTCGGGGTGGCGATCTGCGGGCGAACGTAGTACTCCTCGGTGCGGTCGGCGGAGACCGGCGTCAGTGCGTTGCGAACGAAGTGCGACGCGGATTCGGCTGGCATCGCTGCGTTCGGCGACCCATCCACGAGCAGAACGCGGATCACGTCGCGAATCAGGATCACCTTGTCGAAGCGGTTGTCGCCGGGAAGGCCGTCGCCGCTGATGCGCACGGTCAGCACCTTGGGCCCGGATTCTTCCAGGCTGCCCGTGAGCGTCACCGTCGCCAGGTCCCCCTTGGCGATCTCGTCGACTTGCACCTCGTCTTTCTCGATGGCCTTGTCGTCGAGCGTCAGGCCAACCTTGATCGACTTGGCGGTCTCGGCGCCGGTGTTCTTCAAGGTGATGTTGAAGGGAACGCGGCTCCGCGTATGCGGGATCGTGCCGACCGGTTGAATGTCGACCACCGCGACGTTTGCGAGTTTGCGGTCTTCCTTGCCGCAGCGAACGAAGACGAGGTTGGCCCGCTGGCGGATTTCGTCGCACTTATCGCGGAGCGTTCCCTGTTGCCGTTCGAAGGCGAGCTTTTGCATGTCGCTGAGGACATAGATTTCCTTGGCGCCCGCGGTGCCGGAATCGGCGGCTTCCAGGGCGGCATTCAGGCCGGGAAGCAGGTCCGACGCGAGGCCGGACGTTTGAATCGTGGGAATGAGTTGGCGAGCCTGATCGAGATTGGAACGGGTCTTCGGGCCGAGCAGTTGGGCGCGATCGGCGCAGGTAATAATCTGCACGGTCGAGTTGGCCGGGAGCGAATCGATGATCCCCTTGGCGGAGTCCTTGGCGCGATCGAGCCGCGTCTTGTCGGCGTCCTGGGCGCCCATGCTGTACGAGGTATCGATGACGATGACGGCATCGACGGAATCGCCGCGGCCGGTTGCCACGGAGTTGCAACTGACGGGGCGGGCGATGGCCATCGCGAGCAGCAACACCGCCAGGCAGCGGAGGGCGAGCAGAATCCATTCCTGGAATTTGAGCCGGCGGCTCGTCTGCTCGATGGCTTCCTTGAGAAACTCCATCGCGGCCCACGGCAGCTTGCGGTAGCGGGCCTTGTAAAAGAAGTGCAGCGCGATGGGAACGCCCACCGCCGCCGCACCGGCCAACATCCAGGGAGAAGCGAAATTCATGAAGCTATCTCAATTCGCGAGCGCTCCGCTCCGCGGACTCCGCGTCGCGGCTAATCATTCTGAATCATCGCGTTAACATCAACAGCTGGGCTTCGTCGTCGTCGAAGTTCGTTGGCCGTCGCTCCGGGCTCAGCGCCAGCTTCACCTCGTTGCCGTGAAATTCGTAGATGCCGAGCAGCTTCACTTCGCTTCCTTTGCCGGCGCCGTGAGTGAAGGTCGCCGGCTGGCCGTCGGCGGTGAGCAAGGCCAGGTCGATCTCCTTCGGGGTCGCCTCGGGGCGCAGCGCGATCCGGTACGAGCGGCCATACGGCCCGCCGGAATGGTAGCTCCAGGTGGTTCCCTCGACGCGGATGACGCCGGCATTGGCGCGGGCCGCAGCGGAGTAATTCCAGTCGCCCTGCAATTTGCCGAGATCGTCCCGGGAATCGCGAAACAGGACGAAGCACCCAGTCGCGATGCCACCCAAAATCAGGACGACCAGCGCCAGGCGGAACCAACGTCGGGGCTGACGCCCCCCGCTCGCCGTAATCATCGTCGCCCCGTTTGCAGTCGCCGCACCAGGTATTCGCCGAGGCTCGCCACCAGCGGCCGGCTCGTCATCATCCGCACGTAATCGACGCCGCTGCCGTCGCACCCCTTTTGCATCGCGCCCAGGTATTTCTCAATGACCCGCAGATAGGCCGGGCGGAGCAAGTGCGGCCGCGTCATCAGTTCCTCGAACCCTTCCAGGCCGATGAAGCGAATGTTGCCGTCGAGCGGGAATTCGACCTCGTCCTTGTGCATCACGTGGAAGAGCACGACTTCGTGGCCGCGGAAGCGAAGGTGACGCAATCCGGCCAGTGTGGACTCAACATTGTCGAAGCAATCGGAGATCAGAAAGACGATGCCGCGGCGGGTGATGCGGTCGGCCACTTCATCCAGCAGCGGCCCGATGCGCGTCTTCTGCCGCGGCTGCGTTTCTTCCAAGGTATGCGTGATGGTGTTGATGTGCCCGAGCTGGCTGGACGGGGGAAGTTCCGCGACCCAGGCATCGTTGAAGGTTCGCAAAGCGACGCTGTCGCGTTGCCGCACGATGAGATAGCTCAGCGACGCCGCGATGAGCTTCGCATATTCCAGCTTGTTGGTGTCGCCGCTGCCATAGCGCATCGAATTGGAGCAATCGACGATGATGTGGGCGATGTAGTTGGTTTCTTGCTCGTACTGCTTGATGGTGTAGCGTTCGCTGCGGCCGTAGCTTTTCCAGTCGATGTGGCGAATGTCGTCGCCGGGAACGTACTCGCGGTGCTGGACGAACTCGACGGAAAAGCCCTTGTAGGGGCTTTTGTGGTCGCCGACGCGCAAGCCTTCGACGAGTTGCCTCGCCTTGAGTCCGAGCGACTCGGCCCGGGCCAACACATCCGGTTTTAAATAGGACGGCATAGTTATTAAAGCCCACCCACCGCGGTGGGTGGGCTTGAAAAAAATCAAGCGGCCACGGCGCGGGCGGCACTCCTGATCAACTGGCGGATCACTTCTTCCACGGTAATGCCTTCGCTCTGGGCGGCAAAGTTCAGGATGAGCCGGTGCCGCATGATCGGCATCGCTACAGAAACGACGTCGTCGCCGGCCACGTGGTTGCTGCCGCGAAGCAGGGCGTGGGCCTTGGCGGCCAGCACCAGGTTCATGCTCGCCCGCGGCCCCGCCCCCCACGTCAGCCACTTGCTCACGTACTCGGCGGCCTCCGGAGTGCCCGGCCGCGACAGCCGCGTGATTCGCTTCGCGAACTGGAATACCTTGTCCGACACCGGCACCCGGCGAACCACCTGCTGCAAGGCAAGGATATCGTCCCCCGACAGCACCGGGGCAATCGTGGTTTTCACTTCCGACGTGCCGATCCGCATGATCTGTTCCTCTTCCTCGTCCGTTGGGTAATCGACCTTGATGAGGAAGAGGAAGCGATCGAGTTGTGCTTCCGGGAGCGGATAGGTTCCTTCTTGTTCGATGGGATTTTGCGTGGCGAGCACGAAGAATGGGCTCTTCATGGGGTGGTCGACGCCGCCGATGGAGGCCTTGCGTTCCTGCATCGCTTCGAGGAGGGCGGCCTGCGTTTTCGGCGGCGTCCGGTTGATTTCGTCCGCCAGGACAATGTTCGCGAAGATCGGCCCCGGCATGAACTTGAACATGCGTTCGCGCGTCACCGGGTCGTCCTGGATCACTTCGGAACCGGTGATATCCGACGGCATGAGGTCCGGGGTAAACTGAATGCGCTTGAAGCTCAGGTCGAGTGCTTGGGCGAGCGTGCTCACCATGAGCGTCTTGGCGAGGCCCGGCACGCCCATGAGCAGCGCGTGGCTGCGGCAGAAGATCGCCATGAGCAACTGATCGAGCACCTGGTCCTGGCCGATGATCACCTTGCCGATTTCTTTCCGCAGCCGCTGGTGAGCGTCGCGGAGCCTCT
>DATNBQ010000403.1:0-5830 GCA_035571955.1 Urbifossiella sp. | reverse complement strand
TCGGGCGTTTCGTCGAGGAAGCGCGTCGTCACATCGCCCGCGAGGAACTGCGGGTGGTTGATGAGATTCAGCAAGAACGGGATGTTCGTCTTCACGCCGCGAACGCGGAATTCCTGCAGGCAGCGTTCCATCCGCGTGGCGGCATCGGTGAAGCGGAGGCCGCTGGCGGTTACCTTCACGAGCAGCGAATCGTAGTAGGGCGTAATGACGGCGCCGCTGAAGGCCGTGCCGGCGTCGAGCCGCACTCCCGGGCCGCCGGTAGACCGATAGGCACTGAGCCGGCCGTAATCGGGGACGAAGCCGTTAGCCGGGTCTTCCGTCGTCACGCGGCACTGGATGGCGAAGCCGCGCGTCGCGATTGCAGCTTGCTCCAGGCCGATTTCCGGATCGGAGAGCGGCTTGCCGCTGGCGATCAGGATTTGCGAACGGACGATATCGAAGCCAGTGACCACTTCGGTAACGGTGTGCTCGACCTGGATGCGTGGGTTCACTTCGATGAAGTAGACTTGCTTCGTCGCGGTGTCGTAAAGGAACTCAACGGTGGCGGCATTGTCGATGCCGACGGCCCGACCGACGGCGAGGGCCGCATCGAGAATCGTCTTGCGGACCTGTGCCGGTAGGTTGGGGGCAGGGGCTAGTTCGACGACTTTTTGGTGCCGCCTCTGGATGGAGCAGTCGCGTTCGAAAAGGTGGACGAGGCCGCCGCGCTGGTCGCCGATGAGTTGCACCTCGATGTGCTTGGCGCGTTCGACGAACTTTTCGAGGAAGACGTCGGCGACGCCGAACGCCGTGCCAGCCTCGCGCTGGGCGGAATCGAGAGCGGCCTCCAATTTGTCCGCGGCATGGACGACGCGCATGCCGCGGCCGCCGCCGCCCATCGCCGCCTTGACGATCACCGGGTAACAGAGCTTCTCCGCGAGTTCCCTGGCCTCGGCGAGCGATGACACCGCGTTGTCACTTCCGGACAGAACGGGCACATTGGCCTGGCGAGCAATCCGCCGGGCGGTGACCTTGTCGCCGAGTTGCTCGAGGATTTCGGCGCGCGGGCCGACGAAGGCGATCCCCGCCGCGGCGCAGGCCTTGGCGAACTCCGCATTCTCCGAGAGAAAACCGTAACCGGGATGAATCGCATCGATGCCGACATCCTTGGCCAGCGCGACGATTCCCGGAATATCGAGATAGGCTTTGATCGGTTCGCCGGTCTTGCCGACGCGGTACGCCTCGTCCGCCTTGAACCGGTGCAGCGCAAAGCGATCTTCGTGGGAATAGATCGCGACGGTGCGGATGCCGAGTTCGTGAGCGGAACGGAAGACGCGGATCGCGATTTCACTGCGGTTGGCGACGAGCAATTTGCGAAACGGACGGGACGTTGGATCCGGCATGACCTGCGCAACCTCGGTGACAGATTGAGACAGTTTAGCCGCGACCCGGAGTCCGCGTAGGGGAGCGCTTCGCGCGCTTCCACACTTCGATGCGGACGCGTTCGCGGCGCGTTTCCGTCCAGTCGCTCTCTTGCAGCATCATCCGCCCTTGAGCCGCGCTGAGCCGCCGCAACCGCCAATAACCGAAGACCAGTCGGGCCAGAAGCGTACCGAAGAACCCCAGGCCGAGGATGACGAGCATCCGCGCGTACCAGAGGGCGAAGTCGCCCCCCCGACGCCAGCGCGGCACTTCGTCGGCCACTTGTAAAGGGAAGTCGCCCGCCACGTCGATTTCAAAGGCCGTCGTCAGCAGCCAGAGAAACTGCCCGGCCAACACGGCGGCGCCGGCAAGGTACAGGAAGCGGACGACCTCGTTGCCGCGGCTCATCGTTGCCGGCCGGCGAATCGGCTGCGGTCGCCACGAACCGAACTGCGGTTCCACTGGCATCGCCTGCGTCGTCATGCCGTAAATGCGGAAATGGCTGGCCAGGTAGACGACCACCGAGAACGCCAACAGCACGTCGGTGACGCGGAGCAAGCCGTAGCGAAGCTCGCGGTTGTCCGAATAGGCCGGCGGCAGGCCGAACGGAAATTGCAGGAACCAGAGCAGCAGGAGCAAGAATATCGACGGCGCCGCCGGCCAGCGGAACAGCATCCCCGCCGCCCCGAGCAACGCCAAAGTCAGCCCGCCCACGTCGCTGTTCTTCGAAAACATCACCAGGAAAACCATGACCAGCGCGGCGAACCCGGCGAACAGATAGTTCCGCACGGCGGCATCCTGAACCATGCCGCGCGTCGTGCCGATGTCCGGTGGATCGTCTTCCACGGGCATCGCTTCTTCCGTACTCATCGGCGCGTCCTCACTCCCCGCAAGCGATCGAGGCGGTCGAGCACGACCTGCACCGGGTCGCCCTCATCGACGCGAACCACCGTCGCCCCGACCTGGCCGAAGCGGCGGCGGAACTGGCGGAACGCCTCGTGATATTGCCGGGTCAAGGCGTCGCGGACGATCGGCATCAAGTTCTTCGGATGATTCATCTGGAAGGCGGCCGGCTTCTTCTTCTTTTTCTTCTTCCCCTTCGGCGGCGGTTTAGGAGCCACGGGTTCGAGAGGCGGTTTGTCGTCGGGCGAAGGCAGGTCGGCCGGCCACGGCACGATGACCATCACTTGATGCCGGCGGGCGCGGGCCAGTTTGGCGGCGCGGAGCGCCGGCGCCAGGTCCGCCCCCAACTCCGCCAGGTCCGCCATGATCACGTAAAGCTCATTGTCGCGGGCCCGGCTCACCGCCTGCATCACGGCGCGCGCGAGCATCCGGCACTTCCCCCCGCAATGGAAACGGTAGCGACCGAGTTCGTCGTACAGCGGGACGGGCATCCGCACTTGCCGTTCCTGCATGAAGCGGCCGACTCGCTCGGCGTACAGGGCATCGTCGTGGATCAGGCGTTCGATGCCGGTGGGGCCAGTTCCATCCTGTAGGGCAAGCAGCGCCGCCAGGCCTTTTCGCCGCGTCAGTTGTCGCTTGCGTTCGCCGAACCAGCCGCGCATGCCGTGGAAGAACCAAAAGATGAGGCCGGTCATGGTTGGCAGCCACCAGAGGAACATTGCGAAGAAAAGCTTGGGCGGCAGGATGCCTAGGATGGGTTTACCGCCGCGGGCTTTCGCCAGTTCCACGGCCAAATAGGCGATCCCTTCCATCCAGAGCCGAACCGGCCAGATCAAGCCGAGAAAGTAGAGCGTCATCGGAAACAGCACCGGCAGAATGCACCAGACGAGCACGATCCAGCCCCACCTCCGGTCGAGCAGCGGCAGCCACATCCGGCCGAGCGGCATGCCGTTGATCTTCTTGTCCATCAGTTCCGGGTAGATTTCGCGGGCCAGCGGGTAAGCGCGGGCCGTCAGCTGTACCGCAGGCACGCCCTTGGTGCTCGGCTGCAGAGCGGCCGCCTCGGCCAGGCGGCGCAGCATGCCGATCATGTGAATCTTGGTGCGGGCCGGCTTCACGCCTTGCTGTTCGTGTTCGTCGAAAGTGGCGAGGCCGACGAGGTCGCGATTGCCGGCCGCGGCCTGGGCTACCCCGGACGCCAGCCCGGCCATCTTCGCCAACGGCGTGTGCGCCGGCGGACCAAGCCGCACACCGTCCGACGTGTCCAGGAAGAGCACGCACCGCACCGGCACATCGCTTTCGTATTCCTTGGTGATCAATCGATCGCGGCGGGCGGAAGCTTTCCAGGCGATCATCTTGGGCGGGTCGCCGGGGCGGTAATCGCGGAGGTCGAGAAGTTCGCCGCCGGAACCCGGCCGACGCAACCGATGGATGCCCGGCGGCGGCAGCGTGTTGAACCGCTTGTCCGCCCGCTGCTTCCCTTCGTCATCCGTCAGCGGCGGCAGAATCAGGTACTCGGTTTCGTCGTGGAGGAAGGCCCGGTGGTGGAAGAAACCATGCAGGTCGGCCACTAGAACCTTGACGCCTTCGAAGCGAAGGATGCCGGGAGATGGCGCCTTGAGGCCATAGACCATGCGAACCGGTTCGTTGGGCGGAACGGCGGAGATCTTTTCGTTGTCGCCGTCGAGAAGCTGCGCGACCTGCGGCAAGCGATCTTCAAAAGCGACGAACGCCAGGCCGATCCGGGAATCGTGCTCGATCCGCAGGCGAACGTCGAATTGCAACCCGGCCCAGACCATCGGCACTTCGCGATCGCCCTGGATGATCCGCCGGGTGAACTTGAGTCGCGACGCCGCCGCGTTCACCTGAATGTGGAACGCGACCCATTCGTACAGGAACCAGGCAACGAGCGTGAGCGCGACGATGGCCGGCACGACGGTGTAGTCGGGCAGCGCCGTCACTCCCAACAGGAGGATGACGGCATTGAGCGCGAGGAACCACCAGCCGCGCGAAGTCAGCATGGAGGCATGATACGAAAGGCACCCTGGCGAGAAGCGGCATGCATCCGCGGCCGAAGCTCCAATTCACTTCCGCTCCATCGCCGGGACGGAACGAAGTCGAATGCCGTTGCGGATGAAGTCGCCGTCGCCCGGGCTCAAGGTCGGCGGCCCGCTCATCCACGATGGCCCCACCGAACCTTGGCAAATCCCCTCGTCGAACAGTTTCTGCATCTCGCGCTGGTCGAAATCGACGGACGTCTCCAGTGTCTGGAAGTTGGCGTCGAGCGCCGCGAGGTGGTAGCGCAAACCGGCCGCGCGGGCCATGCCATACATATTGGATAGGTCGGCCCGGCAATAAGCGTACATCATCGCGGTGGTGGAGGCCCCAAGCACGGGGAGCACCCGCGCCCGGACCGGCGCCGCATCCGGATACAGTTTCCCGGCGACGACGGCGTACAGGTTGCCGCTTTCGAGCGGTTGGCGATTCTTCTCTCCATCCCGGTTGATTGCTGCCGCGCCGGCCATGGCGAACACGTGCGACGGCACGAAGATTTGCGCTGTGACGCCGCCGTCGCCGTGCAACTCCGTCACGCGCCGGCCATCGACATCCAACTCGAACTTCACTGGCGGCAGCATTCCCGGCACCGAGCACGACGCCAGCAGAATGTCGCGGAACAAGTGGCAGGAATCCGGGCACGGACGGCAGGCGATCGCCCCCATGTCCCAGACGACGAGCCGCCGCGTATCCAGGTTCGTGGTGCCGACATAGAGGCGCCGCCCCTTACGGTGTTCCGCCGCGATCTTCTCCATCAAGTCCGGCGTGATCTGCGATTCGATCAAGTTCCGCAGCGGCAACGACATGGCAATCGAATCCTTGAACGGAATCATGATCCAGGTGCGGACGCGGAACACGTCTTGAGCTTGAACGCGGGTGTAAAGTTGGCCGAGGCGGACATCGTACTCGGGACCAAGGAATGCGAATGGTGCGATGAGCGAACCCGTGCTGATTCCCGTGACGACATCGAATTCGGGGCGGGTGCCGGCCTGAGTCCAGCCGGCGAGGAATCCCGCCGAGTATGCGCCGTAAGCTCCCCCTCCGGAGAAGGCGACGATGTTGCGCGGCTGGCGCATCGGGCACGATTCGCAAATGGAATCGTCGTACGGGCCGGTCTCGCCAGGATGGATAAGGGCGGTTCGCGGAGCGCCGCCGGCTGGGCTGCAAGGATCGTCGGCGGGTGCCAGGGCAGCGGCGTGGGGCGGCGTAAACGGAATCGGCCGATGATGGGTCCCGAAGTGACATCCGAACGAGTGTGCGATTAATGCAAGGAAGCAAGTAGTGAGGAGCCGCGATTGCCACTTTCCACGTCCGACAACCATGTCGGGGTCGTACCCGACCAATTTCGAGCTGTCAATGCGGTAGCTGGACCCATTTCCGTAAGTGTCTTTCCCATTCTCTCCAAAGCGCGCATATTCCGTGGATCGGCAAGAAGTTCCGTCATTGTGTTGTAGCAGGAATGCTGGAGTTA
>DATNBQ010000402.1:0-5025 GCA_035571955.1 Urbifossiella sp. | reverse complement strand
GCAAGAAGTTCGACTACAAGACCAACGAACGGCTGCAAAAGGCCCTGGAACTGAAGCTGTTCGAGGACCAAAAGGACTCGATCAAGCTCAGTTCGCTGGTCTCAAATGTGGTGGACAAGGCGACGCAGGAGAAAATCGACGTGGTGAAGAGTCGCCTCATCCGCAATTATGGGTATAATGAATCGAGTGCCACCGATGTATTGAACTTCGTGGCGAGCATTTTCGCTCGCGGACAGACGAAGAAATAAGGCGAGCGGCCGACGGGAGTCGGCTGTTCCGTCTCAGAACAACACCCGCCGGGGTTTGGAGGGGTGGGGGCCTGACCGACCTGAAGGTATGAACCTGGTCAGGGCGGAAGCAGCAGCCATAAGTGCTGGAGGGTGCGGCTCAGGGCACCCCCATCCTTTCATTCCCCGGCGGTTGAGACAGTGCGAGTCCGAACTTGCCCAGGAAACGCGATTTGCGTCGGGTGGATCTCATCGCCCGAGAGTTCGGACTCGACCGGGACGAATTCGGGGCCTATCTGGAAGCCTGCAAAGTGCACGGGGACCGCGGAACGGAGAATGAGCGCGCGACTTCACCTGGCATGAGATGCGCGAAAAAGCCCGCGAGTTCCTGGGGCAATCATGACTGCCGCCATGCTTGATGAGCCGAAGGCTCTCGATCCCTCCACTAGCTCTCAATTCGAAGCTTCCCTCCGGCATCTCGTCGGCGAACCGTTTCTGTTCCTCCAGCGAGGTTACGGCGACGAGCTTATTCTTCACTTCGGTGAACGTCTGGTTGGGCCCACTCGGAACACCAAATGCGGTGAGTTCCGATACGAGCGCGGTACCTTCAGCGTTCACCTGCGCGGCTCGGCGTGGCTCATCAAGTCCGCGGTGTCGGATGCCCTTTTCACCGGTGGCATGGAAAGCGAATTCACCAAGGCTCTCGGCGAACCGACGCGTCGTACCGATGCCGTGGCCGAGTACCCATTGACAGCCGGGGCCATTGTCACCTCGACCAAGCCGTTCCTTTACTCACGGCCACCGGTCAATGGAATTGGCCTTCGAATCGACTTTTCCGATGGGGCGACCGCGATAGCGATTCCAACTCCAGATGAGCCGGAACCAGTATCTGATGGGCCCACCGGAACCGAGATTTACTCGATTGCGGATTGGGAATTGAAGACGCCGCGGTTCGTGCTCGAAGCCGGTCCCGGCCGACGCTGGCACGTTAAACCGGTCGCGAACTGACCGCCTCCTTTTTACAATTCCACTTTTTCCCTCCCATAGCTTCTCCAGATTGCCAGAATCTGGAGAACTGGTGACAGATGTGCAGACCTTGACGGCTGTAACGGTGGCGTCCGTGGAAATGGGTTGCGCCGCAGCCGAATTCCGGTTGAGCTCGCCAAAAGGCGACTTAGGGTGAAGTCTGTACGCATTGCGCCTGATGCGCTGCGCCCTCCACCGGGAGACGACACCATGAGTTTGCTTCGCTTGCCTGCCGCGTTCGTGCTCGCCGCCTGCGGGGTGCTCGGCTCGGGCGGATCGGCTGACGCCGCCTGGAATAACGTGTTCCAGGTCTGCTGCAACGATTGCAATCGGCCGCGTACCAGCTACTACGCCGCCCCGGCCTGCCCACAAGCCTGTCCGCAAGCGTGCCCCCAGGCTTGCCCACAGCCGCAAATGCAAATCAGCTACGTCCAGCGCTGTTACTATCAGCCGGTCACCGAATACGTTCGCAAGAGCTATTACGAACCGGTGACGCGGAACTATACCAGCTACTACTACGAGCCGGTCACTTCGTACCGCTACACGACTTACTACGATCCGTGCACGGGTTGCCCGCAAAAGGTCTGCTCGCCGACCACGTCGTATCGCCTGCGTTCCAAGTGCAACTCGGTTACGAGCTACGTGGAGCGGTGTTCGATGGTTCCGGTGACGACGCTGAAGCCGGTGACGGTGCGGCAACCGGTCGTGAGCTACTACTATCCTCCGGAACCGGCGTGCTCGAGTTGCCCGGCCCCGGCCGCGAGTTCGAGTGCCGTCATCCCGCCTATCGGCCCGGAGGTGCAACGGGTTCCCGCCAATCCTCCGAGCGTTATGCCCGAACGCGGCGACATGATTCCGAAACAAGAAATCCCGATGACGAGCCCGAATTCCTACCCGCGTACGAATCCGGGCGGCCCGCGGATTCGCCCGGACAAAACGACCTCGCGTTCGAGCGTCGTCACGGTTCGCGGCGAAGTGGTGCTGCCGGATCAGTTGACGCCGCGGGCGGGGGCCCGGTTGGTGTTCGTCGATTCGGCGAACCCCGCCAACAAGCAATACGCCTCAGCAAACGCATACGGCGAGTTCGACGTGCAGTTGCCGGCTGGCAAGTGGAACCTTTACCTGAGTAGCGGAAATGGTAGGGCCGTGTTCCACAAGCAGGTGAACCTCGGCGACCGCGATGCCTACGATTACAAGGTGGTCAGCCGCTGAGCGAATCCGCCGATTGGGAAACGATCAACGTGGCCGTGGGGCATTCCCACGGCCTTTTTCGTGTTGATGCAACCCCGCAGATACCGAATAAATACGAACCTGCTTTAGCCGCGAACCAGCGGGGAGCGCGAGTTGAAACTTGGAACTTGAAACTCGAAACTTGAAACTCCCGCAAAATAGCCTCTGGAAAAACGCTTCGACGGGTGGCACAATATCTCTATCTTGCCGTGTCCGGAGATTCGTTTAAGGGGCGAATATGTACCGGCTCGCATTCCTCTCGGCCGCGCTGGTGGCACTGGCCGTTCCCGCGTCGGCCGCATCGCCGGCATCGCCGAACCCCAAGGATCTCGCGATCCCGCCGGGCGAACTGTCGCGCGCCGCCAAACTCGTCGCGCTCCTCGGAAGCGAAGACTTCGACGAACGCGAGGACGCCCAAGAAAACCTCGCCAAGATGGGGCGGCTGGCGCGCCCGGCCCTGCTGAAAGGGCTGAACTCCGATCCGAGCCCGGAGGTGCGCTTCCGCTGCCAGTCGCTGATTCGCCGCGCCGCGCACGAAGAGTTGCAAGCGCGGTTGGCCACGTTCCTCGCCGACGTCGACGCCAAGTACGAACACGATCTCGCCGGCTGGAACGAGTTCAAGAAGGTCGCCGGTAACTCGTCGGCCAGTCGAGCCGTGTTCGCCGAAATGCTGAGCGCGCCGAAGAACCGCGAGATGGTGCTGGCGATCGCCGGCACGCCCGCCGAACTCGGCGGCCTCATTGCCGCCCGCAAGCAGCAGTTCTACACCGAACGCTTTCCGCGCACCCCCAACGCGCCGCGCAAGGAACAAAGCGCCCCAGACCTGATCGCGCTGATGTTCGCAGAATCGCACGTCGAATCGAAGAACGTGCCGCGAACGGTGTCAAGCACCACGATTTATAACCAGAACGGCCTGAAGTCGGCAGTCGATAATGGCGGCGACAAGGCCCCCGTTTACAAAGCCATCATTGGCCACTGGATCGAGACGCGCGACGATGCCGTCTCCATGCAGTACGCCATGCAGCAAGCCACGACGTTCGGCCTGTCCAAGCAAGGGAACGCCCTGGCCGCCAAGCTCGTCCAGTTCAAAGGCGCGTCGATTTACTATCGCATGAATGCAGCCCTCACGCTTGCCAAACACGGCGCCAAGGAACATCTGGCGGCCATCGAATCCGCCTTCAACGAAGACACCAACATCATGATCCGCCGCGGCGTGGTCAACGGCGGCATCGAAACGGTAACGCTCCAGGTCCGCGACATCGCCCTGGCCGCCGCCATCATGCTCACCGAGCAGAAGACTGTCGATTACGGCCTCGTCGAGCAATACAAACAGCAACCGGCCATGCAGTACACGTACACCAACTGGCGGATGCCCGAGGATAAGCGCAAGGCGGCGTTCGAGAAGTGGAAGGCGTGGCGGGCGAAGAACCCCGATTTCGGGAAGAAATAGATTGAGACGGATGAAGCCCACGGACGGCCGTCCGTGGGCGTTTCCCGACTCAAGGAGACGACGATGAAGCGCGTGTGGGCCTTCGCGGCGCTCGGTTGCTTCGCGGTCCTTCCCGCGCGCGCGGCGTCGCCCGACCCGCGGACCCTGGACGTGCCCGCCGCCGAGCTCAGCAAGGCCCGGGAATTGGTCCGCCAACTGGCCAGCGACGTCTACAAGGAACGCGAACAGGCCCAGGCGAACCTGGCCAAGATGGGCCGCCTCGCCCGTACCGCACTGAGCGAGGCGCTCGCCAAGGATCCGAACCCAGAAGTTCGCGCCCGCGCCGGGCGCCTCCTCCCGCGCGCCGAAAGCCTCGATCTCCAGGCCCGCATCGACACCTTCCTCGCCGACACGGAATCGAAGTTCCACCACGACATGCCGAGTTGGGATCTCTTCCGTGCCGAGGCAGCCACTCGGACGCCCGCTTCCGAAAAAGCCGCGCGAGACCTCTACGTTGAGGCGATCAAGACGCCGGCCAATCTCGAACTGCTGGCCGCCTTGCCGCTCGGCACGGAACCCGCCGGCCGGGCCATCGCCGATCGCCGCCTCAGCCTATTCCTTCAGCAGAATCCGAACGCCTTCGGCCGCTTCGTTCCCGGCGGCAACACCCTGCCGCGGCAACCGACCCTCGCCGACGTGGCCATGCTGCTATTCGCCGAAATCGCAATCGACGAAAAAGACATCCCGCGGTCGGGCCCGTTCTCCTACGTCAGCGCCTCGCAGTTCGTGCAAATCGCCGCCGCCATCCAGGCTGTGAACAAACCGGATGGCACTCCGCAAGCCGCCGCCTATCGGCAAATGTTCATCCGCTGGCTCGATACCCGCACTTCTCCGGATACGCTCAGCAACGTCGTCTGGGTGGCCAGCCAGTTCCAGCAATTGAAGGAATCGACCGCGCTTCTGGAACGCGTCGTGCGGACGGACGGCGTCTCCGGCTATTCCAAGGCTCAAGGCATGATCTACCTGCTGCAGCGCGGCAAAAACGGGCTAGATGCCATCAGGACGCAATTGAAGAACGATACCGGCCTCGGCAACGGCCGCATCCAGATCGGC
>DATNBQ010000401.1:0-6975 GCA_035571955.1 Urbifossiella sp. | reverse complement strand
AAGACGACCGGCGGCAAGGGGCTGCATCTCGTCGTGCCGATCGTGCGCCGGCTGGAATGGGACGACGTCAAGACGTTCTGCAAGAAGGTGGCCGACCTCGTGGTCGCCGCCGATCCGGGGCACTTCACGGCCAACATGTCGAAAGCCGCGCGGCCGGGAAAAATCTTCATCGATTACTTGCGGAATGGACGCGGGGCGACGGCCGTCGCCGCTTACTCGACGCGCGCGAAGGCGGGCGCTCCGGTCTCGACGCCCATCGACTGGAAGGAACTCGACGACCTGGGCGGCGCCAACGCCTTCACGATCCGCAATATCGGCCGCCGACTCGACAAGCGGAAGCGCGACCCGTGGGCCGAAATCGGCGGCCTTCGCCAGGGCCTCGCCAAGCCACTCCGTGCAATCGCACGCCTCAGCGGAGCCTGATCGGAGGCCCGGCCACTCGTTTATCCTGCCTCCCTTCTCTCGACCCCGCGCATTATCCACAATTACCGGCGTGTCGAGCCTTTGCGGCTCGGCGGACTCCAGGAACGGCGCATCTGCCGGTGCGGAAATGGCCGTTATGCTGTATCCTTTTGGGATAACTCGCAGTCCGGCGCGCAGGGCGGTCCGTCGTGGTATAAGATGCACGGCGGGCCAATGCCGCGACTCGATCGAATTCATTCCTGCCGTTATCGTTCGGACCGTTGTTTCATGACTCCTTCCCGCCTCAATTGCCCATGCGGACACTCCTGGGAAAACCCAGGGGTCGATCCGCTTCCGGCAGACATGCGGGAAATCTGCCCCGTCTGTTCGCCCCAGGTCGATGGCGAGGCCCAAACCAAGGTTGCCGCCGCCCCTTCCGGCCCGGCCAGCGATTCCCAGGTCGGCTTCCTTCTCGGCCCCGGCAAAGTCATCGCCGATTACGAACTCCTCGGCGAAGTCAATCGCGGCGGCATGGGCGTCATTTACAAGGCCAAGCAAAAAGGCCTCGAACGGATCGTCGCCCTGAAGGTCATTTCCCCGAGCCGACTCACGAGCCGCGAGGCTCGCCGCCGCTTCAAGCAAGAAGTGGTCACTGCGGCACTTTTGAACCATCCCAATATCGTCACCGTTTTCCAAACGGACATCGATGGGCCGATTCCTTACCTCGCGATGGAGTTCGTGACGGGGATCGACCTGTCGAAGTTGGTGAAGACGGTCGGCCCGCTGTCGCCGCAGGACGCGTGCTATTACATCACGCAGGCGGCCCACGGGCTGCAACACGCCTACGAAGCGGGCCTGGTGCACCGCGACATCAAGCCAGCGAACCTGATGGTGACGCCATCGCCGCTGGATGCCGAGGCCGCGAAGACCGGCAAGTTGCCGCGCTTGAAGATTCTCGACATGGGGCTGGCCCGCGTGGTCAGCGAGGGGGATGCCGAGCCGGGCGAATTGACTCGCGACGGCATCTTCCTCGGCACGCCGGATTACGTCGCGCCGGAACAGGCCGAGGACGCGCGTTCCTCCGACATCCGCGCCGATATCTACAGCCTCGGCTCGTCCTTCTACTACTTGCTCACGGGCGAGATTCCGTTCCCCGGTGCGTCGGTGGTGCAAAAACTGCGTCGGCAATTAACGGAGCCGCCGCCGTCGGCGCGGGCCAAGCGCGACGAGGTGAGCCCGGCCCTCGATTCGGTGATTCGCCGGATGATGGCGCGGAACCCGCTCGAACGGCCACAGACGCCGGCGGAACTGATTCGGCTGATCGAGGCCGCGACGCTCGGCACGCCGATGGCTCCAACCGCGCCCAGCCCGATGCCGGCATTCCCGTTCCTCAATGCTTCTCCCGGCTCCTCGACGAGCCATCAGCTTTCCTCGACCTCGCATGCGCCGCTCGGGGCCAGTTTCGTTCGCGCTCACGATGGCGGCATCCGCAGCGTCGCCATCACGCCGGACGGCAAACTCGCGCTCACCGGCGGGCTCGACGGCACCATCAAGGTGTGGAACGCCCACAAGCTCAAGGAAACCCGCACCTTCGAAGGCGATATCGGCGCTTTGGAACAATTGACGCTGGCTCCGAACGGCAAGTGGGCAGCCTCGTGCTCGACGCGGCTCACCGTTCCCGAGATGCGCGTGCAACTGTGGGATGTGGCCAGCGGCACCGAGCACGGCCGCGGCCTCAAGGGAGCGTCCGACAATTATCGCAGCGTCGCCATTGCCCCAGACGGCAAACGCCTGGCCGCCGGCAACTCCGACCGAATCATCTGGGTCTGGTCATTCGAATTCGCGGGAATGAAGCCGATGCAATTGAAGGGGCATACGGGCGCCGTAACCGGCGTATCGTTCGCCCGCACTTCCGATTCGCTGCTCTCCGCCGCGGAAGACGGCACCGTGCGGCAATGGGATCTGACGACCGGCGCCGAGAAGGGCTCGCTGAACGCTTCGGCGGGGCCGATCAAGTGCCTGGCCTTCGGGGGCAAGCGCGTCGCGGTGGCCGGGAAGTTCCTCGCCGTGCGGCAGAAGACCGCGTCGTTCACGCGCTTCGACGGCCACGATGGGCCGGTGCTTTGTGTCGCCTTCTCGCCGGACGGCCGGCATTTGGTCAGCGGCGGCGAGGACGGCACCGTTCGCCTGTGGCGCGTCGAGGACGGCGCCGAACTGGCCTGTTTCGAAGGGCATCTCAAGGACGTTTGGTCGGTAGCGTTCGGCCCGGATGGCCGCGTCATCTTTTCCGTCGGCGAGGACGGCACTCTCCGCCGCTGGCACCCGTCAATTTAAGCCAGATGAGCCGCGACGAGCAACTGAGCCGCGACCGTCAGCGGCACGATACACCGCTCGCTGACGCTCGCGGCTCGGACAGAGGCGCCGCGACCCAACGCAACGGGGAGCGCGGTTGCACTTCCTCCGCTGTTGAAACGGTCCGCACGCCCCGGTATACCTGTTCCTATCTCTCGGTTTCTCCCGACGCTTGTCCACTCCCGGTTCCGGGTGCCCTGCCATGGCGAAATATACGCAAGACGGCCGACACATGGCGGTCACGACGCCGCTCGGCAAGGATGCGTTCCTGCTCGAATCGCTGCAAGGCACCGAGGCGATCTCCGAACCGTTCCAGTTCGAACTCGGCCTGCTCGCCCCGCCAGGCGATGTCGAGTTCGATAAGTTGCTCGGCCAGTCCGTCACCGTCAAGTTCCAGTCCGAATCCGGAACCCGTTACTTGAACGGCATCGTCAGCCGCATGACGCGGGGCGCCGAGATGCGCGGCACCGCCGGAGAAGTGAGTTTCGTCCGCCACCGCATCGAACTCGTCCCCAAAGTCTGGCTACTCTACTTGCAAACCCGCAGCCGCATCTTCCAGCAGAAGAGCGTCAAGGAGATCCTGACCGACGTGCTCGCCAGCGTGACGACCAAGTTCGAACTTCAAGGAACGTACCAGCCGCGCGATTACTGCACGCAGTACCGCGAATCGGATCTGGCCTTCGCCAGCCGGCTCATGGAAGAGGAAGGCATCTATTACTTCTTCAAGCACGAGGACGGCCAGCACACGATGGTGATCGCCGATACGCCGCAAAGCCACCCGGACGTGCCGCTGGCCTCGAAGTTGATCTTCGACGTGGTCGGCGGCGGCAGCCGCCCCGAAGATCGCGTCTTCGGCTGGCAGAAGACGCAGGAACTGACCGCCGGCAAAGTGACGATGTGGGATTCTTGTTTCGAGAAGCCGGGGGACAATCTTCAGGCGACTCAATCCATCGCCGAATCGGTCCAGGTCGGCACCGTCACGCACAAACTCAAGGTCGGCGCCAATTCCTCAATTGAGCTTTACGACTTCCCCGGCACTTATGCCCAGCGGTTCGACGGCAGCACGCCGAGTGGCGGCGACCGTGCTGCCGACATCCAAAAAATCTCCGACGACAAGGACCGGACCGCCAAACTCTGGAGCCAACAGGAAGCGTCCGAAGCGATCTGGATCGAAGGAGAAAGCAACTGCCGGCAACTGACGGCCGGCCACGGCTTCACCCTCGATCGCCACCCGGACGCCAACGGCAAGTACGTCCTCACCCGCATCCACCATCACGGCAGTTTGGAGGGGGAATACACGCAGGACAGCCACTCGGGGAGCGGCTACTTGAACAGGTTCGAATGCGTGCCGTTCTCCTTGCCGTTCCGCCCCGAATACGCGACCGAGCGGCCCACCATTCACGGCACGCAGACGGCCGTGGTAGTCGGGGCGAGCGGGGATGAGATCGCGACGGACAAGTACGGCCGCGTCAAAGTGCAGTTTCCCTGGGACCGCGACGGCCAGAAGAATCTCGATAGCGCGTGTTGGGTGCGCGTCGCCACGAGTTGGGCGGGCAAGCAGTGGGGGGCGATCCAGATTCCCCGCGTCGGCCAGGAAGTCGTCGTTGCTTTTGAAGAGGGCGACCCCGATCGGCCGATCATCGTCGGTTCGGTCTACAACGCCGAGCAGATGCCTCCGTACACGCTGCCGGATAACAAGACCCGCAGCACCTTAAAGACGCGCTCGACCACCGGCGGCAGCGAAGACAACTTCAACGAACTCCGCTTCGAGGACAAGAAGGATTCCGAGGAAATCTACTTCCACGCGGAGAAGGATTTCAACCGCGTCGTCGAGAACAACGACACCTTGAAGGTCGGCTTCGACAAAAAGGACAAGGGCGACCGCACCGTCGAGGTTTACAACAATCAGAGCGTCACCATCGGCAAAGCGGGCGCCGACGACGGCAGCGAAACGCGAACGGTCTACAAGAACCGCACGACGACCATTCAGACCGGCAACGAAGTCGTCGAGATTCAACAAGGCAACCGCACCGTTACCTTAAAGATGGGGAACGACGCCCTGAACATCGATCAAGGAAACCGCACCGTCACGCTGAAGATGGGCGATCAGACGACCCATCTTCAGTTGGGCAATCAATCGACGAAGTTGGACCTGGGTTCTAGCACCACCGAGGCCTTGCAAGGCATCGAACTCAAGGTCGGCGAGAGTAGCGTCAAGCTCGATCAGTTTGGGGTCACCATCAAAGGGATGATGATCAAGATCGAGGGCGAAATTCAGACGACCGTAACGGGTATGATGACGCAGGTGAAAGGCGATGTGATGTTGCAAGCCAAGGGCGCCATTACAATGATTGGCTGACCGGAGGGTGGTCTGTGGCGATACCGGTAAAGGCGGCAGAACCGACGACTCGGCCGGCGGAAGCGCTGGCCAAGTTGAGCGAACCGGCGCGGGGCATTGTCTCCGGTCAGGCCGATGTGGCCGCGCTCGATGCCCTGGTTGCGGCCGGGCGCGTCATGGATGCCGTGCGGTTCACGGCGATGATCTTGCCGCGCCGCGAAAGGGTCTGGTGGGCGGCTCAATGCGTCCGCAGCGTTCCCGCGGCGATCGCCGATCCCAAGGCGATTGCCGTGCTGGAAGCGGTCGAGAAATGGGCAGCGGGCCCAAAGGACGAACTGCGTCGGTCGGCCTTTACCCTGGCCGAGGCGGCCGACATCGGCACGCCGGCGGGTTGCGTCGGCGCCGCCGTCTTCTTCAGCGAAGGGAGCATCGGCCCCACGCACGTGGCGGAGATTCCGCCGCCGCCGCACGCCGCGCCGAGCGTTGCCGCCAACGCCGCGCTCTTGGCCGCCGTGATCGCCGAGCCGGAGAAGGCGGCCGAGAAGCACGCCGCGTTCGTGGAACTCGGCCGCGCCGTCGCCGCCGGGACGAATCGCTGGGTCGAAGCCAAGCCCGCGGCGTCAGCGCCGGCAACCGCGGCGCGCCCGGGCGCGCCGGCACCACCCCGACCGCCAACGACGACCGCCCCGCGGCCAGGCTACTCGCCGCCAAGGCGCTATTGAATCTGAGGTGGCACAGGCATTCTTTCCTGTGCGCTCTTGCACAGGCAAGAATGCCTGTGCCACCAAGAAAGTGGAGTCCCTCCATGGCACAACCCGCTGCCCGCGTCACCGACATGCACGTTTGCCCGATGGTCACGGTCCTCGTACCGCACGTCGGCGGGCCGATCCTTCCTCCCGGTGGGATTCCCGTGCTCATCGGCGGCCTCCCCGCCGCCCGCGTCGGCGACATGGCCACCTGCGTCGGCCCGCCGGATGTCATTGCACTCGGATCGTTCACCGTTTTAATCGGCGGCCAACCCGCCGCACGGATGGGCGACTTAACCGCCCACGGCGGCTCCATCGTCCTCGGTTGCTTCACCGTCCTGATCAATTGATGTTCTGTTCCGTCGCCATACAGGGAAATGATGGGTGTGCTCTCGGTATCAGATCTTTTTCTTTTTCACTTCGGCCGTTCGCGCGGAATGCTGGAGCACTTCCGGCTGCTCCTCGGCTGGTTTCTTTTCCGATTCGGCTTCGATGAGAATATCCGCATCGATCCCCAACACCAGTACTGGAATATCGATGTTTCCTGCGCCCCGCGTCTTCAGGTCCCAGGTGAATTGCTCGAAGTAAGCAACTCCGGTGGACATTTCGCGAGTGAACCCGCGCACGGGCACAATCTCGATTCCGCACTCGATGTGGCCGAGATTGCGAAAAATGGTCATCTTCGCACAGACATTGTACACCATGAAAGCATACTTGCCGAATTGAACTTCTACTCCCAGTTTATCCTTCACGAAGTCCATCTCGCGGTATGGTCGTGGCCCTTTGAATGATGACGGCTCATAATCCGGAACATAATATTCGGTTGAATAATCGCAGTAATGTTTTTTCGGCCTCCAACCGCGACTATGGAACTCGTGGCCGATCGCACGATTGAGACTTTTCGGATTGTACAACATCCGGAACTGTTTGGTTTTTTCACGGCTCGGTTTCGTCTTGTGCTGTTCGACAACAATTACGGCGAGTATTGCTTCGATCTCCTTCAACAACCTGGGATATTGGGCTCTTCCGTTTATAGGTGCAATTCTGGGCTAAATCGCGTTTTTCGGATAGGGTAGCAGCTGGAGGCAGCTGCAAATCCTTTTTCCTGGTTCATGGAAGAACCGATGTCCCTCATCG
>DATNBQ010000400.1:0-2675 GCA_035571955.1 Urbifossiella sp. | reverse complement strand
CTCCGCTTCGAAGCATCGGCGTTTGCGTCGCCCGCTGGTGCCAGGCCAGCGTTTTTGGAATGGCGAGCCGCACGCGTTGGCCAGCGCGGCCGCTATGAACTCGACGAACTCTGGCGAAGGAATGTTGACTCCGGCCGCTCGGTGGAGATTCCGCCGGATGTCATCAAGGCACCGGGCGAGTACCGCGTCCGCGCTCGCTGGCGCGACGCCACCGGCCGGTGCGGGCACTGGAGCGTACCGGTCGCAGTGAATGTGAAATGATAGAACGGTTCACTTCCCCAACTCAGCCCGAGCCACCCAGTCTTCCAATCGGGTCGCGGGTTGGCTGCGGGGCACAGTCCCTGAGCGTCCAGCTCCGCCCCGGCAAACAGTACTTTCGGGTCGGCAATCACCTTCCGATCGTCCCCAGTTGCGGCCAGGAACTTCCCCACGAACTCCGCGATGGTCAGCGCTTCCGGTCCGGCCAGTTTCTTTCGGCATCCGCGTCTCGTCACCGGCTGAAGGGAGATAGCGGGGGCGAAGTGATCCCGAGCGATGGATGGTGAGTCAATTCACTTCCCTGGCAGCGTCACCGGGTCGGATGGTTCGCTTGCCGACTTCTCCGAATCGGCCGCGTCGATCGCGATCACGCGGAAACTCAGTTCCTTGCCGGGTGGGGCCGTGAAGTCGACCCAGGTCGGCGGGTTTTCGGGATCGTTGTCGCGGTTCCCCGGACGATACGCGATGGCCTGCCACTTCCCGCCGGCAATCCGCCGCTCCACGCGGAAGCCGGCCGCGGAACTCGCCGCACTCGTCCACGTCACTTCGACAGCGTCCCCAAGGTCGATGCTTGCCGTCACCTTCGTTGGGGCGGCCGGGGCGGTCCGAATCGCCGTGAGCGGCGCCTTCAATCCGAGGACGGCAATCGCCTTTTCATCCGGCGCCACGCGCTCGCCCTTGTTCGCAAGGAAAGTGCAATCGGCGAGTGTCGCCCCTTTGTGGGTGGGCCGGCAGCCGACCCAGCCGGGCGACCGGTTCCACGCCACGAGGAGACCGTGGCAATCGGCGCCCGCTGAGCCGATGCCGCCGGCGGAACCGACGCCGCGCGTGTGGACGTTGTGCGTGATCGCCCAGGAGAAGATCGGCGTGCCACCCGGCATCCGGCCCACGATCCCTTCGCCACCCAAGCCCGGCGACGACCCAGTGTTGTTAAACTTGTTGCGGTCCACCCACAAATTGCGGCCCGCAAGATCGAAGGGCCGCGACAAGGTGTCCGATGTTGGCGTAGCGACAGTGTAGCCGTCCAGTGTGAGCACGGCGGAGATATCGTTGCGGAGATAGGCCCGTTCGTTCGTGTTGCCGGTGATCGTGACCCACTTCCCGGCCACGCTGTAGCCCGTGTGGCCGTGGTTGTAGACGAAGTTGTCTCGCACCACGATTCCCTGTTCGAAATAACCCGCACAGGTCCCATTCGCCGAAGCCTCGGAGAACAGTTGCTTGTTGATGTCGATGCCGCATGTTTTGCCGTAATCGAACATGAGCTGTGCAGTTTTCTTGTCCGTCTGCTGGCGGTACGAGAAACTCTTGCGGCTCTTCGGGAGCAGGTTGTTCGCCACGAGCACGCGCGTTCCGTAGGCGACGATTCGGGCGCAGTGCGGCGACGCGGTGAAGCCGTCCGGGCCATAGCCCGGATCGGAGTAATCGTCCAGTACCGCGGCATCTTCGAAGACGCATCCGAAAACGAGTCGGCCGCGGCCCACGCCCTTGTAGATCTTGCCGCCGCCCGCGAGCACGTCGATCGGGTGTGTGCCGGACGGCTCGCGAAGCGACCAGCCCTTCTTGAGGTGGCCGCTGAGCAAGCTATTCGAAGTGGCCCAGGTTTTGCCCCAATCCACCTGCGGTCCCCAGGCGATGGTGGCGCCGTCGAGATGCACCCAGGCGATGCCGAGGTCATTGCGCGATTTGATGTTCTTGAAGTCGTCATAGCGCATGCCGATGAAATTCCAGTCGCGGGGCACCTTGCCACCGGCGCGAGAGCGGAAATTGAAGATGAACTTCGTGCGAAGTTCGAGCTTGCCATCGGCGGCCACGGGATGCCCAGCCGGGGCTTCGCCGCGAATAATGACGCCGGGCACGAGCATGAGGCCAACGCCCGCGGGCATCGTCGAGAAATCATAGACGCCGGCGGGGTAAAAGAGCACTCCGCCGGTTTCGACGAGATCGCCGCGCGCATTCTCGAACTTCTCGAAGGCGGTCTTCCCCCTGGGATAGGTCTTCATGTTGATGACCTTGGACCAGCGCAGCGAGTCGGTCCAGGCGGGGTAGCCCTCCGGCCCGGAATAGTACGTGGCGACTGGATTGTCGGTCGGGTCGGCAGATTGAACGAGTGGCGCGAGCAGGAGGACGGTAAGAACTCCCGAGGCGAAACGGATGGACTGGAGGATCATGAAGCCTCGCGGGGCGAAGTGAGGAACTGAGCATGGATGAGATGTGTGTAAGAATACCCGATTCGATTCAATCTAACCATCTTCTATCCATGCATGCTCGGTCTTCCCTTGCCGCGAAGTGCTTCCAATTTATAATATCACATCCCCCCCGGTTCGCATGGCCCGCTGCTCGCCGCCGCGACTATTGGTCGAACCGCGACTTGGCCCGAGCCACCCCGCGATCCACCTTAGGCAAACCGGCAGGGGCCA
>DATNBQ010000399.1:0-9738 GCA_035571955.1 Urbifossiella sp. | reverse complement strand
GATTCGCTGGGGGGTGTTGGATGCTTTTGGGTGGCACCGGCTTCCAGCCGGTGTGTCTTTACTCGCACCGGCTGGAAGCCGGTGCCACCCAAGAATCGTCCGAGATTATCTACTCCTCCCAGAGATTATTGCTGCACCCAGTCAAAATCGTTGGCGAGCCGCGACCGTTATCAATTACACGGTGCGGCTCGGTGAAACTGCGTCAGGCAGCGGCTTTCAACGCCGCCAGGGCCGAGTCGTAGTTCGGTTCCGTCGTCACTTCCGGCACGTATTCGGCATAGGTCACCTTGCCGCCCTTATCCACGACGAACACGGCGCGGGTGAGCAGCGGCAGGGGTAGCCCCTCGAGGAGCACGCCCCAGTTCTTGCCGAACGAACCGTTGTGAACGTCCGACAGCGTCGTCATGGTGTTAATGTTGGCCTCCGTGCAGAAGCGCTTCTGGGCAAAAGGAAGATCGAGGCTGATGGTATAAGCGGCGATCTTGTCGCCGAGCGCCTTGAGCCCTTCATCGAACTTCTTGGTCTGCGTGCTGCACACGGGGGTATCGAGCGATGGCACGACGCTGAAGAGCCGGGCCTTGGCCGGGGTATCCGCAAGGGCGACCGCGTCGAGCCCCTTGAGAGTTTTGAAATCCGGGGCCTTGTCGCCCGGCTTGATTTCCGGGCCGACCAGCGTCTTCGGTTCGCCCTTGAACTTGACCGCACCTTCGCGCTTGCTCATCGCTGCTCCTCGTGAGGGAAGAAATAAGGCGGAGGATAGATTATTGCCGGAAGCATGGGTTGAGTAGCTTGCAACTACGCGATGCCGGCGATCACTTCGAGGGGATGCAGGGCCGTTCGGCCGGTGAGGTCGCGAATTTGATGGCGGCACGATGTCCCCGTGGCGGCGACAACCGCGGCCGGATTGGCCTGGACGGCCGGCACGAGCGCCAGGTTGGCAATCGCCGTGCTCACGTCGTAATGCGATTTCTCGTAGCCGAACGAACCGGCCATGCCGCAGCAGCCGGCATCCAGTACATCCACTTCGAGACCGGCCGCGAGTTTCAAAGCATCCACCGATCCTTGCACGCCGACCAGTGCCTTTTGGTGGCAGTGGCCGTGGAAGAGCACCGTGCCGCTTCGAGGCGGAATCCCGAGTGACATGGCACTGTCACTGGCGTGTCGAGCCAGCCAGCTTTCGGCGAGTTCGCTGGCGGCGGCAATCCGTTTGGCGGCCGGCCCCGGCGCCAGTTCCACCCACTCGTCGGTCAAAGTGAGCAGACAGCTCGGCTCGAGGCCGAGGATCGGCACGCCGTCCGATGCAAAGCGATCGAGGCGAGCGATGCCGGCCAGAGCTTGCTCGCGGGCCGCCGTCAGGAACCCCTTGGAGATCATCGCTCGGCCGCAGCAAATTCCCGCCAGTTCCACCTGGAATCCGGCCCGTTCGAGCAATGCGACGGCGGCCTGCCCGATCCGCGGTTCCTGGAACGTCGTGAAGCAATCGTCGAGCAGCACGACGCGCTTGTCTCGCCGCGAGTCGACGCCGCGCCGCCCGAACCAGCGGCGGAAATGATCGCGGTGAATCTCGGGCAAACTGCGGCGGCGATCGAATCCCGCAACGCTCTCCAGAATGCGGCGAACCCACGGCCGCCGCCCTAACCAGTTCCCGAGTTCGGCGAAGTTCGCCGCCAAGGGCGATAGCCGGTGAATGTTCTTGACCAGCAAATGCCCGAGCGGCCGCATCCGCGAGGCGTAAAACGCGTGCAGGAACTCGGCCTTCAACTTCGCCATGTCCACGTTGCTCGGGCATTCGCTTTTGCACGCCTTGCACGACAGGCACAGGTCCATGACGTCGGCGACCCAGCGTTCGCCCATTTTCGGCTTGACGCCGCCGTCCAAGGAAATGCGAAGGGCATTGGCGCGAGCGCGGGTGGTGTCGCGCTCGTCGCGGGTGGCGCGGTAGCTGGGGCACATCGCGCCGCCCTGCGTCTTGCGGCAGACGCCGACGCCGTTGCACAGTTCAATGCTGCGGAAGAAGCCGCCCTGTGGCGAATAATCGAAGGTGGTGGGAACCTCGGGCGTCGGCCGGCCGGGCGGCACGCGGAAGTTCTCTTCCATCGCCGGACCATCGACGACCTTGCCGGGGTTGAGCACGTTGCCGGGGTCGAAGCCGCGCTTCACCTGGCGGAAGGCTTCGTACACCGCGGGGCCGAACATCTTGCGGTTCCATTCGCTGCGGACCATGCCGTCGCCGTGTTCGCCGCTGAGGCTGCCGCCGAAATCCAGAACGAGATCGGTGATGTCGTTCATAATGGCCCGCATCTTGACCACGTCGGCGGGGTCGTGGAGGTTCAAGACGGGGCGGATGTGCAGGCAGCCGACCGAGGCGTGGCCGTAAAAGGCGCCGTCGGTGCCGTGGCGATGGAGCGTATCGCGGAAGCGGGCGGCGAACTCGGGCAGTCGTTTGGGATCGACGGCGCAATCCTCGACGAACGTCACCGGCTTGCGATCGCCGACCATGCCGAAGAGCAGCGGCAAGGCCGATTCGCGCAGACTCCAGAGCGGTTCGCGAAGGGCAGCATCGATGGCGGGTACGGTCGCGATGAGGCCAGGGATGCCGCGCAGGCGGCGCTCCAATTCGTGCACGCGGTACGAGACATCCGCGGCGTCGTCGGAGCAGAATTCGACCATGAGCAAGGCTTCGGGCCGGCCGCGGATCGCCGCCATCGTGTGCTTGAGCGATCGCTGCTCGCGGGCCAGGTCGATGAGCATGCGGTCGAGCAGTTCGACGGCGGATGGCGCCAGTTCCAGGCAAGCGGCCAGCGCGTCGAGGGCCGCCGCCAGGGAAGCGAACTGCGGGACGAGCAAGCCGCGATGCTTCGGCCGCGGAATCAGGTTCAGCTCGGCCTCGGCGACGAGCGCGAGCGTTCCCTCGGAACCAACAATCAGAGGGGTAAGGGAGCGAGAAACGGGGAACTCGGCTGATCTTCGTTCCGCGTTCCGAGTTCCAAGTTCCGCGATTCCAAGAAGGTTGTAGCCGCTGACGTGCCGCTGGATATTCGGGGTGCGTGCGATAATCTCGGCGGCGTTGTCGCGGACGGCGCGATCGGCGGCGCGATACGCTTCGCCCTCGCGGCTCCGCAGTTCCAGCTTCCGCGCGTATGCCGCCGCCGTGAGCGGACCGAATTCGCACGCCGTGCCATCGGAGAGAATCGCGCTCAAGGATCGCACGTGATCGACGGTGCGGCCATAGACGATGGAGCGGGAGCCGGCCGAGTTGTTGCCGATCATGCCGCCGAGCGTGGCGCGGCTGGCCGTCGCGACTTCCGGACCAAACATCAATCCATACGTGGCCAGTTCGCGGTTCAGTTGCGCGAGCACGACGCCCGGTTGCACGCGCACTGAATGCCCCGACACGTCCACCGGGCCGATGCGGTTAAGATACTTCGAGCAATCGATGACGACGCCGGGGCCGATGGCCTGGCCGGAGAGACTGGTGCCGGCGCCACGAGCCGTGATGGGAACGCCGAGCTCGGCGGCAATTTGCACCGTCACGGCCAGGTCGTCGCGGCTCTTGGGAATCACGACGCCGAGCGGTTGGACCCGGTAATGGCTGGCGTCGGTGGCGTACAGGCGGCGCGAGGCATCATCGAAGCGAACTTCGCCCGCGACGTGCCGGCGCAAGTAGCGAACGAGCGAATCGCGGCGAACGGAAGCGAAGTCCATGGAATGATTGGATGAGCTTGCCGACGGGCCGGCAACACGTGGGAAGTATACAGGAGCCGCCGACAACTCACAGCGAGGTTGAACCGAAGAAGCAGCCATTCGCTTCGAACCAGGCGGCGATGTCGCGGGTCAGGTTGCCGCTGTTGTCCATGGTGGGAACCTTGTTCTGGCCGCCGAGTTTGCCGCGCTGCTCCATCCATTTCGCGAACGATCCCGGCCTCACGGCGCGGACGCGCGGCAAGAGCATCGCCAGGTCGCCGACGCGGTGCGCCGCGTAATCCTCGTTGAGCCGCGATAGCTCCGCATCGAGTTCCCGCGCGAAGCGGTCCAGGTCCGAGGGGGCGGTCGGAACGAACTCGATCAAGTAAAGGTGGTGCCCCGGTTGCTGCGGGTCCGCGGGAAACACCGGCCCGACGTGGTGCTCCGGGGCGTTCACGCCGCACAACCGAGCCGCATGCGTCACGGCCTTGCTCACTTCCTCCGCGATCAGGTGTTCGCCGAACGCCGAGAGGAAGAACTTGGTGCGGCCGGTGAAGCGCAACAGCGGTGGGTTCTTGCTCTCGAAGCAGACCGTGTCGCCGACGAGGTACGACCAGACGCCGGCACACGACGTGAGCAGCACGGCGTATTGAACGCCAATTTCGATGTCGGCGAGTGTGTGCCGGGTCGGGTGGCTGCGGTGGAGCTGGCCGTCGTCGCCGAACTCCCGGAATGGGATGAATTCGAAGAAGATGCCGTGATCCGGCACGACGCGGAGCAGACGATGCCGCGGATCCTCCGTGGCGATGAAGCCTTCCGAGCAGGGATAGACTTCGCAATACTTCACGGCGTCGCTGCCGATGGCGTCCTGGAAGAGGCCGCGGAACGGCTCGAAGCTGGTGCCGCCGTGGACAATGAGCCGCAGGTCGGGCCAAATCTCGGCAATCGTCGACTTGCCGGTGATCTGCTTCAAGCTGTCGAAGAGGACCATCATCCAGGCGGGGATGCCGCTGAGGGCGGTGATCCGTTCGTTCACGGACATCGCGGCGAAGCGTCGGACTTTTTCCTTCCAGTCGGTGAGGAGCATGGCGTCCGCCGGCGGGAAGGTGTAGGGGCGGAGGAACTCGAGGAGTTCGCGGCCGGCGATGCCGCTCAAGTCGCCGGCCAGGCTGCCGTCGGCTTGCTTCCGCAGATCGGTGCTGCCCCCCAGGAAGAAGAACTTGCCGGTGAAGAGATGCGCCGAGGGGTTCGCGTGGCGGAAAAGTGCCGTCGTGGTGAAGGCCGCCTTCTTGTTGGAAGCGACCATCTCGCGGGAAACGGGGATGTACTTGGTTGCCCCGCTGGTGGTGCCGGACGAGAGTGCGTAGTAAGGGATTTTGCCGGGCCAGGTGATATCGTCGAGCCGCGGGTAGGCGTCTTTCCAGTAGTTGTTCCAGAACCATTCGTAGTCGCGGACGTTGACGCGGGCCTGGTAATCGGCGACCGAACTGATGCGAGAGAAGTCGTGGTCGCGGCCGAACTTCGTGTGCTGGGCCCGGCGAACGAGCCTCAGCAACGAATCGTGCTGGATGCGCCCGGCGTCCATGCGGTCGAGGGCCGCGGCACGGTGGTGCGCATAGCGCAGCAGAATGGCATCCGCGGCGCGGCGAACCAGCTTGCTCCCGGCGATCGGTGCGAGAAACGCGGTACCCGGCATCGAACGGCTCACGGCGCACGACAGATGGACGCGCCTGCCAGTTTACGCATCGAGAGTCCTATTAACGATTGCTGGCGCGCAAATTGGCCGTTACACTTCTTGAGAATTGCAGGCGAAATTGAATCTCCTTCGAAGGTGTGTCCTGAAGAACCACAAACAAGCGTAAACATCATGAGTCAACAGGAACTCGACATCACGGATTCCCTCGACTGGGAGGAAGGGTTGCCGCGGCCTCGCTGGGATCTGATCGAATCGCGGGTCGATTCTCAAATCGATCCCGGTGCCCAGTGGGACGTTTGGACTGTTGCAGCACGGCAATGGCTAACTGAACTCGGCGCGGCACTCGACAAGAGATACGGAGTCATTGAGTCCGATCATTTCCTTATGCTCGCTTCTCAGCCGGAGGAGACGGGAACTTCGTTACTCCAATTCGCCGAGCGCTGCCGGGTCCGATTGCTCTCCTCACTGGAAGGTGTTGCCGAGTTCGACGGACGAGGCAAGCAAGTAGTCGTGGAGCTTCGGAACCCGAAGGATTACTTTCAGTATATTTGCGTTTTCTTACCCGAAGGTGAGCGTGGTGGCTCGGTGGGTGTGCAAATTCGTGAAGGCTATCCGCATATCGCGCTTCATGGTCGAGAATTGTGGAGCCTTGAGAACACGCTATCCCATGAACTGACACATGCTTCCTTGCATAAGCAATCGATGCCTCTCTGGCTGGAGGAAGGGCTCGCGCAGATGTTCGAGCACGACATGACGGGCCGTTCGTTACTGGACGTGACCACCGAGATGGCAGGACTGCACAAACGCTACTGGGGCAAACACGGACTGGATGCATTTTGGTGCGGTGAAGGGTTTTCGCGGCCCGGCAAAGTGCAAGAACTGAGCTATCAGTTGGCGGAAATACTTGCGAGGTTGATGGTCGAAGAGAGCCGACCGCGATGGTTTGGGTGGGTGCGCGAACCCCAAGTGCGGTTCTTCGCTTTCCTTCGCGACGCAAACGCAGCGGACTGTGGAGCGGCGGCAGCCGGCAAGCATTTGGGCCTTGAGTTAAGCAGTTTGGCTGCAAAGTTCCTCGGCCCCGGCAATTGGTCCCCGAGCCTGTGATTCAACTGGAACTCCGGTCTCGGACGCTCTCGGCTCGCCGGGCTATGCGCGTTTCTTGCGTTTCTTGGGGACCGGCAAGCTCGGCGCGACGACCTTGCCGCCCAGAACGCTCGGCGGCGCCGCGTCGCCGTGCTTCTTCCGCAACTCCGATTCCAGCTTCACGATCTCGTCGCGAACCCGCTGGGCCCGCTCGAAATCGAGCTCCTTCGCCGCCGCCAGCATCTCCTCGTAAAGCTGCTGCACGAACTCGATTGTCACGTAGTCGTCCGTCGCGGCCACGCTCGAACCGGTTGCCGCCTCCTGGGCCAGTTTGTGCGCCGCGATTTCTTCCTCGATCGCGTTCTTGATGGCGGTCTTCACGGTCCGCGGCGTGATCCCATGCTCGGCGTTGTACTTCAATTGCAGATCGCGGCGGCGATTCGTCTCGTCGATCGCTCGCTTCATCGAATCGGTCACGACATCCGCGTAAAGGATTACCTCGGCGTTGACGTTGCGGGCCGCCCGGCCAATTGTCTGGATCAATGAGGTCGCGCTGCGCAAAAAGCCTTCCTTGTCCGCATCGAGGATCGCGACCAGCGACACTTCCGGAAGATCGAGCCCTTCGCGAAGCAGGTTGATGCCGACGAGCACGTCGAAGAGTCCTTCGCGCAGTTCGCGAAGCACCGTGATGCGTTCGATGGCGTCGAGTTCCGAATGCAGCCAGGCGCACTTCATTCCCGCGTCGCGGAAGTACGTGCTCAGATCCTCGGCCATGCGTTTGGTGAGTGTGGTGACGAGCGTGCGTTCGCCCTTGGCGGCGCGCTTGCCGATCTCCTCGGCCAGGTCGACGACTTGCCCGCGGGCCGGCTTGATGTGGATCACCGGATCGACGAGGCCCGTCGGCCGAATCACCTGTTCGACCACCTCGCCGCCGACTTTCTCCAGTTCATACGGCCCCGGTGTGGCGGAGAGACACAGGCAAGTCTTTAACTTGGCTTCGAACTCCTCGAAGCGGAGCGGGCGATTGTCCAGGGCGCTCGGGAGACGGAAACCGTGCTCCACGAGCGTGGTCTTGCGCGAGAAGTCGCCGTGGAACATGCCGCGGACCTGCGGCAAGCTAACGTGCGATTCGTCGATCACCACGAGGAAATCTTCGGGGAAGAAGTCCATGAGCGTGTAGGGGGGCTCGCCGGGTTTGCGGCCGGAGAACCAGCGGGAGTAGTTTTCGATCCCCGAGCAGTAGCCGACCTCGCGGAGCATGTCGAGATCGTAGCGGCAGCGGGCCTTCAGCCGCTCCGCTTCCAGCAGTTTCCCTTCCGTTTTGAATTGTTCCAATCGCGATGTCAGTTCCGCGTCGATGCCCTTGATGGCCTCGCGAACGCGCTCCTCCGGCGTGACGAAGTGCTTGGCGGGATAAATGTACAGGGCATCGAGCGTCTGGATGGTCTCGCCGCTGACCGGGTGGATAACCGAAAGGGCGTCGACCTCGTCGCCGAACAGTTCGATGCGATAGGCGGCTTCTTCCGAAGCGGGCCAGACGTCGATGGTGTCGCCGCGAACGCGGAAGGTGCCGCGCTCGAAGGCCACGTCGTTCCGCTTGTATTGAATATCCACGAGGCGATAAAGCAGGTTCTCGCGATCGACCACTTCGCCCTTCGGCAAGTAGACCATCATCCGCTTGTAGTCGGACGGCGAACCGAGGCCGTAAATGCACGACACCGAGGCAACGATAATGACGTCGTCGCGGCTGACGAGAGCGCTCGTGGCCGCCAGCCGCAGCCGATCGATGTTCTCGTTAATCGAGGAATCTTTTTCGATGTAGATGTCGCGCTGCGGGATGTACGCTTCGGGCTGGTAGTAGTCGTAATAGCTCACGAAGTAGTGGACCGCGTTGTTCGGGAAGAATCCCTTGAATTCCTTGTAGAGTTGTGCGGCCAGGGTCTTGTTGTGGGCGAGCACGAGTGTCGGCTTGCCGAGGGCGGCAATGACGTTCGAGGCGGTGAATGTTTTGCCGGTGCCGGTGGCGCCGAGAAGCACCTGAATCTTCTTTCCCGAATGGAATCCGGCAATGAGTTGTTCGATGGCTTGGGGTTGGTCGCCGGCGGGGGCGTATTCGCTCGTCAGTTGGAACTCCGCAGCCATCGGCGCCTCCCGACGTGGAAAACTTCCGCGTCAATGGTAACCTAGCGACGGGCCGATTGAGAAGGAAGGTAGCCGAGCCCGCGATGCCGCGAGGGAAGATTGAGGTCGCAATAAAGCACAAGAATCACATCTTGGCGGCTTTGCGTGGCATCTCTGAAATGAATCTCACGCAAAGCCGCCAAGTCGCCAAGATATCGAGGTTCTTGTTTTGCGTCTGTTGTGCTTTTTCGCGGCCGCGGCCCCTTTCATGGAGAATTTGAGAACGTCATGCCGACTGCCAATGCTCATGCCGCGGCGATGCGGCACCTGGCTCGCCGCTGTCCGACGATGAAAAAACTGATCGCCCGGATCGGCCCGTGCACCCTGACGCCGCGAGCGGACGACCCGTTCACGCTGATCGTGCGCTGTGTGATCTCGCAGCAAATTTCGGGCAAGGCCGCGGCTTCCATTTCCGCGAAACTGACCGAAGCTGTCGGCGGCCCGCCCATCGCCGTCAAGAAACTCGCCCAGTTCACCGACGAGCAATTCCAGGCGTGCGGCGTCTCCGGCCCGAAGCGGCGCACGCTCCGCGCCGTCTGCGAATTCGTCCAGGCCAATCGCCGCTTCCTCCCCGGCATCGCAGACCGCAGCGACGACCTCCTCCGCGAACAACTCGTCTCCATCAAGGGCATCGGCCCGTGGACCGTCGACATGATCCTGATGTTCGGCATCTCGCGGCCGGACGTGCTCCCCGTCGGCGACTACGGGCTGAAGGTCGGCGTGCAAAAGCTGTTCGGCTTGAAGGAACTGCCGAAGCCGACGGAATTGGAAACGATCGCCGAACCGTGGCGGCCGCATCGCAGCATCGCCACCTGGTACGTCTGGCGAAGCCTGGGGCCCGTTCCGCAATCGGAATGATCCGATTAGCCGCGACCCAACGGGGAGCGCGCGCGGCGAAACGGTTCAAATCACCTGATTTACCAGCATCGGCATGAGCGGCGATTGCCCCGTCATGTTCCGATAGTAGTTGGTCGAGCGATCCATCAGAACGTACACGAGCGGCGCTTCCGGAATCACGACGCCGCGGACGCCTTCTTCAATCAAGTACCACGTGCCGTGGTGGAAGCCGTAATTGGCGGGGATCACGACTTCGT
>DATNBQ010000398.1:0-21448 GCA_035571955.1 Urbifossiella sp. | reverse complement strand
AGGCGTGGGGCTGGTTGGCTCAATCTCATTGCTTCCTGGCTGCAGCCAAGTGCTCGCTCGCATCATTCGCTGTGGCGAAAATCGCACGGCGTGTCGAACAGGCCATCCATCACATCAACGGGAACACCGCCAGAATCTCGTCGCGCGTCATCCGGGAAGAATTGAGGAAGTCCATCTCGGCCGGCGTCAGCGTCCACGGGCTCGCCTTCAGGCCTTGTTCCAGAACCAGCGGCCGATGCCACTGGTCGCGGCCGCCGAACTTCATTTGCAGCCTGTCCTCGAGCCGCGCCACGGTTTGATCCGTCAGCGTCTGCTCGGATTGCAGCACGATGCCCGGCCGGGGGCCACTCTGGAACGTCTGATAGCGCGACTTGAGCAGTTCCGTGTTGGCGTCCACGGTGAGCGCGTTCGCTTGCAGCGGCGACAACCCGTAATGCGGATCGAGCGGGTTGGGATACTTCAAGTGGATGATTTCATCTGGTCCGAACGTTTCCACGGGAACGCCGGGAGCGCAGACTTGGTAAGCCTTCACATATGTCTGCGGATCGGGGACGACCTTGACCCACGGCGTGGGAATGATCCAGATTTCCGCGGGAATGCCGAGGCGAGTGTCGCCGAGCGATTGCGGGGCGACATACCAGAAGCAGTTGCCGGTGAGTTCGAGGTAGACGACGGTGAGATACCAGAGTTCCCAGGGCGTCAGCCACGGGTTGGGGTTGTCGAGAAGGCGGCACAGCGGATGAGAGTGCGGCAGCGGGATTTGTTCGTGGTCGGCCTGGCCGGTGCTGGTGAAGAGGAACGGCCGGTTGCGGGCGGCCTCCTGGCCGATGGCATTGACGGCGGCATAAACCCACGAGCGGTAATTGCGGAGTTGCTCGACGGAGTCGTCGCGCCACCAACCGGCGGGCGGCCCGTAGGGCGCGGCGAACAGACCGGCCGCTTTCGCCGGCGCTGTTTTCGGCGGCGCCGGGCGAAGGGCTTTCAGCATGTTGGCGAGAAATCGCATGGCATTCTCCAAGGGAGCGCTCGGCTCCGCCTCGCGGCGAACGACGCACAAAAAAGTAATGACATCGAGCCAACCAGCCCCATGCCTCTCCCCGTTGGGGAGAGGCCGCCATCTCGCGGTAGAGAGATGGTGGGTGAGGGGTCTTGTTGCTGAATTCAGCCCCTCACCCGGTTTGCTCGCTTCGCTCGCAAACCACCCTCTCCCCGGCGGGGAGAGGGTCAGAAAGCTGGCTGGCTCGAGGTCATTGCTTTCCCGGCGGTCAGTAATCGAATGCTCACACGGGGAGCGATGCGGGTTCGGCGCCGCAGGCGCGGCGGGCCGTGGCCGCGAATTCCAACTCGGCCGGCGTCGGCGGCGCTTCCGCCACCGGGACCGCCTCGGCCACCCTGCGGTAACCGAGGCACTCGAAGACGAACAGCACTTCGCGCCACGACGGATAGCGGCGCCGCCAGCGCCGCTGGTAGGCTTCCATTGCCTTCATGAACGCCCATTCCTCGTCCGTGATGTTGCAGCCGTGGAAGTTTTCGGTGTAGCTGCTGGCGCCGAGGATTTTGGGCATCGGCTTCTCCCGAACGTCGCGAATGACGAGACCGGACGGGGGGTCGGGCGCCCGGATGGCCTCACCCCCCGCCCGGCGAAAGGAAAGGTCCCGATCGCGCCGCGACGATAAGTGAAATTTTGTACACTTCGTGTTTAACTTCCACGCCCCGACCTGTCAAGGAAAGTGATCCGCTTTTTCAAAAGTGACGCCGAGAGTTTGGAACGCGAATGCGGTCGAACTGATAAAATGCCCGCAGCGAACCTGCGTCCTTGGAGTCAGCTCATGCGTTGCGTCCGTGCCACCCTCGTAGTCTCCTTCTTTTTCGCCGGCATCGTTGCAGTGGCTCAGGCGCCGAAGCGCGAAGCTCCCAAATACGAAACCAAGGAGATGCACGACCCCACCGGCATCGGCAAGTTCTACCTGAACCGCGAGATCGCTCACGTCATGGGCTATCAAGGAGCGAGCTGGCTCGAACGGCCGGAACGGGTTCGCGAGGAGGAACCGGCCAAGTTGCTCAAGGCGCTGGCCGTGAAGCCGGGCATGATCGTCGCCGACATCGGCGCCGGCAGCGGCTACCACAGTTTCCGTCTCGCCCCGCTCGTCGGCGACAAGGGCAAAATCATCGCCTCGGACATCCAGCCCGAGATGCTCGACATCATCAAGAAAAAGGCCAAGCAGAAGAAAGTGAAGAACGTCGAAACCGTACAGGGAACGAACAAGGACCCGAAGTTGCCGGCCGCGGGCGTCGATCTCATCATCCTCGTGGACGTTTACCACGAGTTCGAATTCCCCTACGAAATGACCGCGAAGATGGTCGATGCCTTGAAGCCCGGCGGCCGGATCGCGTTCGTGGAATTCAAGGCGGAAGACGAGAAAGTGGCGATCTTGCCGCTGCACAAGATGAGCGAACGCCAGGTGCTCAAGGAACTGGCCGCTTTCCCGGAACTGGAGCATCAGAAAACGCACAGCCTGCGCTGGCAGCACGTCGTGATGTTCGCCAAGAAGGCGGAGAAGCAATAGTTGTCGGTGTCGGGCACAGCCCGACCTACGGAGCGGCCTTGTAGGTCGGGCTGTGCCCGACAATCTCGGGCTTCAACAGTTTTACTGTTCATTCGTGTACTAACTGACATTTCTTTCGCCGCGTCGGCCAATAGACTTTCATTCGCCGCGGTCGGACACCTATAGCTATCGGATGATTCTCGTGTCAGAGAATGCCGCCGACATTCGGGCGCTGATCGAAGAGACCTATCGCGCCGATTCGCGGCGGGTCTTCTCCACACTCGTGCGCCTGGTCCGCGATTTCGATCTGGCCGAAGAAGCGATGCACGAGGCGTTCGCCGAGGCGCTCGAGCGCTGGCAGGCCGAGGGCATTCCGGATAACCCGCGGGCCTGGCTCGTTTCAACGGGTCGGTTCAAGGCGATCGACGCCATCCGCCGCCGCGGCCGCTTCGATGCCCGCCAGCCCGAACTGGCGAACCGTCTCGCCGAAATCGCCCAGGCCAACGACGCCCGGGCCGACCGCGAAATCGAGGATGATCGATTGCGGCTCGTCTTCACTTGCTGCCATCCGGCCATCGATCGCAGCGTGCAGGTTCCGCTGACTCTGCGCGAAGTGTGCGGACTGACGACCGAAGAGATCGCCGGGGCATTTTTGACTTCGCCATCGACGATGGCCCAGCGGATCGTTCGCGGAAAGGCCAAGATTCGCGACGCCGGGATCGCTTTTTCCCTCCCGTCGGCCGACGAACTTCCCGAACGCCTCGAATCCGTTCTCGCCGTCGTTTACCTCGTGTTTAACGAAGGCTATTCCGCGACGGCCGGCGACGCACTGACCCGCGCCGATCTCTCTGGCGAAGCCATTCGCCTCGGCCGCCTGCTCGTGGAGTTGCAACCCGACCCAGAAGCGATTGGTCTGTTAGCGCTGATGCTGCTCCAGGAATCGCGTCGCCAGGCCCGGGCGACGGCCGCTGGCGACATCGTGCTTCTGGAAGATCAAGATCGATCGCTTTGGGATGCCGAGCGAATTGCCGAAGGAAGGTCGCTGGCCGCGCGGGCGATTGGCGCCGGTTCGCCGGGCGGCTACACATTGCAGGCAGCGATTGCCGCGGTCCATTCGGAATCAGCGACGGCCGCGGCCACCGACTGGCGGCAGATCGCTTCCCTGTACGACGCATTGCTGGCCGCCAATCCATCTCCCGTGGTGGAACTGAACCGGGCGGTCGCCGTGGCGATGCGCGATGGCCCCGCGGCTGGACTCGCACTCATCGAGCGCATCCTCGCGCGCGGCGACCTGGCCGAGTATCACCTGCTGCATGCGGCCCGCGCCGATTTGCTCCGCCGGATGGACCGCCGCGGCGAATCCCGGGCCGCCTACGAGCGCGCTCTGGAATTAACGCGGCAAGAACCGGAACGCCGCTTTTTGATGAAACGACTCGCGGAATTGTGAGGGAAAGCGCTGCGCTCCGCGGGGCTGAGCGTCTCTAGTGTGCGTAATGCCAACGAGGCTCAGCCTTGGGCCGTCGAGGGTGTTCAGTGCGCGAGCCAATCGGAAGGGCTTTGGCCTTACCGCGCACTCTCGGCTGACAATTCTTCCGGGGATGTTACGCTTGTTTCGGCTCGATTTCCCCGAAGGAGCATTCATCATGCAAGCGACTCACTCAAAAGGCCGGATGCAAGCGACTCACTGCCAGCGCCGAATGCAAGCGAATCACTCCAAAGGCCGGTTTTTGGCCGCCTGTGGCCTCGATCGGTTCATGGCGGAAGTCATTGCGGAACCGCCGGTTGCGTCAGAATGGAAGCGGAAATGGTGGCCGCGCGGCCGGGCCGCGCCAGGCGAAAAACAGCCGCGAAAAGCCAACTGCTCGTGGCACTTACGGCGAATGCGCGGCGGCGTCGAAAAAAGAAAAGCGGCCTCCAAACTTTATTGCCGCGAAAGATCGAGGATTTCCGCAGTTGGATTCGGCCTTTTATGGCCGGGCAATCGGTGGCGAGATAGGGACCAACGGGCTCCGACCTCGGGGCGGCAGGCGGATAAAAGACGACCCACTTTCCAGCTGCTCACCCGCTCCGCGGATTCCGCGACGCGGCTCAACATTTTTTGGGGTTCCTGTCGATTTGCCGGCGGGCCGTTCGACTACTCGGTGAAAGACGCGAATTCCTTCCAATCCGGAGAGATGCGATGAAATACATGATGCTGATGTACGGTGCCGAGGGAAGCTGGACCCCCGAAGAGCGGCAGGAATGCATGACGCAATCGCTGAAGGTGTGCGATGACCTGGCGGCGCGAAAGAAACTGCTGGCGGTGTCGCCTCTGGAACCGGTCTCGACGGCGGCCACGGTGCGGGTCCGCGGCGGCAAGGCACTCGTCACCGACGGGCCGTTCGCCGAGACGAGGGAGCAGCTCGGCGGCTTCTTCCTGCTGGAACTCGCGGACCTGGACGAGGCGATCGCGGTCGCCGGCAAGCTTCCGCCCGCACTGAGGGGGACCGCGGAGATTCGCCCAGTCGCGACTCTGGACGGCCTGCCGAACGGGCGGCCCATTCCGCTCGGCGCGTCGGATTCTGGGCTCGAGCCGTACATCTTGCTCGGTTATGTGAATCCGGAAGGCAGCAAGGAGTGCGGCCCGGAGGGTCAGCACAAGGCTCTGGAACTGGCCCGGCGACTCGATGCCGCCGGCCGCTATCTGAATGCCGCGCCGCTGCATCCCGTTTCCACGGCCACCAGCGTCCGCGTCCGCGGCGGCAAGCGGCAGATCACCGATGGCCCCTTCGCCGAAACGCACGAAGTCTTGGGTGGCTTCTTCTTGATCCTGGCCGAATCGCTCGAAGCAGCAACGCAGGTCGCCGCCGAGTTCCCCGCGTCTCACCGCGGCTCGGTCGAGGTCCGCAAACTGTTCGATCTTGCGAAGGTGCGGAACTAAATCACTCCTGAATCCTGAATCCTGAATCCTGGAGAAGCAGATGAGCACGATCACCCCGTACCTGAACTTCGCCGGCCGCTGCGAGGAAGCCCTGAACTTCTATCGCACCGCCCTCGGCGCCGAAGTCGAAATGCTGATGCGCTTCGACGAGAGCCCGCAGGCGACGCCGCCGGGAATGCTGCAAGCCGGCTTCGAACGCAAAGTGATGCACGCGTCGTTCCGCATCCGCGGCGTCCTTCTCATGGCCTCCGATGGCTGTGACGATAAGGGCAAGTTCGAGGGCTTCCGGCTGAACCTCGGCGTCGCGGATGAAGCCGAAGCGCGGCGCGCCTTCGATGCCCTCGCTGCCGGCGGCACCGTGCAAATGCCCCTCACCAAGACATTCTGGTCGCCCTGCTACGGCATGGTGACCGACCGCTTCGGCCTCGCCTGGATGGTCATGGTTCCCGGATCGGCCCAGTAAATCACGGTTCCTGTTTCTTTCCACTTTTCATGGGAGTTCGACATGTTGCGACAATTACTCAAGGCGGCAGTGATGCTGGTGGCATTCTCGGCGAGCAGCCGCGGCGACGAGCCCGCTCTCACCGGCAAGGCCGGGCTCGACCGGATGAAGAAGTTGGCCGGCACCTGGGTCGAGGCCGACAAGGACGGCAAGCCCACCGCCAAGGTGGTGTCGGTCATCAAGGTGACGGCGGCCGGCTCGACGGTTCACGAAACGATCTTCCCCGGCCAGCCGCAGGAGATGGTCTCCGTTTACCATCTCGATAAAGGCGACCTCGTCATGACGCATTACTGTTCGCTCGGCAATCAGCCGCGGATGAAGGCCGACCCGGCTTCGCCGAAGAACTCGATCCGCTTCGCCTTCGCCGGCGGAACGAACTTCGACCCGAACAAGGACATGCACATGCACGAGGCGACGCTAACGTTCGTGGACGACGACCACATCGAACTGGCGGGCGTTGCCTGGGTGGACGGTAAGCCGGCCGAGAACCACTGCGGCCAGATGAAGCTGGTCCGCAAGAAGTGATTTCCTGGTGGCACAGGCATTCTTGCCTGTGCGGTTTTCGCTGCACAGGCAGGAATGCCTGTGCCACCAAACTAAAGGCACTTCCATCCTTCTTATAATGCTCGCATGTCAACGGATGGCGAAGCGAGCCCGGCCGATCGCCCGACGCCCCAACAGGTTCTCGGCTGGATCGCCGCCAGCACTGCCTCGGCGTGGTATCCGTCTCAATTCTCGGCCGCGGCCGGCATTTCCCGCGACTCCCTCGACGAACCGTTGGGCGAACTGCGAGGAGCGGAGTTAATCCGCATCGTCGACTGGGTTCGCGGCCGCGGGCAAGGGTACGCCATAACGCCGGATGGCAAGGCGGCTCTTCTCAGTGGCCCGCGCGAACAACCCGCGGTTGCCCCAATCCCAGCGCCGACGAAGCCTGAGCCGCGCGCCGTCGAACTCGTTCAGTTCCGCACGCCGATCGTGGCCCCGGCGCTGCTACTCGCCAATGTCCTCTGGTACATGATTGGGGCGATACTGGCGGTGCGGGCCGGCGTTTCCCTCAAGCACTTCCTGCTCCACGGCGACCTCGATACCTTCACGCGCCTGGGCGCAGTTTCCGCAGCCGGCCTCCTGCGCGGCGAATGGTGGCGTCTCGCCACCTGTTGCTTCGTTCACGGTTCCATTTGGCATCTCATGCTCAACATGGTCAATTTGGGGATGGTCGGGGCGCTGGCCGAGGTGCTGTGGGGCCGCTGGCGGGTGTTCGTCATTTACGCCGCCGCGGGATTCGCGGGAAGTTGCCTGACGATGGCGCTTGCGCCCGCGGCGATTCTCGTCGGCGCCTCGGGAGCGATCTGGGGGCTGGCCACTTCCATTGCCGCATGGATGCTGGTCATTCGCCGGCGGTTGCGCCGCGATGTGGCGCGCGAACTCGCCCGGCGGTTGACGTTCGGATTCGCCCTGGGAATCGGCGTGAGCCTGTTGCCCGGCGTCGGCTGGCAAGCGCACCTGGGCGGGGCGATCGCGGGGTTTGCCACGGCGCTGCTGCTATACGCGGCTCGCTTCACCGGTCGCGCTGAATGGGCGTTCGCGGCGACGATCAGCCTGCTCGTGCCGGCGCTCTGTCTCGGCGGCTTGCACCGGGCGATGCTAAGCAGTCCCGCGTGGGAACGTTTGCGACAACCGCGCGATGCCGACCCCACTCCGCTCGTCTTGGCACTGAACCCCGCGGCCGTGACGCCCGTGGTCAACGATGCCCGCTACTTGCTGATGGTGACGCCATCGAAGCGAACGCCGCAGCGGCTGGCTGCCGTGCGCGGCGAGGTGGCCGCTTTGTGGGCAAAGGCCGTCGAGGCGTCGAAGCGGCTGGAGCCAATCCCCGGCCCACCGGAACTCACAGCGAACCGCGCCAAGGCCAAGGCCTTCGCCGACGCCCGCGTTTCGGAACTGAGCCGGTTGCTCGGCATGCTCGACGCCAAAACCATGCCCGATGTCGAGACGTGGCGAAGTTGGGGCCAGTCGCACCGCGACGCTGACCGCCTCTGGCACGAACTCGAGAAGAAGTGATAAAACACTCCGGTCGCCGACGCTCCCGGCTCGCCCGTTCACGTTTCACCTGGAGGCGATCCCATGTTCCGCTTCGCGATCGTCCTGGCCCTGCTCGGAATTCCCGCATTTGTTCGAGCCGCGGATGCACCTTCGCGTCCCAATGTTCTCATCGTTATGACGGACGACCAGGGGCTCGGCGACTTCTCGTTCATGGGCAATCCGGTCCTGAAGACTCCGAACCTGGATGCCTTCGCTCGGGGCGCGGTGCGGCTCACGGACTTCCACGTTTGCCCGATGTGCAGCCCGACGCGCGGGCAACTGCTCACCGGCCTGGCGGCCCTGCGAAACGGCGCGACTTCCGTCACCGCGGGCCGTACCTTCCTTCGTCCCGGCCTTCCCACGCTCCCGGCAACATTCGCCAAGGCCGGCTACAAGACCGGCCTCTTCGGCAAGTGGCACCTCGGCGACTCATACCCGCACCGCCCTATCGATCGCGGCTTCCAGGAAGCGAAATATCACCTCGGCTGGGGCCAGCTGAATTCCACGCCGGAATTCGATTGGCCGCTCACCGATGGCCGCTTCTTTCACAACGGCATCGAGAAGCGCTACAAGGGCCACTGCACCGATTTCTGGTTCGATTCGGCCCTGGCCTGGATGAAGGAATGCCGCGACAAGAACGAACCGTTCTTCTGTTACCTGCCGACCAACGCTCCGCACGCGCCGTGCCTCGACGCCGAGGAGTACGTCAAGCCGTATCGCGGCAAGGGGCCGGCCGGCTTCTTCGGCATGATCGCCCACATCGACCGGCGGTTCGGCGATCTCGAGAAGTTTCTGACGGACGAGAAACTTCGCGACAACACCATCGTGATCTTCATGACGGACAACGGCGGCACGGCCGGGGTCAAGACGTTCAACGCGGGGCTTCGTGCGGGCAAGACGACTTATTACGAAGGCGGCCATCGCGTGCCGTGCTGGATTCGCTGGCCGAACGGCGAACTCGGCGAAGCGCGGGACATCGCGGTTCCCACGCAGAACACCGACCTGTTCCCGACGCTCTGCTCGCTTTGCGGCGTCGCCGAACCGCAGCGGCCCGCGGCCGATAATCTCTATCGCGGCGTGAATCTTGCCCGCCTCCTTCGCGGCAAACAAACTGAACTTCCCGATCGCAAGCTGGTCGTGCAGTACGGGCAGATTCCCAAGAAGTTCGAGGCGTGCATCATCTGGAAGCAGTGGCGGCTTGTGAAGGGTTCGGAGCTTTACGACGTCGCGGCAGACCGGGCACAGGCGAACAACGTGGCCGCAGAGCACGCCGATGTGATGAAAGCCATGCGCGAGTACTACGAGACGTGGTGGGCGGGCCTGCAACCGATCATCGACGACTTCGTGGCGATCAGCATTGGCGCGAAGCAGCAACCGGTAGTGGAACTGACGAGCGGCGACTGGGAAGGGATTTACGCGGACAACAGCGGCTACGTTCGCGAAGCCGTCGGCGGGCCGACCGGCGGGAAGTGGCACATTTTGGTCGAGGAAGCCGGGGAGTATGAGTTCACGCTGCGCCGGTGGCCGGAGCAGACCAAGGCGGCCCTGGGTGAGAAGTATCTGCCTTCAGCGAAGTCGCCGGCCGGCCCGAAGCAAGTGACGCGCGGCTTCCCGACCATCGCCGCCGCGAAGATTGACATTGCCAATGTCAGCGCTGCTACGGCGGCCGACCCGAAGCAGACGGGAAGCAAGTTGACCGTGAAGTTGCCGGCGGGCAGGACCATCTTGAAGGCATGGTTCGCCGACGCTGACGGCAAGAACCTGTGCGGCGCGTTCTTTGTTACGGTCGCAAAGAAATAGCAAGCTCGAATCTGGGTGGCACCGTCTTCCAGCCGGTGCGAGTCAAGACACACCGGCTGGAAGCCGGTGCCACCCAGCCCGGGCGTTCTTGCCCAGCTCCCGCCCCTTGCCGCGGCGCACGCATCCACTTAAACGAACAGTACCAATTATAATGCCGGGCCGTACATTGGGATCGACTTCATGATCGCCGTCGAGCACTTGACCAAATACTACGGCGAATATCCCGCCGTTCGCGACGTTTCGTTCCGCGTCGATAAAGGACAAGTGGTCGGATTCCTCGGTCCCAACGGGGCCGGGAAGTCCACGACCATGCGCATTCTTGCCGGCTACCTGACCGCGTCCACCGGCAAGGCGACCATCGACGGCAAGGATGTGTTCTGGGACCCAATCGAGGCGCGCCGCCGCATCGGCTACATGCCCGAAAGCTGTCCGCTCTATGCCGACATGCGCGTGGACGAATACCTCTGGTTCCGCGGCGGGTTGAAGGGGCTCTCACGCTCGGCCCGCAAGCAGCGGATTGGCTACGTGCTCGAACGCTGCTGGGTCAACGACGTGCGGCGGCAACCGATCGGCACGCTTTCGAAAGGTTACCGGCAACGGGTCGGCCTCGCCGACGCCCTGCTCGCCGACCCGCCGGTATTGATCCTCGACGAACCGACCGCCGGCCTCGACCCGACGCAGATTCGCGAGACCCGACTGCTGCTCCGCGAACTCGGCCGCCAGCATACCATGCTGCTCTCCACCCACATTCTCAGCGAAGTAGAGATGACCTGCGATTCGGTCATCATCATTTATCAGGGTAAAGTGGTGGAAGACGGCTCACTGACGGCGGTCCGCCAACGCCATAACAATCAGAGCCTCGAAGATATCTTCGTCCGCCTCACCGGTCAGGAAGGGATTTAGTTATTGGTTATTGGTTATTGGTTATTTGTTATTAGGAATGACAAATAACCAATAACCAATAACAATAACTGATAACAACCATGCGTGCCACCGCGAGTCTTTTTCGCCGCGAACTTGCCGCGTACTTCACGAGCCCGATCGGCTACGTGGCGATGTTCGCCTTCCTCGTCCTCACCGGCTTGCAGTTCAATCTGGCGCTATCGCTGTTGACCGAGCGCGGGCCGCTGGGGGTCGAATACCCGATGCAAGTGCTGCTCGGCGGCTCGGAGATCGCCGGCCCGGCGCAAACCGCCGGCGTCCTCTTCTGGGGGCTCTTCCCCGCCGTCACCGGCATCATCACGATGCGCTTGCTGGCCGAAGAGCGCGGCGCCGGCACGTTGGAAATGCTCCTGACGGCCCCCATCCGCGACTGGCAAGTCGTCTTTGCCAAGTTCGCCGCCTGCTTCGCGTTTTACGTCATCCTGTGGCTGCCGACGCTCGCTTACTTGCCGATCCTGCTCGATCTGCATGCGGACTGGCATCCGGCCTTCACGCCGTTCAGCATCATGCTCATCGCCGGGCTCGGCTTCGCGCTGCTAGGGCTCATCGCGTTGGTCCTCGGCGGCAACGGCTGGTTCGCCACGCTGCTCATCCTGCTCGGCGCGATCGCCGCCGGCGTCGGCGGATACTTGCATTCCACGAACGATGCCGAGAAGTTAGTCGAACTGACATCGGGCATCGATCCCTATCCCGCACTGACATCGTACATCGGCGTGATTCTCGCAGGCGCCATGTTTCTCGCGCTCGGGCTGTTCGTTTCCAGCCTGGTGAAAAGTCAGTTAGTGGCGTGGATGCTGTCGCTTTTGTTGGGATTACTGTTCGTGCTGCCGTCGCTGCTGCGGTGGTGGTTCGATTCCGGTTCGACGGAATATCAGTGGGTTTATTTCCTGAGCGTGCCGGAACACTTCCGCCGCGATTTCACTCGCGGCATCATCGACAGTCGGCCGCTCGTTCTCTACGTCACTGTGACGCTATTCTGTCTGTTCTTGACGGCGCGCAGTTTGGTCGCGCGGCGACTCCGCTAGCCAAAAGCCCGCGGACGGCCGTCCGTGGGCTGGATTCCGATAAAGGTGGCTTCCATGGCCGATACTCGCCATCGCAAGACGCTCGGCAATCGCCTCCGCTTCCTGATCCGCGGCATTGGTCTCCTGGGCCTCTTTGCCGCGGCCATCGGCCTCGTGCTGGCGTCGACCGTGTTCGAGTGGCCCAAGACGTGGCCGGCGCTGCGCGACACGAGCCAGGCTGTCTGGAAGGCGGCGCTGACGAGCGATACGCACGATTTCGCCCACGTTTCCTCGCTGATTCTGCTGATCGGCTTGGCGGCGGTGGCCCTGGCACTTGTATTCGAACTGCTCGGCGGGCTCTTCCTGGCCGCGTCGCGGCGAACCGCCGTCGGCGCCGCCGAGATCATCGCCGTCGCCGCCGCCATCGCCCTGCTCGTCTTCGTCAATGCGTATTCCTTCCACCATTACGACCGCGAGGACCTGACCCGCGATCATCAATTCACGCTGCCGGCGGACCTGTCGAACGAGTTGCGGAAACTGCGCCCCGATGAACCGACCACCATCGTCGTGCTGCAAAAACACCGGACGTTCGGCGCCGCCTCGGAAATGCGCGATACGTATATCTCGGCCTCGGAAGCCAAAGTCACCGAAAAGGTGAAGGATCTGGTCGATGAGTTCCGCGAGTTCGGCCCGCGCTTCAATGTCGTCGTGCTCGACACCGAGCAACTCGGCTACGACGCCCAGGTCGCGGCCTTGACGGAGAATAAGCCGGAACTGAAAGCGGCCATCGACGCGGCGCCGGAGAACAGCATCCTCTTCGCGGCCCAGCACAAAGTGCAGCGGCTTGGCTTCAACGAATTCCTGCAGTTGGACCGTACCGCGTCGCGGCAGGCCAACGACGGCCGCGGCAATTTGGTGCTGTTGCCGCAGAGCATTGAGAAATTCGCCCGCCGCGTCCTGGCGGTGCAGGAACGCCGCCCGAAGATCGCACTGGCCGTCATCAATCGGGTTCTCGGCATCGAGGGCGAATACGGCGAACTCACGCACAGCGGCCTCAAAGCCGTTCTCACGCAACACGGCTTCGAGGTCACCGAAATCGTTCTTAAGACCTGGAATGGCGATCAACAGCCGGCCGCCTACACCCACGAGGAAAGCAAAATCGAAGAGATCGAAGGCGACCTCGAAGTGGCCGAGATCAAGGTGATCGTCACCCGGCAGGAAGTCGCGGAACTCGCCCAAATCAAGGAAGTGCTCGAAAAGAAGCTCGCATCGAGCGCGGTCAACGAACGCTCGCTCTTTTATAACCGGCTCTTCAACGCCGCCAAGAATCGCTCGTGGCTGGAAGTGATCGACGTGTTCCGACGCTGGCAGGACAAACTCAGCAAGGACACCGAGGCGGAATTCAAGAAGGAGTTGATCCCCAAGCTCGAAGCTCAGCGAGCGCTCTCCGAACAGCAGATTGAAGCGGCGGAGAAAGAGCGCCGAGCCGTCGAAGACCGGCTCAATGCCGCCCTCAAGGACGAACGCGTGGTGCAAGACCGGCGCGGCACCGACGTGAAGGCCAAGCTCACCCGGCTTCTCGCCGACGTCGACCTGTTGATTATTCCCCGGTTCACGATTTTCGATGTCGTGGAAAGTTCCGCGATCAGTTCGCGGTTGCACAAGCTCGATAAGGATCAGATCGCGGTGATTCGCGACTACATGAAATCGGGGCGGCCGGTACTCGCTCTGCTCGGCCCCACCGCGGCCTCGAACAACCCGGCGATACCGACGAAAGACGATGAGGACGACGGCTTCGAGAAACTGCTCGCCGATCGCGGGGTGGAGCTCGGCGGCGACGCCGTCATCTACGATGCCGAGATGCGGGGGCTGGCGGCCCAGGGAATCGCGAGCAAGTTCGGCGCGGCCGCGAAAGTCGAGGTCGCGCCGCTGTCGTTCACCGACGCGGAACTCGACAAATCGCTCGACGGTGCGGCGGCCGAGCCGAAAGCGCCGAACCCCATCGGCGCGGCCATGCGGCTCTCCAGCCGCAGCTTCGATCGGAACTTCGAACTGCGGCTCCGCGCACTCCGACCCGTCTACGTTCAGCCGGACGAGCAAAAGAAACTGCCGTTTATCGCGGAGTTCGCCTTCACAGGGCCCGATTCGTGGAACGAGAGCCAGCCGCTGAGTCAGCGCGATTTCGCCGGCCGCTCGACTTACGTTCCCAAGTTCGAACCGACCAAGGAAGGCGACAAGAAAAAGGGAACGCATGCGGAGGAGCGGCGTGGGCCGTTCCCTGTCGCCGTGGCCATCGACGGCCGTTTGCCGAGCAAGTGGTTCGACCAGCCGAAGCCGGTTATTCCGAACGAACGACTCGTGGTGATCGGCAGCGGGGCTGTCTTCGTTGGCACGGACCTCAAGCCGGTGCAAGAAAAATTGCTGTTGGACAGCGTCAACTGGCTGCTCAAGCGCCCCGATCGGCTACCGAAGGAGCCGGAGCAGGCGTGGTCGTACCCCCGGGTGGAACTCTCGCCGCGCGATCTGATCTTGTGGCGTTGGAGCACGGCCGCGTTGATGCCGCTGGCCGTAGTGGTCGTGGGCCTGTTCGCCGTGATGTTCCGCCGGTAAAGAGTGATGAGTAATGAGTGATGAGTGATGAGGAGATGCAATGCGAGTAATCAGCGATCAGGAGGCGGCGGCATCCCAAGGGGACAGGCTCATGAACGCAGAGATCAAGCGATTTGAAGATCTCATTGCTTGGCAAAAGGCCCGGCTCTTGAACTCATCGATTTATCGCACGACAAGCGCTGCCCCCTTTGCCAAAGATTTTGCACTACTGAATCAGATTCGCCGCGCCAGTATTTCCATCATGTCGAACATCGCCGAAGGATTCGAACGGGGAAAACCCGGTGAGTTTCATCAGTTTCTCTGTATCGCCAAGGCCTCGTGCGCGGAAGTGCGCTCCCAACTTTACGCGGCCCTCGATGTCAAGTACCTCACGGAAGAGGATTTCCAGGCATTGATGTCACTCGCGGAAGAAACAGGACGGATCATTGGCGGACTTCGGCGTTCGGTGGAACGGCGACGTGATGGAGCATGACGTTCCACCTTCATCACTCATCACTCATCACTCATTACTATGAAAACGACTTTACTCCTGGTGATTGTCGCAGCGGCAGCCGGGCTCTGGCTTTGGAAGGGCGACGAATGGGGCCCATCCATCGGGTTGCCCGCGCACAACGCCGCCGCGCCGCCGTCGCCGAGCGCAACCGCGATTGACGAGCACTTCAAACTCGGCAAGATTACTCGCATCGAGATCGCCGGCGAGCCGGGCTCCGAACTCGTTCTCGAAAAGACCGCCGGCGAAGTCGGCTGGAAACTCCCCGGCAACTGGCCGCTCCGCAAGCACGAGGTCGCCGAACTCGTCGATCTCATCGCCAACTTGCACACGCGTTTCCAGGCCATTCCGTTAGGCGAAGGGATCGACCTGGAACAATATGGCCTGGCCGCCGCCCAGAAACCGCTCGTCGTCCGCGTCACGGCGGACAGCACCGTCTACACGCTGACGTTCGGCGAACCGAGCCTCGCCGAAAGCGAGTCGCCGTTCACTCGCTCGGCCTATCTCCGCATCAACGACAATCCCGAATTGCTGCGGCTCGGCCCGGACGTCGTGCCCATATTGCGGCGCTCGCCGGACACCTATCGCCGCCGGCAACTCTTCCCCGAAGCCGAGCGGGTCAAGATTGCCTCGAGTACGCCGGGGAACCCCTTCGGCCCGCCGAGCGCCGGCGCGACGACCGTCGCCATCCTCACCGACAAAGTTTCGGCCATCGCCGTCTCATCCTTGAATCCGGCCGATGCGTTCACTTTGCGGCGAACCGGCTCCTTCCCGCAACCGACGGCGGAGAAGGGAAGCGAACCGGCCGTGCAACCGCAGGACATCGCCGATGCCTGGGAAATCGAGATGCCGCGCCGCGATCGCGTCAACGCCGACAAGCTCGAAAAGATCCTCACCACCATTCCCGATCTCTGGGTCGATGAGTTCGCAACCGACGCCAAGAAAGCGGAGTTCGACAAGCCGGAACATACCTTGACCGTGACGCTGGCCGACGGCTCGAAAGTAACGCTGTTGATCGGCGCGGTGTCGAAGACCGTGAAGCGGGAAGTGGCGACGACGGCGCCGCCGCCGATGCCCGGCCTGCCGCCGATTCCGTCCACGCGCACGGTGGTCGACGAATACCGCTTCGCGAAGCTCGCCGAGAATCCGCAGGCGTTCATCCTGAAGGCGGACAGGTTCGCCGAGCTGTTCGTCAAGCCGGATGAGCTTCGCGATTTGCAACTCGTGCACCTGAAAACCGAGGACGTGCAGGAACTGTCCATTGCGTTCCCCGGCAAGCCGCGGGTGAAGTTGATCCGCGAGGGGGACAAGTGGTCGATCGAATCGCCGGCAGGTTCCATTCCGGCCGAAGGATCGCTGGTCAGCGATTTGCTCGACAAGCTGGCGTCACTGCGCGGCTCGGGGATGGATGCGATGGGCGATCCCGAGAGCGGCGCGATTATCTCGCTCATTGTGAAAGGGAAGGGGAAAGGGGCCGAGGCGCGGTCGATCGTGCTGAACTTCGGGCAACCGAAACTGGGCCCGTGGCCGGCAATCGCCAGCGCCACGTCGGCGCTCGTGGCCGTGGCGGTCGGAGCGACGATGGAATCGCCGACGATCCCGGCCCGCATGGAAGGGTGGTCGCGGGTCGCGGCCGTCGACTCGTCGGTCATCAAGGCGGCGGCGCCGGAAGGCGGTTTCCGCAGCCGCACCCTCTCCGACTTCTCCGGCGCGGACAAGCTCGTTCTCGTACGCGGCGGCAAAAGCATCACCTATGCCAAGACGGGCGGCACGTGGAAGCAAACGGCGCCGAAGGAAGCCGCGGTCGATTCCGCCATCGTCGAGGAGTTTGCCGCGTCGCTCGGCCGGCTGCGGGCCGACCATTTCGCGGCCGAGAACGCCTCGCCCGCCGACTTGAAGAAGTTCGGTCTCGACCCGCCGCAAACCCGGTGGACCGCCTTCGCGGGCAACAAGGAACTGCTTTCGCTCGCCGTCGGTTCCAAGGAACCGGATGGCAAGGCCTTTGCCAAGCTCGCCAAGTCGGACGCCGTCGCGGTGCTCACGGACGAGAATTCGAAAAAAGTGCTGGCCGAGTACAAGGGGCGTAAAGTCTGGGACATCGACGAGGCGAAGGTCGAATCGATCGAGGTGGAGCGCGGCGGCAAGAAACTCAAGTTCGTCCGTAAGGCCGCCGGGTGGGAAGACCCGGCAGCGCCAAAAGACATCATTGACCCGAAGGCGGTGAGCGAACTGTTGACGACGCTGGGGGCGCTCAAGGCCGATCGCTGGGTCGGCGCCGACTTCAAGGACGGTGGGCTCGAAAAGCCCAGCACGACGATCACTCTTACCTACCGCGGCGGCCAGAAGCACGTGTTGTTGATCGGCGGCTCGGTGGAAGGCCCGCCGACCAAGAAGCGCTACGCCAAGGAAGCCGTCCCGAACGCGGAGCCGTTTATCTTGGGCGAACTCGAAGTGGAGCGACTGACCCGCGACCGCAGCGATTACATCGAGAAGAAGAAGGAACCACCGAAGAAGAAGTGACTCCGCGCATCGACCGGGCGCACTCGGGGCCGCTCGCTCGCGCTCCCGGCTCGCCAGGTCAGTCCACGAAAGCAAACTCGTTGGTCATCAGCAACCCGTGGACGAGGTCCGTCCAGCGTTCCGCTTTCGGCCCCTTCCCCAGGAGTGCCCTGGCAAGTTTCCGCTCGTCGGCGGTGGGTTTCCGCCCCAGCACCCGCAAGAACACCGTCTCCAACTTTTCATCGACGTTCTTCTTTTTCTGAACGTCCGGCAACGCCAGTAGCTTCTTCGCCGCGGTGCGGGCGAAGGGGCCGTTCATCAGGAAGAGTGCCTGCGGAGCGACCGTCGTCGCTGTCCGCTGGGGGGACAACCCAGCCGGATTAGGCACATCGAAGGTGGTGAGCAGGCTCGGGAATTCGAGACGGTCAACGTAACCGTAGACGGCCCGGCGGTTGGCCGACGGCAGTGGCACCGGCTTGCCGCCCAGTTCGTTCTTCAGGCTGCCCGAAACCGCGAGCAGGGAATCGTGCAGCGCTTCGAATTCCAGCCGCCGGCGATTCTGTCTCCACAGCAAGCGATTCTCGGAATCGGCGGCCCGCCCCGCTTCGCGGTCCACGCTTCGCTGCCGGTACGCTTCGGACAGCATGATCAGCTTGTGAAGCCGCTTCACGGTCCACGGCTTGGCGTCTGGATCGCTCGGTTCCATGAACTCGGCGGCCAGCCAGTCGAGGAGTCTCGGATGAGTCGGCGGGTCGCTGCGAAGGCCGAAATCGCTCGGCGTCGCCACGAGCGGCGAACCGAAGTGGTGCATCCAGACCCGATTCACCAGGACGCGGGCGGTGAGCGGGTTCGATTTTGAGGCGATTTGCCGGGCCAGTTCGAGGCGGCCGCTGCCGGAGCGAAACGGCGTTCGGCCGGGGTTGGCGATCTTCGGAATTTGCCGGGGAACCGCCTCGCCCGGTCGCCCCGGGTGGCCGCGCTCGAAGATGCGGGGGTCGTAAGGCCGGGGCGAATCGGCGAGCACCATCGCTCGCGGCGGCCCCTTCGCGCTCCACGCTTCCACCGCCCGGATCAACTTCTGATATTCGCCTTGCGTGGCCCGGTCCGGGAAGAGCGACAGGAAGCCCCAGTCGAGGGCGAGCGGAGCGTCGGCCGGCGCAACGGGGCCATAGAGCACCCTGCGTAACTCCTCGGCGTCGGGGTTCGCTAATTGCTTCGCGCCCGCGGCGCTGGCTTCTTTCCACTGGCGATCCACATCGGCCAGCAACTTACCGTACCGGTCGGCCACTTCCTTCATCGACTTCGGGGGAACCGCAAACGCCTCGCGCACCCACTTGTTGCTGGAAGACGGAATCGCGGCCGGCGAAGGCTTGCTCCAGTTGCGTTCCGCACAGGCGTGCCACGGAATCCAGATGGGGTCGTTGCGCTTCTTGGCGTCGTTCAGGAAGTGGCGCCAGCGAACGATCATTGATGGGTTGAGGTCGCCGGGGTCGGCGAGGAGCATGAAGTCGTCGGCCGGGGGCGCGTTGCGGGCGGCATGCGCCGCGAGCAGGTATTCGGCAGCGCGGCGGCGCGCCCCGGCCACCAAGCCCGCGTGCTTCGCCGTCACGAAGTCCACCAGTCGCTTCTCGCGGACCCTCAGTTCCGCCGCGAATAGTTGGTATTCCCCAGTCGCCGGCGGCGGACCCCACGCCGGCGGCACCGTCGGTTCCACGCAACTGCGAAACACGCCGTACAGCGAATAATAATCGGCCGCGGGAATCGGATCGAACTTGTGGTCGTGGCAACGAGCGCAGGTCACGGTCAGCCCCATCAAGCCGCGCGTCACCACGTCGATGCGGTCGTCGATGATATCGTGGGTGTTGTTCATGAAGTGGCCGCCGACGGTGAGGAAGCCGAGGGCGGCCAGCGATTTCGAATCGTCGAGTGGAACGAGGTCCGCCGCCAGTTGTTCCACGATGAACCGGTCGAAGGGCAGATCGCGATTGAAGGCGGCGATGGTGTAATCGCGATAGGTCCAAGCCCACGGATACTCTTTGCCTTCGAAGAAGACGTAGCCTTTGTTGTCGGCGTAGCGGGCGACATCGAGCCAGTGGCGGCCCCAGCGTTCACCGTAGCGCGGCGACGCCAGCAATCGATCGAGCAGTTTCTCGTAGGCGTTCGACGCGTCGTCCTTCAGAAACGCATCGATTTCTTCGGCCGTTGGCGGCAGCCCGTGCAAATCGAATGTCGCCCGCCGAATCAGCGTCCGCTTGCTCGCCCGCGGCGATAGCGACAATCCGCTGTCACTCAGCTTTGCCGCGATGAAGCGATCGATGGGGTTGTCGCTCTTGGCGACGGGAAGCGGCGGGCGGCGGATCGGCTGGAAGGCCCAGTGTTTGGCGGCGGCCGCAGCGATCCCGTCCGGCGGAGCCAGGACGACCATTGCGGGCCACGGCGCGCCGCGGCGAACCCATTCCTCCAGGGCGGCAATCTCGCGTTCTGGAAGCTTTCCTGCCGGCGGCATCTTCAGCTCGCCGGATTGTTTCACGGCCGCGATGAGGCGGCTCTCGGTCGGTTTGCCAGGAACGATGGCCGCCCCGCCTTCGCCGCCTTTCAAAAGCATCTCCCGAATATCGAGGCGCAGCCCGCTCTTCGCCTTCGCCGCCGAGTGGCACGAAAGGCACTTCTCGACCAGCACGGGGCGAACGCTCTTTTCGAAGAAGGCGGCATCGTCCGCCAGGGCGGGTGCACACCACGCAACTACAACGAGGATCGCGGAAAGGCGCGCCATGGAGCGGCTCGTGGGAAGGCTGTCGAGTTATTATGCTAACTCGTAATGCCGCAGGTGTTAACGCACCGGTTCACCGGCCTTTACGGATTGTTCTGGTTTTTCTATTTGACCGTATCCATTTCGTATCGCACGTTACCTGCATCAACGAGCCGTTCATGCCCGACGGTAACCGGTCGTAAGTTGCTGCCATAGCAACGCTTCCGTGCCAAATCGCGGCAGAATTTCATCCCACACCAAGGATCGTCCTGTGGCCACCCCTCTGGATTGCTATCTGCGCGAAATCGATGCGACGCCGCTACTTAATGCGGAGGAAGAACACGCTGTGGCGCTTCGCGTCTTGGAAGGCGACGTGAAAGCCCGCGACGAGCTGGCCCGGGCCAATTTGCGACTGGTCGTCCGCATCTCCCGCGAATACGCCGGCCGCGGCCTCGCGCTCGAAGACCTCATCTCCGAGGGAAACATCGGCCTGATGCGGGCCGTCGAGGGGTTCAACCCGCACGCCGGCACACGCTTCAGCACCTATGCGTCGTTCTGGATCAAGCAATCGCTGCGGGTCGCCTTGAACAAGAGCGGTTACGCCGTACGCATTCCCCAGTACGTGGGAACGCTGTTGGCGAAGTGGCGGCGGACCGAGGCGCAGATGCGCGACGCCATGGGCCGCGAACCATCGCGCGAAGAGATCGCCGCCGAACTCGGCGTCTCCAAGCGCCAGGTGCACGCGATTGTCAAGGCTCAGAAAGCCGTGGCCACGGCTCGCAACGGCAACGAGGAAGTGGACCTGGCCGACTTGTTGCCGGATGCTCGCAGCCGCACGGTCGAGGAAGGGCTCGCTCACTCGGAGGTAACAAAGCTGGCGCTCGGCTCACTGGCTCGGCTCAGCGACCGGGCGGCCGCCATCCTGCGACTGCGGTTCGGGCTCGAAGGGGCGGAACCGGCCACCCTTCAGGATGTGGGATTGCAACTCGGGCTTACGCGAGAACGCGTCCGCCAGATCGAACGCGACAGCCTGGCGTCCTTGCGGGAAACCATCGCGGCGTGAAATTCGGAATTAAACCACAGAGGCACAGAGACGCAGAGAAGAATTGAGTTGGAAAGCGTGCAGGTTCGTTCTTGCTCATTCTTGCACTCAGTACCGTCCATCGGGTAAGCGTCTCAATTATGGGTAACGCTAACGAGGCTCAGCCTCGGACCGTCGAGCGATGCTCGGCGTGCATTCGGTTGACCATTCTTGCGGGAATGTTACGCTTTTTACGACTCAATTCCCGGAAGGAGCATCATCA
>DATNBQ010000397.1:0-2599 GCA_035571955.1 Urbifossiella sp. | reverse complement strand
CGTCTTCGGATCGTAAACGCGGACGCGATTGTTGAACGTATCGGCGAGATAGACATTGCCGCCGGGTCCGACGGCGAGGTTGTGCATGCCGTTGAAGCGGGCGTCCGGACCGGGTAGGCCGTCGCCCACGTTGCCTACTATCCCTTGCTTGCCGGCCAGCGTCGTGAGGATGCCATGCGAATCGATTTGCCGCAGGCGTTCGCCCTTGACCATCTCAACGAAGAGAATACTGTCGCCGAGAAAATCAACGCCGAACGGCTGGACGAGCCTGGCCTCGGTCGCGGGAGAGCCGTCCGGCTTGTCGCCGCCGCCGGCCACGAGCACCAGCTTGTCGGCGCGAGCGATGGGTGCAAGTAGCAGGAACAACGCGATGGCAGTGATGCATCTCATGACGGTATCTCGAGAATTCTGTGTCCTGGTGGCACAGGCATTCTTGCCTGTGCTCTTGCATGCACAGGCAAGAATGCCTGTGCCACCAAAAAACAACCTGCCCGGATCTCCGAACAATCGGCCATGATTCTCCTTTGTACGGTTCTCGGGGCCGCTCGTGATGGTAAGATGGCGGGAAACCGCCAGGCGATTGGTGGCACAGGCATTCCTGCCTGTGCAGCTTGCGGAGCACAGGCAAGAATGCCTGTGCCACCAAGAACGGGGATCCGCCGGATGCCGCCAATCCGAGTGATACTTGCCGTGCTTGCCACAGCCGCTCTGGGTTCGCCGGCAATCGCGGCCGAAGCGCCGTTCGAGCGCGAGGTCATGGCGGTGCTGTCGCGGGCCGGGTGCAATGCCGGCGCCTGCCACGGCAACTTCAACGGCAAGGGCGGCTTCAGGCTTTCCCTCCGCGGCGAGGATGCCGTCGCCGATTTCGCCACGCTCACGCGCGACATGCTGGCGCGGCGCATCGACCGCCACCGCCCCGATCAAAGTCTCGTGTTGCTGAAAGCGACGGGGCAAGTGCCGCACGAAGGAGGCGTCCGCTTTTCGAAATCGAGTCCCGAATATGCGATTCTGCGAACGTGGATTTCCGGGGGATGCCGGTCCGATCCGCCCGATTCACCGCGCTTGACCCGGCTCGAGGTTTCGCCAACCCGCCGGATTGTCATCGACCCGGCGGATCGCTTCCGCATCCAGGCGACGGCCCAGTTCGCCGACGGATCAACGCGCGATGTCACGGCATTGACCGCCTGCGACTTCACGGCCACCGGCATCGCCCGGATCGCGCCCAATGGCGAAGTGGTCCGCGAGCAACTCGGCGAAGTCGTGCTGCTCGTCCGTTATCTCGGGCAGATGGCCGCGGTACGGATCGCCTTCCTCCCCAACCGTCCTGCGCCCAACTTGGCGAACTTCCCGATTCACAACGATATCGACCGGCTTGTTCTCGCCCAATGGAAGGAACTGCGGCTGGCGCCGGCGCCGCTCGCGCCGGATCATATCTTCCTGCGCCGCGCGTACCTCGACGCCCTCGGCATTCTGCCAACGCCGGAGGAATCGCGGGCATTCCTCGCCGATGGCCGCGCCGACAAGCGCGATCGCCTCATCGACGCACTTTTGGAGCGACCGGAGTTCGCCGAGTTCTGGGCGCAAAAATGGTCCGACCTGCTCCGCAACGAGGTGAAGGCGCTGGACCGCAAGGGGGTCGCGGTCTTTTACCGCTGGATCGCGGCGCAACTGGCCGCGGATCGGCCGCTCAACGAATTCGCCCGCGACATCCTCGCCGCCCGCGGCAGCACTTACGCCAACCCGCCGGCCAATTTCTGGCGGGCCGTCCGCGATCCGCTCGTTCGCGCCGAATCGGTCGCCCAGGTCTTCCTCGGCGTTCGCGTCGGCTGCGCCCGCTGCCACAACCACCCGTTCGACCGCTGGACGATGGACGACTACTATGGTTTCGCCGCCTGCTTCACCCGGATCGATTACCGCGTGCTCGAGAACAAACGCAAGGACAATCTCGACAAGCACGAGTTCGTCGGCGAACAGATCGTGATGGCGAAGCGCGACGGCGAGATGATCCACCCGCGAACGAAGCAGCCGATCGCGCCGCGCTTCCTCGGGGCGGCGACGCCGGACTTCGGCCCGGAAGGCGATCGCCTCGCGGCGCTGGCCGAATGGATCGGTTCGCCGGGGAATGCCTTCTTCGCGCAAGCCCAGGTGAACCGCATTTGGCTGCATCTCATGGGCCGCGGCCTCGTCGACCCCAACGACGACTTCCGCGCGACCAACCCGCCTGCGAATCCCGCCTTGCTCGATTGGCTCACTCGCGATTTCCAACAGAGCGGCTACCGGCTCAAGCCAATGGTTCGGCGGATCATGCGCAGCCGGACGTATCAACTGATGGCGACGACTCGCGATCGCTCGGCGATGAGCGACGACCTGCACTATTCGCACGCGGTCATCGCTCCGCTCGAAGCCGAACAGCTACTCGATGCGTTATCGCAAGTGACGGACGTGCCGGCGCCGTTCACGGGGTATCCGCGCGGTCTCCGCGCCAACCAGGTGCCGGCCCCCGCTCCGGCATCCAACGGCGGCCGCCGCGCCTCGAACAGCATGGGCGAACGCTTCCTGCGCACCTTCGGCAAACCCGATCGCCTGCTCACGTGCGAGT
>DATNBQ010000396.1:0-6018 GCA_035571955.1 Urbifossiella sp. | reverse complement strand
GCCGCGAAAGACGATGAAGCCGATGAAGGCCAGCGGCATTGCTTCGAAGATGCGCCGCCGCATCAGCTGATCGTACGACTGGTAAAAAATGACCAGCCCGATCGCGACGAGCAACCAGCCGGCCACTTCCCGCGCCCAGTAGCTCATGGCGAAGTTCCTGTCAATGATTACTTACTGACAATCAACCACCTATAAGCTCCCCCCTTGTGGGGGGTATCGTTTTAGCACAGCACCCCCCACCCGCCGACTCGCTTCGCTCGTTGGCGACCTCCCCCACAAGGGGGGAGGTGTAAGAAGGTGGTGCCATTATCTTCCTGACCGACGATAGCCGCGACCAACGGGGAGCGCTTTCCATCAATCTACGCTCTTCCGCCGGTATCGTCATCGAATCGGCTGCCATCCCTTGTCGCTGCCGGGGAAGAGCGCGTTCGCGCCCGCCGGACCCTGCGAACCGATCGCGTATTTCTCCGGCGGCGGCGCCTCGCGACGCTGCGTCGCCGCGATGATCGGGTCGATGATCTCCCAAGCCCGTTCGATTTCGTCCGACCGCATGAATAGCGATGCATCGCCCTGTATGGCATCGAGGATCAGCCGTTCGTAGGCCTCGGGGAGCGCTTCCTCGTGGTACGCTTCCTTGTAGTCGAACGACAGGTCGCGCGGCTGCAGCGCCACCCCGTCCACCGCCGGCACCTTCGTCTGGAAGTTCAACTGAATCCCTTCGTTCGGCTGCAGCACGATCGATACCCGGTTGCACTGGAGTTCTTTGCCGGGCGGCAGCGGGAACATGAGGTGCGCCGGGCAGCGGAACTGGATCATCACTTCGCTGAAGCGGGCGGCGAGCCCCTTTCCGCTTCGTAGGTAAAAGGGCACGCCGTGCCAGCGATGGTTCTCGAGCGACAGTCGCACCGCGCCGTAGGTCGGCGTCCGCGAGTCTTCCGGCACCCCCGGCTCCTTCAAGTAGCCGTCGTACTGCCCCACCGCCACGCACTTCGCCGCCGAATCGGCATCCGGAACCGTGATTGAATTGAGCACCTTCATCTTCTCGTTGCGAAGGTTCTCGGCCGTGAACCGCGTCGGGTCGTCCATCGCTACCATCGTGAGAATGGAAAGCAGATGGTTCTGGATCATGTCGCGGAGGACGCCGCTATGGTCGTAGTAGCCGGCCCGCTTGCCGACCGTCACTTTCTCGGCCACCGTGATTTGCACATGGTCGATGTACTGGTAGTTCCACAGCGGTTCGAAGAGCGTGTTGGCGAAGCGGAAGACGAGGATGTTCTGGACGGTTTCCTTGCCGAGATAGTGGTCGATGCGGTAAAGTTGGTCTTCGCGCCAGTGCTTGTGGAGCGTTTCGTTCAGGCTTTTGGCGGAGGCAAGGTCGCGGCCGAACGGCTTCTCGATCACGAGCCGGCGGAAGCCGCCCGTCTCTTTGTTGAAGACTGCTTCGCCGAGAACGGTACTGAGGGACGGGTAAAGGTCGGGCGAGACTGACAGGTAGAAGAGGCGGCGGCCGCCGTCCGGCCCTTCGTTCTTCGCGAACCAATCGGCGAGGGGCTTGACTCCGCCCTCCGCCGTGATGTCGGTGCCGACGTAGAACAGTCGCGACGCGAAGGCCGACCACTTGGCTTCGTCGAAGTGTTCGCCGAACTCCTTGGTCTTATCGTGCATCATTTTCCGGAAGGCATCGTCCGTCATGGGCGATCGGGCGACGCCGAGGATGCGCGCCTCCGGCGGTAGGAACCCCTTAACCGCGAGGTTGTAGAGTGCGGGAATCAGCTTGCGGCCGGTGAGGTCGCCGGAGGCGCCGAAGATGGTGAGCGTGAGCGGTGTGGCCATCGGGAACTCCTGGGCACGAAAAAGGCCCACCCGTGGCGGCGGGGTGGGCCTGGCGATGGAAAGCGGGATACGAGAGTCGAACTCGTCTCACAGCCTTGGGAAGGCTGGGCACAGCCGATATACCAATCCCGCATTACAGGGGATTCTAACAAGCGGAAGCGTGCGAGCAAGGATCATTTCGAAATGACGAATACAGAATGACGAATGGCGAATACGAACTTCGTCATTCTGTATTCGTCATTCTGTATTCGTCATTGGTCCTTCAGTTCCATGTCGAAGGTCTTGGCCATGAAGCGGACGAGCGGGGCGGCGGGCTTGCGCGGTTGCTGGTAGCCCAGCATCGTGTGCAAGAGCTCGTAGCCCATCAAGCCGCCGAGCATGACGAACAAAAGTGCTGGGAAAAGCAGGATGGCCGGGAGCGGCCCCCAGGGGGCCGGGGCGGCGCGGCCGGAAGGAACCGTCACCGCGTCGTCGTCTTCGTCCGAACGGCGGCCGCGGACGCCTTGCAAGGCCGCCGCCGCATCTTCCTCCTCCACGTCCGCGAGGTCGACATCCCCTTCGTCGGCCTTCGGCCTCCGCCGCTTGCCGCTCGGCGACGTTGACGGCTCATCTTCGAGCACGACCACCTGGCTGCCCGTTTCTTCCTCGGCAACCACGTCGCTTTCATCCAGGGCCATCGCCTCGACGTCGGCGTTCTCCACGTCCGTGTCCGATTCCAGGGCCACCGCTTCGCTTCCCGATTCGTCCGTCATCGGGGGAATTTCGAAGTCGGTCTCGAAGATGTCGCCCTTGCTCTGTTCGCCGGCGATGGCGGCCGCTTCGAGGCTCGATCCCTCGCCGGAATCGTCGAGCGTCAGTTCGAACTCGCTGTCCGAATCGGAGGTGATCGGAAGTTTGCCGGGCTTGAGGCCGCCCTTGCCGCCGAGGCGGCCGCTGGAAACGCCCGGTTCCGCTTCCAGCGACAGTTCGAAATCGACATCCGAATCGCTGTCGGCGGGGGGCTTCGGCGGCTTCTTGAGGCTCTTGCCGGAATCGGGTTTCTTCAACTTGGCATCCGAATCGGGCTTCTTGAGTCCCTTGCCGGAATCGGATTTCTTGCCTTTTTCGAGGGAGACGCCGCTGTCGCCGGGCGACTTGAGATTGATGCCGCTCTTGCCGGCGCGGCCCGCTTCGTCCACCGGCGAACTGCCGAGATCGACCTCGTCGCTGGAATCGGTATTCAACTGGAGTTCGAAGTCGTCGCTGTCGGCGTCGAGGCTGAGTTCGAACTCGCTGCTGTCGCCGGTGCCGTGGCCGGCCTTGCCGAGCGACTTGGGTGCATCGGTGCCGGCGGAAATCTTGCCCGACGATTTGGGGGCGGACAGCTTGGCCGAACTGCCGCCCTTGATGACGGCACTCGACGGACCGCCCGAAGCATCCAGCGCGATTTCTTCCGTGGGAACGGCTTCGGGGTCGGCGGCGCTGCTCTTCGGCATCTTGTTGATTTCGAGGCGCACGTCGGAATCGCTCGACGAGTCGCCGGTGCTCTTCGGCGGCGCCTTTCCGGCATCCGCGGAGAGCGAAAAAATGTCGTCATCCGAGGCGTCGAAGATCAGCGGTTCGTCGGCCTTGGAAGCTTTGCTCGGCTTCTTGGTCTTCGGATCGACCTTGAAATCGTCGGAGCCGTGTTCGGTGGAATCGCCCATGGCGGCGAGCGGAAGTTCCGGATCGCTGGCGGCGCCGAGTTGCCGGGCCAGTTCGTCCACTTGAGGAACCCGGAAGCGGAGCGTCGGGCCGTCGCGCATGGGAACCAGATGCGTCCATTCGGTTTTGAGCCGGCGCTTGAATTCCTCGACGGGAATGCCGAGTCGCTTGGCGGCTTCATCCAGCGTGATGTACTGCGTTGCCATGAGGGCCTCGTGCGAGCGGCCGTGAATGGACGTGGATCGAACCGGAAGGTCCCGGTACGCATAAGGTGAATTGTAAAGGGTGCGAAAACGGACACAAGAGGGGGAGCGCGCGGGCGGAGGGCAAGCCGGGCGGAGGATAGCGGCCGTGCGGATAATTCAGGCTCGGTCAGAGGAAAGTGCTGAGCGCGTAGAGGACGACGCCAATGGCGAACAGGAAGCCGGCGATGCGGATGCCCCAGCCGAAGCCCTCGCGGAAGATTTTGTCCCAGCGATCGTGGCGCGTGGCCGCGTAGACGAGGCTGACCACGACGAGCAAGACCGGCAAGTCCCAGTAGATGCTCAGGGCAAAGAGCGCCATCGCGAGTCTCGCGGTTCGTCGGCGGGATGAGTCGAAAAGAACCCCACCGGGTCGGGCCGGAGGGGTTCGCGAAGGAGCAGCGATGTTACTCAGCGCTGCCCCAATTCTCGTTGTTCGATCGGTTGGGGCTTAGTAGCGTCGGCCGCCACCACCGCCGCCGCCGCCATAGCCGCCGCGGCCTCCGCCGCCACCGCCATAGCCGCCGCCTCCGCCGCCTCCACCATAGCCGCCGCCTCCGCCGCCGTAGCCTCCGCCACCGCTGCGGGGACGCTCTTCGCGCGGGCGCGCCTCGTTCACCGTCAACGTCCGGCCGCCCAGCAGGGCGCCATTCATCGCCGTGACCGCTTCGTCGCCGCCGTCGGACATTTCCACGAACGCGAAGCCCCGGCTGCGGCCGGTTTCGCGATCCGTCACCACTTGGGCACTGGTCACCGTGCCATACTGGCCGAACGCCTGCGTCAACTCTTCGTTCGTCGTCTGGAACGAGATGTTCCCGACATACAACTTCTTGCTCATGATACTCTTTCTGTGAACCTCACGGATCCGCGGTCACCGCGACCGCGTAAAGGACAGGGGCGGACGAGCCCGGCTTCACACCCCGGCGCTCGCGCCCGGCCCGACCCGGAACTGCGAGACGACGGGGGAATGCGAGAAGCACGGACGGCTGCGGCGACACTGCTTGACGAGCTTGGAGCCGTGAGAGAACGCTCAGAGCGGAAAGACCAAGACGGGTCATAGCCAGGGAGCTGCACTGCGATTCGTCATCTCCTGAAAGGCGGGCACCCGCCCGCCGTCACGGAATCATACGCAACTGGCCAAAAGAAAATAGCCCAATTTCCGTGAATCTTTGAAGAAACTCCGATTAGCCGCGACGAGAAGGGAAGCGAGTTCGACGCAATTATTCCTTGAAGTGGAAGGATCCAAGAAACGCCAAAGCCTCTTTGCCGTCCACGAAATCGCGGCTGCCGACGACCCCCACCTGGATCAAGCGGTTGTCCTTAACCGTCAATCGATAGCGAAGCCGCTGCTTTCCGCGGTCGATCAACACCTCGCGCCCCTTCTCCATTCCGATGTCGATATCCTTTTCGCCAAGCAGCTTGCCGTTCTTGCCCAGGAGTCCCTTGGCGGCGCCGTCGAGCATCGTTTTGCGGCCGGCCGCCTTCACGGCGTCGTCCGGGAAGGTCGTATAACTGGCCGCCAGGACGCCGCCATCCTCAAATGCGTAAGTGGCCGTGAATACGGTCAGGTTGCCGAGATCGGTCTTCGTTTTCTGCTTGGATTCCTTCGGCCGGCCGGGGAAGCGCACCGAGAACTGGCCATCCTCCGGTTGCACGACCTGACCCGGAGGGGAATCGGCCCAGGCCGGGACCGCAAACGCCAGCAAGAGCGGCAATGCCGGGGTGGAACGCATCGGCTTTCCCTCGTCACTTCGTCACTTCAAAGGATTCGAAGAAGCGGTCCACTTCTTTTGAAGTGACGAATTCTTTCGATCCCTGCACCATCACCTGATAGAGCCGATTGCCGGCAATGACGGCCCGGTTGCGGAGGAACAGGTTCGGTTTCTCGATGAGTAAATCGCGGCCGGGATGCTTCTCCACGCCGACGCTGATCTCCTTGTCGGTAATGATCTTGCCATCTTCGCCCTTGTTGCCGTCGCGAACCTTATCGAGCCGCGGACCGGCCGGTGTCTTGGCCACGTCGTCCGGGGCGTCAATGTAGCTGACCAAGAAGAGATCGCCATCGCCGATTTCCACGGAATCGAGCGTGAGTTTAAGAGTCTTGTCGCCGGCCTTTACATCGGTCGTTTCGGTCTTCACGGCGCCGGGGAAGAGCCCCTTGTAGCGTCCGGCCGCGGAGGCGTACACCTTGTAATCGAGCGGCTCGGCCGCGAACGAACCCGCCGCGATGAGCCCGGCCAACAACACTGCGAAGGCGAAC
>DATNBQ010000395.1:0-5798 GCA_035571955.1 Urbifossiella sp. | reverse complement strand
GGGCAGCACCTCGGCCAGCAAGCGGCGCAATGGCTCGAACTGTGCGGCGTTCATGGCGATCGGCGAAGGATGACCGTGCGGCAGGCGGGCGGGCGACGCCAGTATACGCACCCACGCACTCGCGACAAGCGGAGAGCAACGCGAGGAAATACCACGGATAGGCAGCGGCCTTACAGCCACCTGCCGACCGTTCGAGCGCGACCGTCGCGTCGCAGCTATGCGGTCACCGGATCAGCTGTATCCAGCACCAGTCGGCCCTTTTCCAGATGCAGGATGCGCTGGGCCCGCGCCGCCGCCTTCGGGTCGTGCGTCACCATGATGATCGTCTTGTCCAGCTGGCTCCGCATCAGTTCCATCAAGGTGAGGATCTCGTCGGCACTCTTGGTGTCGAGGTCGCCGGTCGGTTCGTCGGCGACGATGAGGGTGGGGTCGGTGACCATGGCGCGGGCGATGCCGACGCGCTGCTGCTGGCCGCCGGAGAGCTGCCCCGGCCGGTGGCTCATGCGATCCGAGAGGCGCACCAGGTCGAGTGCGGTTTCCACCTGCTTGCGCCGCTGTTCCTTCGTCAAGGGCAACAGCAAGAGCGGTAACTCGACGTTCTCGTACGCCGTGAGCACGGGCAGCAAATAATAGAACTGGAAGACGAAGCCGACATGCCGCGTTCGCCAGCGGGCCAGTTCGCTTTCGGACATGTCGGAAATGACGTTTTCGCCGACAGCGATGCGTCCCGCGGTCGGCCGATCGAGCCCGGCAATGAGGTTCAACAGCGTCGTCTTGCCGGACCCGGATGGACCCATCAAGGCGAGGAATTCCCCGGCGCCCACGTCGAGCGTGAGCCCCTGGAGCACTTCGATCGTCTCGCTGCCGCGCGTGAACGACTTGTGGAGGTCGCGAACCTGGACGATGGCTTGGGACATAGAGTTTCCATGCGCGCTCCCCGTTGGGTCGCGGCTGATCGGCCTCACTCCCACGGTTGGTCGTTGGCTTGCATCGCGAAGGGCCGGTTGAACGCCGTGACCGTCGCGCTCATTTTCGGCTTCAAGAACGAACCGGCCGTTTCGCCCTTCGGCAGGATCACCCGGACCCGCACCTTCACCACGTTCTTGCTGTCGTCGGCGATCGGCATGATCCGGTCGACGTAGCCGCGATAAACCCGGCTCTCGTCCGCATCGGTGACGATCGTGCAATCGAGGTTCTCGCGGACCTTGGCGATCTGCCGCTCGGGCACGTCCACTTCCACTTCGAGTTTCGACAGGTCGGCGATCTCGCACAAGCTGGCCGCCACGTTGAACGACATCGGATTGACGACGCTGCCCAGGTCCGATTTCTTGGTGAGCACGGTTCCACCAATTGGGGCGCGAATTACGCAGTTATCGAGCATCCGCTGGGCTTCGTCCATCTTGGCCTTGGCGGAGACCATGTCGGCCTTGGCGGCGTCGCGGCGTTCGGCCCGCGAACCGGCCAGAAGCAAGGCATCGGTCTTCTTCAAGCGTTCGAGACGGGCTGCGGCCATCTTCAGGGTCGCCTCGGCTTTCTCCACGTCCTGAGGCGAATTGCTGCCGGCGGCCCGCTGCGCCCGCACCCGCGTCAGGTCTTGCTGCGCCTGCAAGCGGTTGGCCTCGGCCTCGTCCAGTTGCGCGAGCATCTCGTCCTTCTCCTCGCGGCGAACGGCGCTCGGGAGATGGTCGCGGTAGCGGAGCTCGGTGGCCTGGTAGGCGGCTTTCGCGCTGTTGAATTCGTTCTTGAACTTGTGGTTCTCGATCCGGGCCAAGACGGCATTCTTCGCCACGCGGTCCCCTTCCTTGAAGTTGATCTCGATCACCTGGCCGCCGACATCCACGGGGCTGACGGCGATTTGCAACGACGGAATCAAGTTGCCTTTCAGGTTAAAGACGATCTCGCCGGGAGCGACGGCGGCCGGGGCGGCCGCGGTCGATGCGCGAACCGCGGGGGCAGTCGCGGCGGGGTCGGCCTCTTTGCCGTTCTGCTTGTACCAGCGGACGCCGACGCCGGCCCAGGTCAGCGCCATGAGCCCGCACAGCACCCACGGCAGCCACGACCCGCCGGAAGTTCGGCCGGCGCCGACCTGTTCGTGCAAGCGCAACTGCTGCACTCGGTTCACCAGGTGGCCGTTGCTCGACGGCGCAACCTCGGACGGCACGGACATGGCGTCACCCCTTGGGGGAATAGCGAGTCGATGGTTGGCGACCCGGACGGGAGAGGCATCCGGAGAGAATTCGCCGCCGGGCTCGCGGCCTTTCATCGAACGTAAGGGAATTGTAAGCGATTTCGGCGTATAAGCTCAACCTCGATCATTCCGATGTCAAGCATTCTTTAGCTACAGAGGCACTGAGAACACAGAGAAAGAAGTGAAAACCGAAGTCCGAGGACCGCGGATAAGACCGAGAACAGGGATGAATGAGCACCGCTTCTATCGCGTTCTCTGATCCGTGCTCTCTTGTTATCGGTGGTAAAGTCGTTTCTTCTCTGTGCTCTCGGTGCCTCTGTGGTTAATTCTTCTCTCGGTCTTCTATCCGTCGGGAAGTTGCCAGTCGATGGGTTCTCGGCCGGCAGCGATGAGGGCGGCGTTGACCCGCGAGAACGGCTTGCTGCCGAAGAAGCCGGCCGAGGCCGAGAGCGGCGATGGATGCACGCCGGGAATCACGATGTGCCGGCGCGCGTCGATGAGGCGGGCCTTCTTCTGGGCGAAGTTCCCCCACAGCACGAACGCGACCGGATGCGGCCCGTCGTTGACGGCCTGGATGGCGGCGTCGGTGAAGAGTTCCCATCCCTTGCCGGTATGGGAGTTGGCCTGGCCAGAGCGAACCGTGAGGCAGGCATTGAGGAGCAGCACGCCGCGCTCGGCCCAGGTTTGCAGGCAGCCGTGGGCGACGGGGCGGACGTTGACATCGGCTTCTAGCTCGCGATAAATGTTCCGCAGTGATGCCGGAATCTTGACGCCGGGCCGTACCGAGAAGCAGAGCCCGTGGGCATGCCCCGGCGTCGGGTAGGGGTCTTGCCCGAGGATGAGCACCTTCACGCGTTTCAAGGGCGTGAGTCGGAAGGCATTAAAGACGTCGGTTTCCGGCGGGAATACGAGGCTTTGCGAGCGCTCGGCAGCGAGGAATTGCACGAGTTGCCGCCAGTACGAGAGGCGCGTTTGCGGCCCGAGAGCGCGTTGCCACGATTCGGGCAAATCCTGCGGCAAGCCCGGCACTTCTGGCGAGTCCTCGAAAAAGGAATCGACCATCGGTTCCTCGCGCGTCGAGGTATTGTCAGAGCCGCGAGCGCTAGCGAGCGGCCTTGTCAGCCGTCCTTGACGGTCGCGGCTCTGATAAGCGCATGCCGCTCCCTGACTGATTTACGGAATCGCCGCGACTCCGCTTTGGCCGCTTGTTGCGCCGCGGCTTCGCGCATACGATGCACGCCAGCGGCCCATTCGGGCCACACTTCCGCCGATCCGCCGCCTCCGAGGAGAGCTCACCCCATGATCCGCGCTGCCGTTTGTACCGTAGCCGCTGCTGCCATTGCGCTGTTGGCCGTCAGCCCATCGACTGTCGCCCGGGCCGACGACAAGAAAGCGACCATCGGTTCCATCGATCGCAAGAACCCCAAGATCAACGATCTGATCCCGAAGGATGCCCAGATCGAGGTGCTCGCGGCCGGCTATAAATGGACCGAAGGGCCGCTCTGGAACAAGAAGGGCGGCTTCCTTCTTTTCTCCGACATTCCCAATAACCGCATCGTGAAGTGGTCCGAGAACGGCGGCGCCAGCGATTTCCTCAAGCCGAGCGGCTACACCGGCAAGGCGAAATTCACCGGCCCCGAACCCGGCTCCAACGGCCTCGCCTACGACAAGAACGGCACGCTGTTCCTCTGCCAGCACGGCGACCGCCGCATCGCCAAACTCGTCGACGGCAAGTTCGTCACCGTCGTGGATAAATACATGGGCAAGCGGCTGAACAGCCCCAACGACCTGATCTTCGCGAAGAACGGCGACCTCTACTTCACCGACCCGCCATACGGCTTGCCTCAGCAAACCAAGGACCCCGGCCGGGAACTCGACTTCCAGGGCGTCTATCGGCTTTCAAAAGGAAAGTTGACGCTGCTGACGAAAGAGATGACGCGGCCCAACGGCATCGGGCTCTCCCCGGACGAGAAGACGCTTTACGTGGCCAATTCCGATCCGATGCAGGCGATCTGGAAGGCGTTCCCCATCAAGGCCGACGGCTCGCTCGGGCCGGGCAAGACCATTCACGACGCGACCACCGATGTCGCCGCGACGCTGGGAATGAAGGGTTTGCCGGACGGATTGAAACTGGACGCCAAGGGGAACATCTTCGCCACGGCGGTGAACGGCATCTACATCTTTTCGCCGGACTTCACTTTCCTCGGGCGAATCGTGACCAACGACAAGACGGCCAACTGCGCCTGGGGCGACGACGGCAGCACTCTGTACATGTGCACCAACGACAAGCTGACGCGCGTCAAGACCAGCACCAAGGGCCCCGGTTGGTGATCGTCATTGCTCGGGAAGCGCTGACACGTTCCTTCAACCGGAGTCTTGCCCATGGACCGCCGCGAAATGCTCGGGATGGTCGGGGCCGTGCTCGCCGCCGATCGCGACGACAAAAAAGAGGCTCCGGCCGTGGGGCCGCTGGGTGGGCCGCACGCCCACTTCTGCGGCATCCACATGGCCAAGACCGATCCCAAATTCCAGATCGTCACCCAGCACTATTGCGCCGCCCACTCGGAGCACGACCACGACGACATGTTCCAGTGCATCCTGTTCGACAAAACCGGCCGCAACGCCAAACTGCTCGGCGTCGAATACATCGTCGGCGATGCGGTCTATCGCAGGCTGCCGGCCAAGGAGAAGAAATACTGGCACGCCCATACTTATGAAGTGCTCGGCGGCGGCCTCATTGCCCCCGGCATGAAGCCCGACGACGAACTGAAGTTCATGAAGATGATCCTCACCACCTGGGGCAAGGCGTGGCACACCTGGCCCGATCCGAGCACTGCGGTGCCGATCGGCGAACCGCTGTTGATCTGGTCGCTGATGAGCGACTCCCAGGTGGACGCCAAAGTGGTTGCGGCGCGGGACAAGGAATTCCACTGTTCGACGGCCAAGATCCGCGAAAAGCGCGGCCAGGCCATCGGCTGGGAGGCGCCGAACGTCGCGCTTCCCAAAACCGTGAACGATGTCGGCCGCCAATGGACCAACGACGGCGACGACAAGCCGACCAGACGAAAATGAAGCGAGGTACGCATGGCCAAGCCAGCAAAGAACACGATCTGCCTGTGGTTCGACGGCGGCGCCGAGGACGCGGCCCGCTTCTACGCCGCGACCTTTCCCGATACGGCCGTCCATGCGGTGCATCGTGCGCCGGGGGACTTTCCCTCGGGGAAGAAAGGGGACGTGCTGACCGTCGAGTTTACGGTGGTGGGAATCCCGTGCCTTGGACTCAACGGAGGCCCCGCGTTCAAGCAGACGGAAGCGTTCTCGTTCCAGATCGCGACGGCCGACCAGGCGGAAACGGACCGCTACTGGCATGCGATCGTCGGCAACGGCGGCCAGGAGAGCGCGTGTGGATGGTGCAAGGACAGGTGGGGCGTGTCGTGGCAAATCACACCGGTCGCCTTGACGGAGGCGATCACCGACCCCGACGCCGCCGCCGCGAAGCGAGCGTTCGACGCGATGATGACGATGCGTAAGATCAATGTCGCCGCAATCGAGGCGGCGCGCCGCGGTTGAGCCCCACCTAGCCCAGCGCGGCAGGTCGCGACTAATCTTT
>DATNBQ010000394.1:0-13608 GCA_035571955.1 Urbifossiella sp. | reverse complement strand
TGCGAAAGTTGCGCCGAACACGTCACTGAAGGCCTGGCGATGCTTCCCTGGGTGGATGCCGATTCGATCCAGCCCGATCGCAAGCTCAAGCAAGTCCGCTTCCGCGTCAAGGATCGCTCGGCCTTCGACCTCGCCGCCGTCAAGGAAATCATCGCCAAAAAGGGCTACAAGGACGTGACGCTTCTGACCGGCCCCACGGAATCGTAAGGCTCACGGCGTGGCGATGTGCTGGTCGGTCCGAATGGCATCGACGAGTTGCTCGAGGGCATGAACCAGTCGTTTGAAAGAGCGATGGTTCGAGGCGCGAAGCAAGGCAAGGTCCAGCTCGCGCGTCAACGCAGCTTGATGCCGCGTTTCTTTGTATCCCCCTTCGAGATTCTTCGCGAGCCATCCTTTCGCGTCGCGAGGACTGGATTCGGGAATGTCAGGAGCCGCCACGCCGTCTTTTCGGCGTTTCAGGGACGAGTAGCTGGCGATCAGCAGCGATTCATATTCCTGGTGAAGAAACGCGATAGCCACGGAGTAGTTGGCCCCGGCTCCCGTGGCTTTGGCCCGCGCAGCGAGTTCTCGGGCGATTCCGGCGGCACAGAATGGTTTGCCTTCAACCAGCCGCTTTTGGTCGCCATCGAGCAAGAGCAGAACGGCGTTGGTTCGGGGCCTCTTTTTGGCGACGCCAAGCTTCTTCTCCCACTCGGCGCTGCGCTTCCCCGTGAGTTGATGAATTCCGCCGATTCGCAGGGGTAATGGATCGACGAACAGGAGTCCTTGCTTTTCAACTGGCATCTCGTCGAGGAGACGGCTGAGGAGAACGGGGGCGGCCTGGACGTCGCCGTCGCCTTCCACGAGGAGAACGAGGCGATTCACCCCGGCACCTCGGCGAGTTGACCCTTGAGGCGGGCCGGGTCCACGGTGAGCAGTTCCCCGGTCGACAGGAGATCATCGCGAAGCGCCTCCGCCTGTTCTGGAGCCAACGGCCCGATTTGCGTTTCCTGCCCCACCATCTCCACGACGCGAATATTCTCCGGTTTAAAGTGATCGAGTAATTGCGGGCTATGCGTGGTCAAGATAATCTGTCCGCGTCCCGAATTGACGTATGCTTCGAACTCTTCGAACAAGGCAGTCATCGCACCGGGGTGAATCCCATGTTCGGGATGCTCAAAAATGAGCGTTTGCTTCGGTGGCGATTGGTAAAGAGCCAGCATGTGAGCCAGGAAGCGGCGGAACCCTTCGGATTCCTGCGAGGAATCAAGCCGCATCAGCCTCCCGTTGAGCCCAAGCGCAATCTCGAGCCGGTTCAAGCCGGGTCGCGATAAATCGATATTTTTGACCGCCCGGTTCACGGCGCGGAGCGATTCCGTGATAGTGTCCCAGTCCGAAAGGCGTTCAAGATTGTTGATGATGCTCGTGGCGGTGGCAAGAAAATCGCTTCCGTCGTCCCGGAAACCTGTCCCATACTCAGCTTGCTTCTGGGGTTGAGCAGCGGTGGCAGTCTGGAGAACCGAGCCGGGAAAGTCGTAGCAACCGATACCGCTATTCAGTGCAGCGTGAGTGATCGTGGCTTCGCGGATTCCCGAAAGATGGCGCAGGACCATCAGTTGAGGCTGCGGTATCGGCGTGATGCCTGGCGCAACGACCCACTTGCCCTTGTCTTGATGAAAAACTGTACTCTGCCCCGAGGTCAATCGCTCCGATGCCGGCCCTGTAATGTTTTCTTCCGTCATCGGAAGCTGTAATGAGTATTCAAGCTCATCGAGGTATCCGGGAATTTCAAGGCGAAGGGTATAGCCCAGCGTTCCTTGCTTCAGATGCGCTGGGAGAATGTTCGTTCGAACTGATTGTGGTTGTGACAGAAGGTTCCTTAGAAAGCGAATTGCCTGAACGAAATTGCTCTTACCCGTGCCGCTGCGGCCGATCAGCACCGTGAGCGGGGCGAGATCGACGGAGACATCGACAAGGCTGCGGAAGTTCTGAATCCGAATGTGTTTAATCATGACGGCGCCTCTTCATATTGTGCCATATATCCTCGAACTTGTCACTCGCGGGTTCCCCCCGGAACGCCACTTATTGGCAATATCCAATCACGGCCTGCACGGCCTTCCGCCAGGCGGCGAGTTTCTTCGCGCGCTCCGAGGCCGGCAATTGCGGTTCGAAGCGCGTTCCGGCTGCCCGCAGACCGCGGAGTTTCGCCTCGTCCGCAAGCCCCTCGCCGACCGCCGCCAGCATCGCCGCACCCAGCGCCGTCGACTCGCTTTGCCCCGCTCGCGACACCGGCCGACCCAGTAAATCCGCCTGACACTGCAAGAACCAGTCGTTGCGAGCCATGCCGCCGTCGACGCGGAGCGCCGATTCCGCGGATGCGTGCTCGCTTCCCGCCAGGTCGTTGGCCGCCGCTTCGATGAGATCGGCGACCTGGAGCGCGACTCCTTCCAGTGCCGCCCGGGCCAGGTCCGCCGCCGTCGTGGCTCGCGTCAAGCCGAAGATCGCCCCGCGCGCCTCGGGCACCCACTGCGGCGCCCCGAGGCCCACGAAGCCCGGCACGAACAGCACCGGCTCCGCGGGGTTCGATGCCCGCGCGAGCGCCTCCACCTCGTCGGCCGAGCGGAATAAGTGCAGCCCATCGCGGAGCCATTGCACCGCTGCCCCCGCGACGAACACCGCCCCTTCCAGCGCATACCGCGGTTTGGCATCCACCGTCGCCGCCACCGTGGTCAAGAGGCGATGCCGCGACGACACCGCCCTGTCACCGGTGTGAAGCAGGAAGAAGGCGCCGGTTCCGTACGTGCATTTCCCTTCGCCGGGGTCGAAGCAGCACTGGCCAAAGAGAGCCGCTTGCTGATCGCCGGCGACGCCGCGGATCGGAATGCCGTCGGGGAGGAAATCGAGGCCGCGGGTGGTTCCGAAATCGGCGGCACTCGGCCTCACTTCGGGGAGCAAGTGGCGCGGAACCTTGAAATAAGCAAGCAACTCGTCGTCCCACTGCATCGAGTGGATGTTGAAGAGGAGGGTGCGACTGGCGTTGCTGGCGTCGGTGAGGTGGCTGCCGCCGGTGAGCCGCCAGATCAGGAAGGAATCGACGGTGCCGCAGGCGAGGTGGCCGGCCGCGGCGCGGACGGCGAGGCTCGGATCGCTGGCCAGAAGCCAGTGCAGCTTCGTGCCCGAGAAGTACGGATCGAGGACGAGGCCGGTGCGTTCGGCCAGCCACGGCTGGTCGGCGGTGCGATCGCGGCAGAAACCCGCCGTTCGGCGATCTTGCCATACGATCGCCCGGTGCACCGGCCGCCCCGTCGAACGCTCCCACAGCACGACCGTTTCGCGCTGGTTGGTCAGGCCGATGGCGGCGATGGCCGACCCACTGGCCCCGGCGCTGGCCAGGGCATCGCGAATCGTGCTGGCCGTGGAACTCCAAATCTCCTCGGCATCGTGTTCGACCCAGCCGTCCTTGGGGTAATGTTGTTCGATTTCCCGCTGGGCCGAACCGAGCGCGGCGAAGGTCGCGGAATCGTACACCAGGGCCCGGCTGCTGGTCGTGCCCTGATCGATGGCGAGAAGTAAGGATCGCTTCATGCCGTTAGTCTACGGGGCATGGATGCCATCGGTTCGATTGCGCGATCGTCGGCCACCGAACCCAGTCGCAATCGGCGACCACCTTCGTATTGTGAACGGCAACGCTTCAGGAGTGAAACGCGGATGGCCGGCGACACGGAAGCACGCCACTGGGCCGTAAGGACGCGGCTGTCGGCGATGATGTTTCTTTTCTTTTTCGGCCTCGGCGCCTGGGTCGTCACGCTTTCCACCTACCTCATGTCCGCGCCGATCAAGGGCGGGCTAAACTTCACCACGGCTCAAGTTGGCCTGATTTACTCGACGTTCGCCTTCGGCGGTATGGCGGCGCCGCTGTCGATCGGCCTTTTGGCGGATCGCCTGTTCCGGGCCGAGCGCGTCTTCGGGGTGGCCAGCCTGATTGGTGCGGTGACGATGGCAGCGGCCGGATGGTGGTGCGATGTCACTTTTCCAAGAATGGATGCCGCTTATCGGGAAGCCGCGGCGCGGCACATCGTCGACGGCCAGCCGGTGCTCGATCGACTCGAAAAACTCCGAAAGGAAGGCGAACCAGTCGCCGAACCGGTTCGCAAAGCCCTCGATGAAGTGAACGACGAACCAGCGGTTCGCCGCGTCGCCGCCGATGCCTTCTGGCCGCTGTTCGGCCTGATGCTCGCTTACTGCATCGCCATGCAGTTGGCCAACACGCTGAGCACCGTACTCGGTTTGCGGAATGTCCCCGATCCGGCCCGCGACTTCAGCCGCGTCCGCCTCTACGGCACCATCGGCTGGATCGTCTCCGGAATCGTGGTGCAGGTCTTCTTCCGCCCGGCCACGTCGGACGTGCTGTACATCGGCGCGATCGGCAGCGCCCTGGTCGGCGTCTATGCCTTCACGCTCCCGGCGACGCCGCCTCTCGGCGCCGGCCGATCCGCCTTCGAAGCGTTCGGCCTTCCCGCACTCGCTCTCTTTAAGGATCGGTCGTTCGTCATCTTCGTCGTCGTCGCCTTCCTCGCCACGGCGATGAACCAGTTTTACGTCGTTTACGCCCACCGCTACCTGATCGATCGCGGCGTCCCCGGCGCCGCCCTCGTCATGACCATCGCCCAGGTCGTGGAAGTGGGGTGCATGTTCGCGCTGCCGCTCATGCATCCGAAGCACTGGATGAAATCGCTGATGCTCTTGGGGCTGGCCGGATATACTTTGCGCAGCCTGGTGTTGGCGATCGGCTGGGTGCCGGCGGTGCTCGCGCTCGGCGTGCCGATGCACGGCCTGGGGTATACGTTCTTCTTTTTGGTGGCGGCGACCTACCTCGATCGCGAGGCGCCGCCGCACCTTCGCGGCAGCGCCCAGGGAATCATCACATTCATTGCCGGCGGCATTGGCGTACTCGCGGGCAATTCCGTCTCGGCGGCAATCGTCGACCGCTGCCGCGAAGGAACGGTGATCGACTGGACGCCGGTGTGGGAAGTGCCCCTCGCGGTGTGCGCAGTGCTGGTGATTGCGTTCCTGCTGTTCTTCCGACCGCCGCCGGAACGCAAAACCATAGTGTAATGTGAGGCGGCCGCGCTCGGCTTCGCTCGCGGCGCAACTCATTCGAAGGAGTCACCATGTCGCTCGATCGCCGATCTTTCCTCATCGCTGGAGGCGCTGCCGTGGCTGCAACCCTGACTCCCGAATCGGCCCGCGCCGACGCCAACGGCGATGCCGCCAAGTTCATCGCCGACCACGAACGGACCGTCAAGCCTCTCGAAGTGCAGGCCGGCATCGCCTGGTGGAACGCCAACATCAGCGGCAAGGACGACGACTTCAAAAAGAAGGAGGACGCCCAGAACGCCATCGATGCCGCCCTTTCGAATCCCGAAACCTTCGCGCGGCTCAAGGCGCTGAAGCAATCGTCCGACAAGAAGGAAATCAGCGATCCGCTCGTCGCCCGGCAAATCGATCTTCTTTACCTGGCGTATCTCGAAAAGCAGGTTGATGCCGCCTTGCTCAAGCGGATCACCGCCAAGTCGAACGCCGTGGAGCAGCAGTTCAACGTCTTCCGGGCCAAGGTCGATGGCCGCGAAATGACCGACAGCGAGGTGCGCGGCGTCCTCAAGAATTCCACCGACTCGGCGATTCGTCAGAAGGTATGGGAAGCGAGCAAGGCGGTCGGCAAGGCAGTCGAGGCGGACTTGAAGGAACTGGTCGGGCTCCGCAACGAAGCCGCCAAGAAGCTCGGCTTCGCCAACTTCCACGCCATGTCGCTCGCCCTCAGCGAGCAGAAGGGCGACGAACTCATCAAGCTGTTCGACGACCTGGATGCATTAACCGCGGCACCATTTACCGCGGCCAAGGCGGACATCGACGAGCGGCTGGCGGCCCGCTACTCCATCAAGGCCGCCGACCTGATGCCGTGGCACTACTTCGATCCATTCTTCCAGGAATCGCCGGCGGTCTTCAAAACAAACCTGGACAAGCCGTTCGAATCGGTCGATATCCCGCGACTCTGCGAGCAGTTCTACGCCGGCATCGGCCTGCCGATCGCCGATGTGCTCGCCCGCAGCGATCTCCACGAAAAGAACGGCAAGAGCCCGCACGCCTTCTGCACGGACATCGACCGCGAGGGCGATGTCCGCGTGCTCGCCAACATCAAGAACAACGAATACTGGACCGGCACGATGCTCCACGAACTGGGGCACTCGGTCTATTCCAGCAAGAACATTCCGAAGAAGCTGCCGTACGTGCTGCGGGCCGAGGCGCACATCCTCACCACCGAGGGCGTGGCAATGCAATTCGAGCGGTTCAGCAAGTCGCGGCCGTGGTTGACGAAGATGGGCGTGAAACTGGACGACCCGCAGGGCTTCGAGGAGACGGCGGCCAAGGTGCAACGCAATCAGTTATTGATCTTCAGCCGCTGGTGCCAGGTGATGCTCCGCTTCGAGAAGGGAATGTACGAGAACCCGGCCCAGGATTTGAACAAGCTGTGGTGGGACCTGGTGGAGCGCTATCAGCAGGTGAAGCGGCCGAAGGATCGCAGCGCCCCGGATTACGGCAGCAAGATCCACATCTGCAGCGCGCCGGTGTACTACCACAATTACATGATGGGGCAGTTGTTCGCTTCGCAGGTGCATCATGCCCTGGCGAAGGAACTCGGCACCGAACCGCGGGCGACCATTTACATCGGCGACAAGCGGGTCGGCGACTTCATGAAGAAGAAGGTCTTCGAACCCGGCCGCACCTACGACTGGAAAGGGCTGACCAAGTTCGCGACCGGCGCGGACCTCAGCCCACAAGCGTTCGCCAAGGACTTCCAGGGTTAAGCAGCGCGATTTCCTCCCTGACATTCGCGAGGCGCTCGGGTAACCTGTAGATCATGATCCGCTTCGCAACAGCAACGTTGGCCGCGCTTGCGCTCATTTGCACTTTGTTGCGCGGCGCCGAGCCGGGATACGACGACCCGCCGATCACCGCCGCCGACCGCACCCACTGGTCGTTCAAGACGCCGCTGCGCCCGAAGCTTCCCACGGTAAAGAACGCCAGGTGGATCAAGACGCCGATCGACGCGTTCATTCTCGCCAGGTTGGAAGCCGCTGGGCTCGCTCCATCTCCTGAAGCCGACCGGCTCACGCTGATTCGCCGGGTAACTCTCGACCTCACCGGCCTCCCGCCGACGCCGGCTGAAGTCGAGGACTTCGTCAACGACGCGAAGCCGGACGCCTACGAGCGCCTCGTCGATCGGTTGCTGGAGTCGCCGCGGTTCGGCGAGCGACAAGCCACGCACTGGCTCGACGTCGTGCGCTTCGCCGAGACCAACGGCTACGAGGCCGACGGCGAACGCCTCCAGGCGTGGCGCTACCGCGATTATGTCATCCGCAGCTTCAACGACGACAAGCCATACGACCGCTTTCTGACGGAGCAAATAGCGGGTGATGAGTTGGCGGCGGGGAAGCCCCCGCGCGACGCCGCCGAACTGTGGATCGCCACCGGCCTGCACCGTTGCGGCCCCGTGCACATGGTCGGCGGCAACCTCGAACGCGAAGTCATTCGCCAGGAGCTCCTCACCGAAATCGTCGCCGGCATCGGTTCCTCCGTCCTTGGCCTCACCATCGGCTGCGCCCGCTGCCACGATCACAAGTTCGATCCCATTTCGCAGGGCGACTTCTACCGCCTTCAGGCATTCTTCTCCGCCTCGCACTACACGGATGTCGACATCGCTGCGCCCGAAGAGAAGAAGGCCAACAAGAAACGGGTCGAAGAGATCGAGGCGAAGACGGAGCCCTTGCGCAAGGCGATTTCAGCCCTGGATACCCCGGTTCGCGCCAAGCTTTCGAAGGCCAAACGCGACGCCCTCGACGACAAGTACAAGCAAGCGATGGCGATCCCGTCCGAGAAGCGGACCCCCGAGCAAAAGCGTATCGTGCTGGATGCGTCGCCCTTGCTCGTGGTGCGCTGGGACGAGATTCTCGGAGCGATGTCGTGGGCCGATCGCGTTCAGCGCGCGTTCCTGCGCGACCGCCTTCACGACTGGCAGGCGAAGTTGCCGCCGCCTCCGCCCGCCGCCTGGGCCATCAAGAACACCGATCCGGCGCAGACGTTCGTCTTCAAGCGCGGCAACCCGAAGCAGAAGCTTTCGCCGGTGAACGCTGCCTTCCCGCGCGTGCTGGCGGCCGCCGAAGCGCAGCCGAAGAGCCGCATCGAACTGGCCCGCTGGATCACCCGCCCCGAGCATCCGCTCACGGCCCGCGTGATGGTCAACCGGCTCTGGCAGCATCATTTCGGCAAGGGAATCGTCGCCACGCCGAACGACTTCGGCATCCGCGGTGAACGCCCCACGCATCCCGAACTGCTCGACTGGCTGGCGTGCGAATTGACCCAGCCGGCATCGGGTAAGCCGTGGGCGCTCAAGCGCATTCACCGACTCATGGTGCTGTCGAATACCTATCGGCAATCCGTAGGTCGAGCGCCCGCGTCGGGCACAGGCCGACCTCCGAAAGTCGATCCGGCGAACAAGCTGCTCGGGCGAATGAATCGGCAGCGGCTTGAAGCGGAAGCAATCCGCGATTCTATCCTGGCTGCCGCCGGTTCGCTCAACGTGGACATGGGCGGCCCATCGGTTCGCGTGCCGCTCGAGCCCGCGGTTTACGATTTGATTTTCACCGAAGGCGAGCCGGATGGTCTATGGCCCGTCACGCCGGACGTTCGCCAGCACAGCCGCCGATCGATTTATCTGTTCAACAAGCGGAACGTGCGCTTGCCGCTCTTCGAAGCCTTCGATCAACCGGATACCTTGAACACCTGTGCGGTGCGGCCGGTCAGCACATTCGCTCCGCAAGCCTTGATTCTGATGAACGGCCCGTTCGCGCAGGCGCAAGGGAAGGCATTGGCCCTCAGGCTTGTCCGTGAAGTGGGAAGCGATCCGGCCCGGCAAATCGAAGCGCTCTATCGACGAACGCTCGGCCGCAAGCCATCGGCGAAGGAATCTCAACTTGCCCGCGAGTTTCTCAAGGATCAAACCGCGACGATTCGCGAAGAAGTGTCTCGCGGACAACCGCTCGGGCTGGCAATCGAGAAGTTGCCCAAAGACAGCGATCTCGCCGCGGTGCGTGCCCTCGCCGACCTGTGCGTGGTTGCCTTCAACGGCAACGAATTCGTCTATCGGCCATAACCCGGGGAGAGCCGCGCGATGCGAACGGCTGCGTGGATGGTCGTATTGCTGGCAGCGAACTCCGGAACGTGTGCCGAGCCGCCGTTCTCCGCCAGATACGAGAAACTGGCGCCACCCGCCGCGATCGCCGAGCCGATCGCCAAACTGCTGGCCCCCGATGCCCTCGTCGTAAGCAACAAGGACGGCGCGATCATGCGCGTCTGGTTTCGCTCCGAGATACCGGTAAAGGCCAATGACGAGCAAGTAAAGAACGGCCTCACCTACCGCGAGATTCCCGAAGGAACGATCGTCGGCGCCATCGAGTTCCCCGAGACATTCACCGACTTCCGCCGTCAAAAGATCGCCAAGGGGGCGTACACGCTGCGGTTCGCGGTTCAACCGGACATCGGCGACCACACCGATACCGCCCCGCATCCGGACTTCTGCCTGATGAGCCACGCCGCCAAGGACCAATCGGCCGAGCCGATCGCCAAGAAAGATCTGATCGACCTGAGCAGCGAGGTGAACGACGGCAAGCACCCGGCCGTGTTGCTCTTGTTCCCGTACTTCGCGAAGGAGGCGGGGCCAAAGGTGTTGGACAAGGAAAACGGCGTGTGGGTGGTGGCTGTGCGGCGCGCGGTGGCCGCCAACTCGGGAAAAGCAACTCTCGGCTTCGCCATCACCGTCGCGGGAATGTGGAAACAATAAGCCTGGCTAGAGTCATCGGTCGCCGGGCAAATCCATCGGTGCGGCGGGGCCCTTCATACGGATCATCATGTCCCGGAGTTTGGTCGTCGCGTTGGTCGCTTCGCCGCCGGTCGCCAGGAAGAAGCGCTGACCCTTCGCGCCCGCATCGATGTTCAACACCGGATTGCTATCTGCCGTGAATCGGGCCTTCTCGAGCGGCAGCCATTCCCCTTTCGCGGTCTTGACCCAACCGTTGCCGAACATCGCCCGCCGTTCTTTCGTCGCCGAGATCTTGTTGCGGCGGAAGTCCTCGATGAACGAATAATAGCCGCGAAGGCGTTCGCCCTTGGTGAGCGTCGAGAAGGTCACGAGGTGCTTCCACGCTTTCTTCTCGGGCAAGAAGAAGTAACCGGCGTAAGCGGTGCGGTCGGGGCCGTCGGCGGCCGCGGTGACGAGGAAGCGATATGTCTCGCCGATCTTCCAGTTGTAATCGAAGAACGATTGGCCGCCGGTCCCTTCGTTGCCGAACCGGCCGACGCGAACGCCGTCGCCCTTGTGCAGTAGTTTGACGCGCTTCTCCTCGGGCACCTTCTTGGGGTCTTGCCCCGCGGCCGGGTCCCAGGCGGAGAAGAGCAGCAGCTTCTTTCCGCTGGCCAATTCTTGCATGCCGAAGTAACCCTTGCTCCAGCCGCAGACCATGAAGTAGGTGCCGTCCGCGGATTTCTCCACGGCCACCTCGTTGTAAAAAGCGACGCCTTCCGGCGCGGGATAGCCGAGATGCACGGATCGGCAGGCGATCCCCTTGAGCTTTTCGTCCGCCGGGGAAAGGGCCGCGGCGATTGCGATCAAGAAGACCGCGCCGACGGAACGCAGGATCATGGAACTCTCGGGGTTAAGGGGGAGCTGCGGCAAGGGTGCACCAAACATTCTTGGAGTCGAAGATCGTCGGGCACAGCCCGACCTACGAGGCACCTTGTAGGTCGGGCTGTGCCCGACACCCACCTACGCGCCTCCAAGAATCGTTGGCACAGCCGCTGCCGCAACCTTTGAGAAAGATTGAATCCCCCTACTGATTTAGTCGATACAAGCGGTAACGTCCGCCGGATCGTCCCGCGCTTCGCGTGCCGGGCGGCCGCGGCTGCGTTCGGAAGCCTGACGAGGGACCGGTCATGAGGAAGCGAATGTGGCTGGCGGGTTTGGCGGCGTCGCTGGGGCTCGGGGCCGCCGGCTGCCAGACGAACATGGCCGGCATGACGCTGCCGAGCGGCCGCTATCTGCAGCACCAACCGCAATACTTCCCGCAAGATCCGCCGTTCCCGTTGCAACGGGAACTGGCGACGATGATGGATCCGACCGGTGCAATCGGCGGCGCCGGCGGACCGGGCGGCCCCGCGGTCGTGCCGCCGCCCGAGCCCGTGCCTGTCCCCGCCAAGGTTCCACAATAAGAGAAGTTCCACGTTCCAAGTTCCGAGTTTCAAGTTAGAAGGCAAACTTGGAACTCGGAACTTGAAACTTGAGACATGAAACTTCCCAAGACGAGCCGTCGGAGAAATCCGGCGGCTCGTCTTGATTCCATTCGGTACTGTCGCTATTGCCACGCCCCAAGACACGCGAACACGTCCCCGTCCACCGACACGGATGCCGGCGGCGCGGGACCGGCGAACCAGGGGATCGCCGCGTTCGGGGAGGGACCAAAACATGGCGCAAGGATCGCGCAAGCGCGTCGCGCTTTACGGGGTCGGGTTGTTCTTCAGTATCGGACTGGTCGCCGGCTGCACGGACAACGACCAGAAGCCGACTCGCACGTCGCCCAAAGTGCAATCGATCATGAACGGGAAGTCGCCGACCACCACATCGGGGACGGGGTTCACGCAAGCGCAACCGCGGCCGAATGGCTTCGGCAACTTCGGCACCGGCGGGAACACAATGATGGGCGGTGCACCGGGCGGTGTGAGCCCGCTCGGTGGCCCGAGCGCGACGGGTGCGCTGGGCCAGGGCGATCCGATGTCCATTGGCGGCGTGAGCCCGCCTCCAGTGACGCCGCCGAACGGCCTCAACAATGCCGGCTATACTGGCGGTGCGTACGACCCGCGCGGCGGCGCGATGGGAACCACGACTGGACCGGGAACCGGCCCTCTGCCGCCAGCCGCTCCGCCGGGGCCGAACGGCTACAATTACGCTCCGGCTACCGGACTCGGAACGCCTCCGCGATAGTAATTGCGTCGCGTATCGAAAACCCTTCGACCACGGGTCACGGCCCGTGGTCTTCCTTTTTCAATCGCTTGATAAACAGGGCCGCCACGTAACCGGCCTTGAATCCGGCATCGATGTTCACGACCGTCACGCCGGCCGCGCAACTGTTGAGCATGGTTAAGAGCGCCGCCACGCCGCCGAAGGCCGCCCCATAGCCGGTGCTGGTCGGTACGGCAATCACGGGGCAATCGGCCAGCCCGCCGACCACGCTCGGCAACGCCCCATCCATTCCCGCGACGACGATCACCACGTCCGCCTCGGCAATCTTCTCGTTGTGCCGCAGCAGGCGGTGAATCCCGGCGACGCCGACATCGGCGACCAGCTCGACGCCGGCGCCCATAACCCGCGCCGTCACCACCGCTTCCTGCGCCACGGGCAAGTCGCTCGTTCCGGCCGTGATGACGAGGACGCGGCCGGCAGGCGCGGGTTTCGTTCCCGCCGTGGGAAGCCAGAATGTGCGTGCGAGGCGATCCTGTTCGGCATGGGGAAAGTGGCCGGCGAGGTGGGCGGCCTGATCGGCGCTCACCCGTGTGGCGAAGCAATCTTGCCCCGCTTCTCCCAATCGCCGAACTGCCGCCTCCACCCAGTCGGCCGTTTTCCCCTCGGCCAGGATCACTTCCGGAAATCCGCAGCGCGCCTGGCGGTGCAGGTCGAGCGTGGCGAAGCCGAGCTCGGCGACGGCCGGCTGCAGCCTGGCCGCCGCGCTCTCCACGCCTAGAGAACCGGCGCGAACCGCCTCCAAAACCTGACGCAACTCGCTCGACGACATGAACGCTCCTCGGCACTTGGATTCTAGGAAACTCGCTTCTGGATGTTGCCGCGCTAACATTGGGCAACGCAACTCGCGACACCCTTCAGCCCACATCGAAATCGATGCCCCTTTTTCTCAATCCTAATAATTTCTCGGCCGTAAAGCCTGCCCGACCGCTCCCCATGATCTACAGTAATCCCGTGGAGCCGACCGGCTTAAGCGATCCACGCCGCACACCCTATCTGTCGAATCGTCCATGATGGAACCACTGACGCCTCAAGTGATGCACAAGCTGGTCTTCACCATCCTGGTGCACGGGTTGCCGGATTCGCAAACGTCCATTGCCCTGGACGTGTTGACGGAGGCATTGAAGAGCCCGAACGGCCAGGTGCGGGAATTGGCGGTCGTCGCCCTCTCCGAGTTGTGTGTGTCGGCCTCGAAGCGGGTGACAGTGCTGAAAGAAGCGCTCCGCGATCCGTATGCGCGGGTGCGGCGGCGGGCGATGCGGGCACTCGGGGACTTCGGCGCCCAGGCGGTGTCGGCATTGCCGCAAATCGCGGCCGGGTTGCGCGACCCGGATGCGAGCGTTCGCCGCGATTCGGCCGGCGCCCTGGGGCGGCTCGGCCCCGCGGCGCAAACCGCCGTCGGCGGGCTCGTCACCATGCTGATGGAACCGGAAACGCGGACGCGGGTGGTCGCGGCCACCTCGCTCAAGCGCATCGGCCGGGCCGCCGTGCCCGGCTTGATG
>DATNBQ010000393.1:0-6614 GCA_035571955.1 Urbifossiella sp. | reverse complement strand
AAGCCCATAACGAGAACGGCAATGAAGAAGTATTTCCTGGGAATGGCGGCGGCCCTCCTGGCTGCGGTGGTTGTTGCCCTGCCGGCGCGAGCCGCAAAGGCGGTCGCCAAGGAACCGGGCACACTCATCGTTTACGGCAACGACCAATCCAAGCTGTTCTCTCAGGATGGGATCAATCGGGCCAAGTCGACGCTGTCGTCGTCGCAATTCGAGGACGGCCTGCGCGTCACGGTGGATACTTACCCCGAACCGCCGGCGGACAAGCGCGCGGCAGCGAAGGCCGCTGCCGGCGACAAGGCAAAGTGGCATAGATTCATGAGCAACTGGGTCGCCGATCGCGCCCAGAGCGACAAGACTCGCGGTATCTACATTCTGATTTGCGCGAAGCCGGGCGGCGTCGCGATCATTGCCGACAAGGAGACGCGCAAACGCGGTCTCTCATCGGCCGACGAGCAAAGCATCAATGCGGCGTTGATCAAATCGTTCCAGGATGCCGCCAAGGAAACGGACGCGGCCAAGAAACTGTCCCTTCACGACGCTGGCCTGCAATCGGCCGCGGAGCAGATCGTTTCCAAATTGAAGGACACGAACGTCGCTGTCACATCCAGTACCTCGCACACGAAATCGGGAGGTAATCGAGGCATGGGAATCGCCGGCTGGATTTGCATCGGCATCGTCGTGCTGCTGGTCATCTGGTTGATCGTCGGGGTTATTCGCGCACTCACCCATAGTGGTGGCGGAGGCGGTGGAGGTTTTGGCGGCGGAGGCGGGGGTGGAGGCGGCGGAGGCTTCATGACCGGCATGCTCGGCGGCCTCTTCGGCTCGATGGCCGGCATGTGGCTTTACAACAACATGTTCGGCCACAGCAGCATGCTCGGCGGCGGCGACAATTACACCGGCGATAGCTACAGCGACTCCAGTGGCAATGGCGACACCGGTGCCGGAGACTTCAGTGGCGACGATGGAGCCGCCGGAGGCTTCGACGATGGCGGCGGCGATGCCGGCGGAGGCGACTTCGGCGGCGGAGGCGATTGGGGCGGCGGCGATGCCGGAGGCGGTGGCGACTTCGGCGGCGGCGGCGGCGATTTCTGATGCCGTCTTGTAGGTCGGGCTGTGCCCGACGTGTCTTCCCCAGGCTGTATCGGCAAACTCGCGTCGGGCACAGCCCGACCTACTTTTGATTCTCGCTTGCTCTTCGTTGCCGGTAATAGATCAATCCCGGCACGAAGAACGACACCGCCGTCACGACACCGAACAGCAACACAGCCACATCCGGAACGAGCGGCATCACGCAGGCCGCCAGGAAGTTCAACGCCGCCCACAGGTAGAACTTCCCGGACAGAATGCCGGCCTTGAAGACGAACACCATCGCCCCGGCCACCGCCACGGCCGGGGAAAGTGTCAACACCGGCATCCCACCCAGCCACTCGATCGCGAACATCGCAATGCTCGCGCACACGCCGGCCGCCCAGGCGTGGGCGATCTGCCGTTCCACGAACAGCACCGGCCCGGCCCGCCGCCGCAACTGCCAGAAGATCGTTCCCCACGTCACCAGGCCGATCGACCAAATCGCGAGATAGAGCAGATGATCGGTCACGCCGGCCCACGCCATCGTTTGCGTTAGCAGGCAGAGCAGGAAGATCATGCCGCTATGCATCATCCACAGCTTACCCCAGTTTTCGAGCACCGCGGCGTGATGGGTTTCTCTGAACATGCGGGCGAGGAAGAAGCGCAGCCCGCTCGGCTGGGCCGAGATGGTTTCCCCGGCCGCGTAGGCTTCCAGGTCGGCCGCCAGGGCCGCGGCGCTTGGGTACCGCAGTTCCACCGGCTTCTGCAGGCACTTCAGGCAAATGAGTTCCAGTTCGCGATCGACGGTCGGGTTCAAGGATCGCGGCGGCACCGGTTCCTGTTCCAACACGAGCAAAAGCGTATCGACGGGATGCGCGGCCTGGTGCGGCGGCCGGCCGGTGAGCAGTTCGTAAAGGATCGCGCCGAGGGAATAAACATCCGCGGCGGCTGTGAGGTCCTTTCGGCCGCCGGCCTGTTCCGGCGCCATGTAACTCGGCGTGCCGACCACCGCACCCGTCCGCGTCAAACTGGCCGTGCTGTCGATTCTCTTGGCCAGGCCGAAATCCGAAATCTTGGGCTCTGTGGCGCGCGGCCCGCGTAAGCGGGCTGATTCTTGAGAAGCCGAATCAGAATCAGCCGGCTCACACCGGCCGCTCGCCAGAAGAATGTTACTCGGCTTCAGGTCACGGTGCAGGATGCCTTCGGCGTGCGCGTGATGGACGGCGCGGGCAATGACGGCGACGAGGCGGGCCGCTTCGCGCGGCGGCAGCGGGCCCTCCGCCGCCCGCTCCGCCAGCGTCGTCCCGGCCACGTATTCCATGCAGATATAGGCCTGGCCATCGATCGACCCGACTTCGTGGACCGCGACGATATTGGGATGCTTCAACTGCGCGGCGGAGTGCGCCTCGGTGCGGAAGCGAGCGCGATCGCTATCGGTGGCGAGGTGCGCTTCGCGAACCATCTTGATGGCGACGAGCCGGTCGAGGCTTTTCTGGCGGGCCTTGTAGACGACGCCCATGCCGCCGCGGCCGAGTTCCTCGATCAGTTCGAAATCGCCGAACTGTGCAGTTTCGAATGGCGCCCGGGGAGTAGGGTTTAACCGCGACGTGGAGTCCGCGGAGTGGAGCGCTCCGGTCGGGAGATTCCACGTGGCATCGAGGCTTTGGGCGAACTGGGCGACGGCCCAGAGTTCGCGGAGTTCGGCGGCCACATCGGGGTTGGCCCTGGCCAGGCCGTCAACGTCGACCTGCCGCCCCGCGCGCCGATCGTCGGTCAGCCGATCGATCAGTTCCGCCAACCGCGAATCGCTATCGGGGGGCATAAGCAACCCGGATTCTATGTCAGCGAGACGCGGCGATGCAAATCGTCGACGACCCAGTGGAACGCCGTGAGGTGGATCGATTCGACGATGCCCATGTCGTCGAGCGGGACGTGGAGGCCGTGGTGAGCGAGCGTGCTCAGCTTGCCGCCGGAGAAGCCGGTGCAGCCGAAGGTGGCGAGGCCGTGGCCGTTGGCCCATTCGACGGCGCGGAGAATGTTCGGGCTGTTGCCGCTGCCGCTGATGGCGATGAGCAGGTCGCCGGGCGAGGCGAGGTTCTTCAACTGCTCGAGGAAGACGCGGTCGAAGCCCTCGTCGTTGCCCCAGGCGAGAATGTACGGGGTGTTGTCGGTGAGGCTGAGAATCTTGTAGCGTTTCTTGGCATCGTCGTCGAAGAACTTGCGGGCGAGGGTTCCCTTGCCGATGTCCTCGCAGAAGTGGGAGGCGTTGGAGCCGCTGCCGCCGTTGCCGATGACGAAGATGAAGCGGCCTTTTTCGTAGCGTTCGTGCATGAGATCGGCGAGCTTCTGCACTTCACCGGTATCGATGCGTTGGAGTTCCGCGGCGACGCGATCGAGGAATTGGCGAGGGTTCAGCGTCGTGCCGAGCATGCGCGCAGTCTCCGGATGTTAGCGAGCGGGGGGCGTAAGCCCCCTGATTCTTTTGCCATATGGAATCAGGGGGCTAACGCCCCCGCTCGCCAGGAAGGCTTCACTTCTTCAATCGTTCCTGAATTTGCTGAACCTTGATCTCGGCGGGTTGGCGGGTGCCGGGGTCGGGCGACAGCCGCGCAACTTCCTTCAGCGCCGCCAGGGCGTCCGCGCCGCCGACCTTCTCGTTCCCGAGGATTTCAATTGCCGTCAGGCGGATGCCCTGGTCGTCCTTGCGGAGCAACGGGATGACGGCGCGTTCGGCAATGGGGCCGCCGAGGGTAATCAGAGCGTCCTGAGCGGCGCTGGTCTCCGTGCCGGCCCGGCCGATCATCTCGGCGATGCGCCGAGCTACATCCTCGTCTTTCCACCGAGGCAACAGCCGCAGCGCCATCATCCGTTCCTCGCGATTCTGCGACCGGCTCGCTTCGAGACAAAGCTCGCGGGCATCGGTGCCGCCCCACGTCGCATACGCCGCCAGCGCTTCAATCTTGACTCCGGAATCGACATGCTTGGACAAGGTCCGCAGTTCCGTTGCAAGATCGATGCGGTTCTTCGCCTCGTCCGAATAGACGGAATCGGTGCGGGCGAGCGTTCGCAATAATCCGATGAGGGCGTCGTATTGCCGTTGATCGCGGTAATGGCGGAGCTGTTCGAGCTTGGATTGCGTGGCGATGTCCGGTTGAGCGGTGATAGTCGGCTGTGAGTCGCCGACGCCGGCCCACTGGCGAGTATGCGGTTGGACGAGCGGCACGAGTAAGGCTAGGCCAATGAGGGCGGCCCCGCCGACCACGAACCGCAGCGGCCGATACTTCGCATAACGGCGATCGCGCAAGTAAATGAAAGTGATCGGCGGGATCGCGCAAGCGATGCCGCGCTGCGGGTCGCGGCGGTACGCCAGATAGGTAATCCACGCATAGCCCCCAAGCAGTTCTGCGACGCCGATCGCCCGGACCACTTCCGCGAAGTTCCGCGTACTTACGAGCGAGGCGGCGAAGAGAGCGACGCCAATTCCCGTGGCAAGCACCCAGATCGCGGTGGAAGGCTTCAGGTCGCGGGGCGGCCGCGGCGGCGGCTTCATCCGCATTGCCAAGGCCGAAGTTAAATCGACGGCGATGTCCATGCCGGTGCGCAGCCGCAGCGGTTCGGGGAGCGCGACCGCCGAGGTATCGACGGGAACGGAATGGACGACGCGCTGGCCGCGGGAAGGGCTGCGGCTCGAAGGGCCGCTCCAGGCCGGTTCCGGCTCGCGGCGCGGAGGCGGTGTGGCCGTCTTGACTGGCTGAGGCGTTCGCGGCGGTCGCGGCGTCTCGGCCACCGGCGCCGGCACCGCGGGCGCGGCCGGGTAAAGTTCCACGCGGCCATCGCCATCATCCGGTTCGGGCAAGGAACGCGAGAAGGCAGGCGCCGGGCTCTTCGGCGGTTCAATGGCGGCGGGCAGATCCGGCGCCGCGGTGGGCTCCGCTTCCGAAGGCAAGTCAATGTCGCCGTGCGAAATCGCCCCGAGCACGTCGTTGTCCGCGTCGGCACTCGATTCGCTCGCCGGGTCCATCGCCATTGGCCGCAACAGCGGCGGCGGCGTCAATCCGGTGGGGATGACCATCGTCGGCGAGGTCAAAAGCGGATCGCCCTTCTCGTTGACCCACTGGGCTTTGTCGGCGGGAATAACAATCGGCCGGGAACATTTGGAACAGACGGTGTTCTTGCCTGCGCGGATTTCAAGTGCCTGCAACACGACGGAGCAGCGCGGGCAGCGATAGCGAAACATCGGCGGCCTCGAAAGCCGGGAGTCGTGGGCCGCGGCGCGAGCGCCGCCGGGGGCGAGCCGTGGGTGCACCTAAACTTAGCTTATGTCCGGGCCTGAAGTGCCAAGAAGCTACCGGAATGAACGGGCCGGCGTCAATCCAAAGTGCCTCAAGTTCGTTCAGTCGCCATGTTTCCGCCTCAACCGCGGCGACAGCCGCAATATCCACTGTACCCGTTCGAATTCCTCTAACCAGTCCTGCACCACCTGAACGTGGAGCGGATTGCTGCTTTTCACGAGGCCGGTGGCGCAGCTTTCGCCGCCGAGTTGGGCCGCCATGGCCCGATACTTGGCGAGCGTCCGTTCGCCGTAGCGGCTCACTTCGAAGCCATCCTCGGAAAAGAAGACGACGACCGGCACGCGATCGCCGCCGTTGATCTGCAATTCCTTTTGGACATCCGCATGTTCGTCGCGATCGAGGTAGCGGACCTGAATGACGGGTGCGGCCTCGGCGATGCGCTCGAAGATGGGGCACTGGGAAACGCAGTCGCCGCACCACGCCCCGGCCAGCACGAGGGCGTGCGTCTGCCGCTTGAACTGGCCGAGAAGTTGCTTCTGGGGCTCGGTGAGTTGCGTGGCGGCGTGGGCATTCTCCCAGCGGCCGCGGTCGGAGGCGGAGCCATGCTTGGCCAGGAACGCCGCGAGCGGCAATGCGGCCGAGTAACGAGAAAACAAGTCCATGGAGCTCTCACCTGTTTAAGCCGCGACCCAACGGGGAGCGCTCAGCTGGCGCGCTCCCCGTTGGGTCGCGGCTAAGCGATTCCGCCTCATCATCGATAACCAACGTCCGGCTCATGAGCCGTTCTGCAATCGCAACTTGACTTGCTCCCAGCTCGATCCGCGCGACGGATTCGCGTCGATCGCATCCAGACGACGCTGCAAATCGGCTCGCTGAGATTCCAAGAGCGGCAACCGGTCTGAATCCTCGGAGAGGTTTTCCCACAGATCACCCAGTAGCGTAAGCCGATCCTCAAGGCTGAGGCGATCGATGCCGAGGGTGTTCAACAGGTTTGCCATGGCTCACTCCAAGGGATATCAGCATCATACCGACCCCGTCCACGGGTAAGCGTCTCAATTATGGGTAATGCTAACGAGGCTCAGCCTCGGACCGTCGAGCGATGCTCGGCGTGCATTCAGTTGACCATTCTTGCGGGAATGTTACGCTTTTTACGGCTCAATTCCCGGAAGGAGCATCGTCATGCAAGCGACCCACCCAAAGGCCGGCTTTCGGCCGCAAGCGGCCTCGATCGGTTCAAGTCGGAAGTCGATGCGA
>DATNBQ010000392.1:0-5314 GCA_035571955.1 Urbifossiella sp. | reverse complement strand
AGTCGGCGTCTTGAACAATGACCAGGTCGCCGGTGCAGTGTTTGAACCCTTCGCGAAGGGCCGCCCCCTTGCCCATGTTCTTCGGCTGATGGAAGACGCGGACATTGTCGTATTGCCGTTCGAGTTGCTTCAGAATGGCCGGGGTGCCGTCGGTGGAAAAGTCGTTGACGAGAACGAGTTCCTTGGGAATGGGGACGGCCTGAACGCGGCGAACCAGTTCCGCCAGCCAGCGCTCCTCGTTGTACACGGGAATGACGACCGAAAGTTTGAACCCGGGCGGCAGCGGATAGATGCCGATCTGCCGACAGGCCCCTTCGCCGAGCAGTTTGTGCAGCACTTCGACGCGCAACTCGGGGTTGCCGATGATGCGGTCGAGCAGCTGGACCTCCGGAGTGGTGTCGAGTTCGGGCGCGTCGAGGTCGGTCGTGAGCATGTTCCGTCGCTCCGCGTCGGTGTCCGGTTCGAAATCCATTCGGATAGGGCGACAAAGTATGGGACAAAGACGCGGGTTCTGCAACCCGAACTGCGCGGAGGTTGGTGTTCCAACGGCACTTGCAGCTCTCCCGAGGCGGCGATATGAGTCAAAAGTCCTGTCCCGCAAGCAGTAAGAACGCTATTAAAGTCGCATGGCATCAACCGGCATTCCCCTACGGGCCTGGGTCGTCACCGGCGGCGGCATGACGATCAATCTCTGCCTCGGCATCCTCTATGCCTGGAGCGTCTGGAAAGCGAACCTGGTCGCGCCGAAAGGCGTCGAACCGGGCTCGCCCATGTCCGGCTTGAATGCTGGCTGGGTCTACCTTTCCGATTCGCAAGCGACGTGGGCCTATGCGATCTGCGGGTTCACGTTCGCGCTCTTCATGGTGCCGGGCGGGCGCTTGCAGGATCGGTTCGGCCCGCGGGTCGGAGCGACTCTTGCCGGCGTCTGCCTCGGGCTCGGCTGCTGGGTCGCGGGTACCATGAAGAGTTATCCCGGCCTCGTGCTCGGCTTCGGCGTCCTGGGCGGGATCGGCATGGGGCTCGGCTATGCGGCGGCGACGCCGGCCGCCGTCCGCTGGTTCGGGCCACACCGCCGCGGACTGATCGCCGGACTGGTCGTCGCGGGATATGGCGGCGCCGCCATCTACATCGCGCCGCTCGCCAAGGGGCTGATCGCCGAAGCGGGCATCAGCGGATCCTTCTTCTCACTCGGAGCAATGTTCGCGGCGGTGATTGTCGTCGCCGGCCAGTTCCTCAAGATGCCGCCGGCCGATTACCTGCCTCCGACAACTTCAGGAGCGGACAAGCCGCATTTCCGAGTCGCCAAGGATCGCACCGCGAAGGAGATGCTCGGCGCCTGGCAATACTTTACCCTCGTATTTCTGTTCATCGCGTCGGCGCAGGCTGGGCTGCTCGTGATCGCCAACGCGGCGCTCCTGCTGAAGGAAACTTCCTCCGAAGCGTCGGCTTATGCCTGGATGCTAGCTTCGTTCGGAGGGCTGGTAAATGCGAGCGGCCGCATCGGCACCGGTTTCTACTCGGACGCCATTGGGCGAACCAACGCCCTCGCGCTCAACGGTCTGGCCGCCGCGGTTTGCCTCTTCTTCTTGCCGACCGCCATCTCGTCCGGGAGCGTGGTGCTGCTCTTCGTCATGGTCGGCATCGCGTTCTGGCAGTACGGTGGGACGCTGTCGCTGATGCCGGCGTGGACCGCGGATTTCTTCGGCGCCAAGAATCTCGGCCTCAACTACGGCCTGGTGTTCCTCGGCTGGGGAATCGCATTCTTCGTTCCGCAACTCGCGGCGGAACTCAAAGACGTGACTGGCCGCCGCGACGAATCGTTCTACCTCTCCGGCGCTCTGTTACTGCTTGCGATCGCTGTCAGCCGCTTCGTCAAGCGGCCGGCTTAATGGCCCACCACTATTCCAGCGTCGCGGGGACGGGGAACTCGGCGTGGTTGGGCATTCGCAGGCCGAGGAACCGCGAGAAAATCGCCGCCGCCGCCTGGGGGGTCACGGGCTCGGAATGCGGGCCGCCGACAACGCCCGGCCCCATCACAAACAGCGGCACGAACGCATCGTATTCGAACGGACTGCCGTGGGTGGTGCCTGAATCGACCTTCAACAAGTCCGTCGGTTTCTTGTCGGTGGGCAAGTCGAACGGCTTGAGCACGACGCACACGTCGCCGCAGCGGGCCGGGTAAAACGAACGCTTCATGCGCCGGTGCACGTCGCTGCGGATCGGCGTCTCGGGAGCCAGATCATCCCGCGAGAACGCCGTTTCCAGGTCGCCTTGCGTGGCGAGGAATCGCGCCAGCGTTCCGGCCACTTCCTCGCGCGACCACCCGGATTCCTTCACCAATCGCGGGTTCAAGTAAATCCACGGGAACGGGAACGCCTCAATCCACCTGGCCTTGCTGGGCTCGACGTTGGGGAAGCGCTCGCGCAAGTACTGCTCGGCTCGTTCCTGAATCTGAGGCCGGCTGACGCGCCTGGCGTTGCGCCCCTTGGCGGCGGATTGTTCCGGAATTGGGCAGACGCCGTGATCGGCCGTCAGGGCCAGGGCGTAGTTGCCGTGGCCGACGCGGGAATCCAGGAAGCGCAGCAAGTCCGCGAGCAGGGCGTCTGTGCGCAGCGTGACATCCAGGACCTCTTGCGAATCGGGGCCCCAGGCGTGGCCAATCAAATCGTTCGACGAAAAGCTGACGACCAGGAGATCCGGAACGGAATCGTGGCCGAGGTTCTCGCCGACGATGCAGTGCTTGGCGATGTCGAGCAATAATTCGTTGCCGAACGGCGAAGCGGCGAGGGCGTTGTAATAGGCGGAGCCGGCCGTCTTGCCGCCGGTCAGGGAGTGCGGGAAACTTTGGCGATTGGCGGGTTCTCCGGGGGCGTCGTCGGGTCCACTGTGGCGGGCATAATCGAGGTCCGGGCGGAACTTGTTCCACTCCGTGCCGAACCACTGGTGCACGCGGTTGCTGCGGTAGAACGGCCGACCCCAGTCCGGATAACGCCGTTCCAGCCGCTCCGTGTAGTACGTGGACGTGATCAAGCGGCCGTCGAACCAGAAGGCGCCGTCCGGTTGCTTGCCGGTCGTGAGGATGGCCGAACGATCCTTGAGCGATAGACCGAAGACTTTCGAACGCGGGCCATAAGTTTGCTTGAGAACGTCGGCGACGGTTTCGCTGAGCAATCGCTCCGGATTGCCTCCCGCCGGCGGCCTGACCCCTTTCGCGACGGCCGGCGGAGGAACGATGCTATAGCGCGAGCTGGCGGCGCAATACACATCGACGCCGCGCTCGTTCCAGTTGTTGTTCACGATGCCGTGGTGATCGGGGCAAGTTCCCGTGAGGATCGAGGCATGTCCCGGGCCCGTGGTCGTGGTGCCGTACGGGTAATGGCAATCGGTAAACCAGGCGCCCTCGGTCATGAGGCGTTGGAAGCCGCCGTTGCCATAGAGGGAACGCCAGCGGGCGGGGTAGTCGCCGCGCATCTGGTCGAAGACGACGAGCACGGCGAGCTTCACGCGTGCCGGTTGGGCCGGCACCGTCACCGGCGCGGGCCGCGTATGCGACAGCGTAAAAGCGCTCACCCCGGCGAGCAGCGCGAATAGAGGAACCAGCGCCGCGAATGGTTGCATGGCATCACCGACCGCATTAGAAAGGGTGAGAAGCGCGCGAGTGTGATCTCGGCTGATTCTATCAGAAGAAATCACTTCGCCGAACGCTAGTCGCCCGAGGGGTCATGGGAATTCAAGACATCAAGTTCACGGGATTGATTCAGAACCGCGACTTGTCGAGCATTACAGGACCGGAATTCTTCAACGCCTTGTATGCGTGCGGCTGGAAGGAAGGGATCGGGACGCACTTTCTGCAGCAACTTCGCAAGGATGGCCCAACGCGCGGCATCTACACCCCGGCCCAGTTGGAACGGGCGATCGCCCGCGGCACGTCCGAACCCGGCCGCGACGGCAAGACCATCCATTGGGTCTGCAACCACTCCGCGTATATCGTTTACAACGATGCGACCCGAACCTTGATCACATTCAGTCAGGGTCGGCCGTCCGAGGGTAAGTCGTCGCGGTGGGACGTGAGCCGAGCGCTTCAATACTTGCGATCGAAAACAAAACCCCCGCCGCCATACGGCTACCACAAGTGTGCAACGCTCGTCGAGGAAGCGATCGCGGTGGGTGGCTTGGCGATCGTGAAATTTGGCTCGGGGAAAGCGAAGGATTTCGGCCCGCGGTTGATTCGAGCCGGGTTCGTTGCGGTATTGGGCACGGGGCGGCCTTATAAAAAGGGCGACGTCGCCGTCATTGATGGATTCACCGACAGCGCCGCGCCGGAACACAACAGTCCGTATGGCCACATGGCAATGTTCGACGGCTCGATCTGGATTTCGGACTACCAGCAGCCCGGCGACACGCCGTATCCCGGAAGCCATTACGAGAAAGCCAAACCCAAGATCACGATCTACCGCGTGCCCGAGTGAGCCCGGCTATAATCTCCTCATGGAACGCCTCAACAAGTACCTCGCTCATGCCGGGATCGGTTCGCGCCGGCACTGCGACACGCTGATTGCCGCCGGCCGCGTCAAGGTCGATGGCCACAAGGTCGCCGATCTCGGCCTCAAGATCGATCCCGCCAGGCACGCCGTCGCCGTGGACGATCACCCCGTTCGCTCCGAGAAGCTCGTCTACTGGGTCGTGAACAAACCGGTCGGCTACCTGAGTACGAACAGCGATCCGGCGGGACGCCCGCGGGCCATCGAACTGTTGCCGCACGTCGATCAACGCGTCTATACTGTTGGCCGCCTCGATGAAGGCAGCGAAGGGCTGCTGCTCATGACCAACGACGGCGAACTCGCCTTTCACCTCATGCATCCGCGTTTCGGCATTCCCAAGACATACCTCGTGCTGGTCGCCGGCAAACCGACCCCCGTGGACATTCAAAAGCTGCTCGACGGCGTCTGGCTCAGCGAAGGGAAGGTGAAGGCCAAGGATGTCCGCCGCATGAAGCCGCAGGGGAACAGCACCTGGCTGCGGATTGTTTTGACCGAGGGAAAGAACCGCGAGATTCGCCGAATGCTGGCCCAATTGGGCCATAAGGTGATGAAGTTGCGGCGCACGGCCATCGGCCCGGTGACGTTGGACAAGTTGCCGAAGGGGAAGTGCCGCCGGATCAGCGCGGCGGAGCTGACCGAACTGCAAAAGTGGGTGAAGACTGCGCAGGCGAAGATCGCGGCGCGAAAGCCGGCTTGAATGACCTGGCGAGCCGGGAGCGTGAGCGACCGGAGACGATAAACACTCCGGTCGCTGACGCTCCCGGCTCGCCAAC
>DATNBQ010000391.1:0-12128 GCA_035571955.1 Urbifossiella sp. | reverse complement strand
CGCGGCGACGCGATCCTGGAGTCGTATGCCGCCGGTTGGGGAATCGAAGCGCGGGCCAAGCGGCTGGCGGCCACCAACCCGCGCTACGCCGCACTGCGCGAATCGGTGGGCCGCGATCTCACGGTCAAGGATCTCGCGGCCGCGGACCGGGCCGGCAACGCCGCCGCCGCCGAGTGCCTCGATCTGGCCATCGCCGCCCTGGCCGAGGGAATCCAACAGGTCATCAAGTTGCTCTGCCCGCGCCGGATCGTCATTGGCGGCGGCGTCTCTTTGATTGGCGAGGAACGGTTTTTCGAACCGCTGCGGCGGAGAGTTGCTGAAGGCGCGTTCGAGGCGTTCGCGGGGTTAACGGATATCGTGCCTGCCGCCCTCGGCGAGGAAGTGGTGGTCCACGGGGCGCTGCTCTTGGCCCGCCGGAAACTGAACCCGATTAGCCGCGACCCAACGGGGAGCGCGGAAGCTGCGCGCTCCCCGTTGGGTCGCGGCTAATCCTCTATCTAATCGCGCTCTTCAACCAGGCGTCTTGCAGCGCTTTCGGCGTCGCGAAGTCGTAGTGGCGCTTCACCGCTGCGGCGCTGCCGTAGCGATGGCAATCGCGCAGGAACGTCGTGAAGTGCTTTTCGCCCTTTAAGCGGACCAGATAATCCACGAGAGAGATGCTGCCGCAATAGTAGCCGGTGATCTTGTCCGCCGCCGGGAACTCCTTCATTTCGAGCAGTGCCGCGACGGTGAATAGTTGCCCCGCGCGGCCGCACTTCACGCAGGTCCGGCGATAGCGGTCCACTTCGTCCGCCGATTCCGCCAGCACCGCCATCCCTTCTTCGGCCCATTTGGGCGGCGGCGAATAGGGGAACAACTCGGCCAGCACGACGTGCGTCAGTTCCCTTGGCAGGGCATTTTCCAGTACGTTCGCGTCGTCCGCGCAAAGGTCGATCTGCCGTTCGGTGGCTTTGCCTTCGACCAGGCGGACCGTGGCGTGGCCGAGGCCGGCAGCGGGCTTGCCGGTCGCCGCGGCGTAGGCTTCTGGGCTCGGATGCATGACAATCGTGCAGCGCGGCGACCACGCCCCGCCGACGGGACCGCTCCACCGCTCGAAGATGGCCGCCCGCTTGGACTCCGCCGCGGCGGCGATCTGTTCGGCCCATTCGCGCGGGCCCTGAAACTTCACCAAAAAACTGGCCGATTCCAGCGTCTCCCACGCCGGCTTGTCTACGCTTGCGCCGGTCATGGCGAGCCGTTGCCTGGCCAAAAGAAGCACCGTGCGGGCCAACTTGCGGACCTCGGCGCTCTCGGGGGCCAGGGCCAGGGCGTCGCCGGCTTCCTTATCGGCGGCGGCAGCCGCGATCGCATCGCATTCCGGCGTTAGCGATTCGGCGGCGAGCTTGAGCCGGCAAAAGGCCCAGGCTTTTTTCTGCTCGGCGCTGAGAATACTCGCATCGACGGCCGCCATCCCGGCATACCACGTCGCGGCCTTGCGGTATTCGCCGAGCTTGAAGTCGCGGTCGCCTTCGGCCTCCTGGATCGGCGGGGGCGCGGGGACCGGTTGCTCGCCGCGGAAGGGGTTCGCCTTCGGGGCGTCGGCCATGAGCGTCAGCGATAGTCCGATGAGGGCGGCGAAGAGCAGGAGCACGCGGGACATGAGGCGATCCTTGCCGGTGGGCGCCATCGCGGCGCCGCGAAGAAGCGAGGTATACGCCGACCGCCGCGTGCGACACAAGCCGGATTCGGGCGCACGTTCGCGATTTTCCGCTGGTAACCATCGTGCCGATTGCACCGATTGTTGGGATTTTCCCGACGGCCGTTAATCTTTGCCGCGCCGCATGAAAGCCCCCAAGACGGGTTTGCGTCGAACCTGAACCTGTTCTAGTTTTCGGCAGGAATTCTCAGCCGGCCCGAAGTCCCCCCAACGGTACTCGCAATGTCCATCCCCTCCTCGGTCGAAGAGTTGATCCAACTCATCCGCAAGAGCGGCATGATCGACGAGACGAAGCTCAGCAGTTATTTACAGCGGCGCGAATTCGCTCGCGGCCTGCCCGCCGATGCCCGCGAATTCGCCGACGACATGGTCCGCGACGGCATCCTCACGTATTTTCAGGCCGAGCAATTCCTTCTGGGCAAATGGCGCGGCTTCACCATCGGCAAATTCAAGCTCCTGGAGCGGGTCGGCGTCGGCGGCATGGGGCAAGTGTTCCTGTGCGAGCATATGTTCATGAAGCGGCGGGTGGCGATCAAGGTGCTGCCGCCGGCCAAGGCGGAGCAGCCGGCCGCCCTCGGCCGCTTCTATCGCGAGGCCCGCGCCGCCGGCGGACTCTCCCACCCCAACATCGTCCGCACCCACGACATCGACCAGGACGGCAACCTTCACTTCATCGTCATGGACTACGTCGACGGCGCCAACTTGCTCGACGTGGTCAAGAAGTTCGGGCCGATGAACGTCGACCGCGCCGTCAGCTACATTCGCCAGGCCGCCTTCGGACTCGATTACGCTTTTCGTTCCGGGATCATCCATCGCGACGTGAAGCCGGGCAACGTGCTCATCGACCGCAAGGGGGTCGCCCGCATCCTGGACCTCGGCCTGGCCCGCTTTTACAAGGATCACTCCGATCAACTGACCATGAAGTACGACGACAAGATCGTGCTGGGAACGGCGGACTACGTGGCCCCGGAGCAAGTGGCGAACAGCCATTCCGTCGACATTCGAGCGGACATTTACGGCCTCGGGGCGACGTTCTACTTCCTGCTCGCGGGGCACCCGCCGTTTCCGATTGGTACTGTGTCGCAGAAATTGCTCTGGCACCGGACCAAGGAGCCGACGCCGCTGCAGCAGATTCGCCCGGACCTGCCGGACGGCATCGTGCAGATCGTTCATCGGATGATGGCGAAGGATGCGAAGGCGCGGTTCCAGACGCCGGCGCAAGTGATGACGGAGTTGGACGCGTGGCTGTCGGAGGGGACGCCGCTTCCGCCGGACGAGGAGATGCCGCAGCTGAGCCCGGCGGCGACGGAAGGCGCGGAGGAAGTTCCGGAATCGGGGCCGGGCGAAGAGCTACTGGCCGGCGTGGCGGTCGGCAGCGGGACGGTCCGCAATGCCCCGCGATCGCCTTCCGGTTTGGCGGCAGCGACGCCGCGGCCGGCGCCCAGTCCATTCGCCGCCCCGACTATTTCGCCGTGGAGTTCTCCCGCGCCGAGCCCCTTGACGGCGCCCTCTCGCGCGCCGCAAACCGCGATCGACACTGCGGCGGCCGTGGCCGAACAGACGCCGAGCGGCACCCGCGTTGGCCGGGCGGTCGCGACCAATCCGTTCGCGGGCGGCGACTTGCCCGCACCCGGAAAGGCCAAGACCCCCTGGCCGGTGGTCGCCGCGGCCGTCGGCGGCGCCATCGTGGCCGCCATCGCCGTTGCCGCCATCAAGTTCTTGGGATAGCAATTCTCTACCTCCGGCGGCTTACGCCGCCGGCTCACCAGGCACTTCGTGCCTCGCCAGGCGCTTCGCACCTTCGGCAAGCGGGAACCGTATAACAAGAAACCAGCGGCCTGGCCGCCGGCTTCATTCCCGTTATTCCGCTCGCCGAGGTTGTCGTGAAGTTGTCCGCCCCGCCGCCGCCCCCGGAACCCGGGCCGGATTCGAACCCGCCACCGCCCCCCGAGCCGACGCCTTCCCCCGAACCGATCGCTCCGCCCGCGGCTGAAGCGCGGCCGGCGAAGCAAGCCCTGTGGCCGGCATGGTTCGCCGGGGCCGATCTCTTGCTCGGCGTGCTCGTTCTGGCCGTCGCCTTCCTCGCCGCCTCGTTCATCGCCCAGAATTCGGACGTGTGGCTGCACCTCGCTAGCGGCAAGAAACTGACGACCGGCGAATACCATCTCGGCAGCGATCCGTTCAGCTATACCGGCGCCGACCGCACCTGGATCAACCATAGCTGGCTCTTCGATTTGGCCGCGTTCAAGCTCTATCGCGGCGACGGCTTCACGCTCGCACTGGTAAAAGCCCTGGTTGTCGTCGCGGCGTTCGCGCTCATCCTGGCGATCCGCCGGCCGGGGCACGCGCTGTGGCCGTGGGTCGTCTTTACCGCCATCGGCGTTCTCGCGGCCGCCAACCAGTTCTGGCTGCGGCCGTTCGTCCTGTCGATCTTCTTCCTCGCGCTCACGCTCTGGCTCGTCTTCCGCATGCCGAACCGGCCAGATTCGTGGCGATTGCCCATCGCCATCGGCATCACCTTCTGCCTCTGGTCGAACATCGACGAGTGGTTCTTCCTCGGGCCGGCGACACTCGCACTGCTGACGCTCGGCGACTTCATGCGGCAACGCTTCTCGGCCGGCGCCATCGCTGCGGATGAACCGACCGATCCGCTCGGAACGCTCCCTGATCTGCGCACGCTGTTCCGGGCGACGCTCGTCGGCATCGTTGCCTGCATGCTCAATCCCCATCATGTAGGCGTCTGGGAACTTCCGTTCGTGCTGGTCGGGGCGCCGGCCGGGGCCGAGATCGACGTTCGCATCCGCTACCTGTTCGTGTCGCCGCTCTATCGCGAATCGAATATCTTCTGGACCGACACAGGCGCGGGCAGGAACGCCAACGGCGTGGCCTACGCGATTCTTTTGGCGGCGGGGCTTTACTCCGTATTCCTGTCGGCATTAGTGGGGCGCTTCTTCGGCCGGGCCGCCGAGGTCGAACCGCTGCCCGTGCCGCACGCCCTGCTCTGGTTCGGCTTCGCCATCCTCAGCTTGTTAACGATGTACGCGATTCCATTCTTCGCACTTGTCACGATCCCGCTGGTCGCATCGCGATGGAACGTCTTCTCCGGGCGATTGGTGCTCGGCAGCGGCAACGACGCGCGAACGCGACTCCTGCTCACGCTCTCGGCGGTGGGGCGGGTCGTGTGCGCGGCCGCGCTCATCGCGCTCGGCGTCGTGGCCTGGCCCGGCAAACTGCACGCCCCCGCCTCCTGCTGGTGGAACACCGCGCCGTCCCATCCCTTGAAGAACAAGCGAGTGGCCTGGGCCGTCGAACCGGATATCGAGTTTCAAAAGGCCGCCGAATGGCTGCAAAAGGAGCATGCCGAAGGGCGGCTTGCCGACGATGTTCACGGCTTGCTGCTGTCGGTCGATCTGGCGAACTACTGCGCCTGGTTCGCCCCCAGCGAGAAGGTGTTCGCCAACGGCCGGTGGAAGTTCCACCGCGGCGAGTGGCTCGATCTGGCTCGGGCCAAGCGCGGTCTCGACGAGTTCGGCGAACGCGCCGACGCCCTCGAACGCCAGGATGCCGTCGAGGTGCTCGAACGCTGGAGGGCGCGATACGTCGGCATTGCGGTCGTCGCCGATGATCCGAGGAGCGGCGGCATCATCTTGAATGTCACTACGCTCTCCGACATGTGGCTCGATCCCGTTCACTGGTCGACTTGGTTCTTCAACGGCCGCACGGCCATCAGCGGTTGGCGACCCGGGCCGGGACCGGGGCTTGCCGATCCGACCTTCCAGCGCTTGACGGTGAGCCCCGTCGATCTGGCGTATGGCCCGAGCGTAGCCGTGCTTCCCGTCGTGCCGGTGCGGCAGCCAATCCTGGCCCGAGACGAATGGGAAGAATTCGTGGTGCCGAAGCGGCCAACGCCTGCCGGCGTCGATGAAACTTTCGCCTGGATCAGATTCAAGGAAATCGCGCAGCAACAGAATTTCTTCAGGCGACTGGCCGCTTCCTTGCTCCTGACCAACCAACCGAGCATCGGCGCTCCGGCGCTCGGCCCCGCCTGGCTCGACTTCATCCACGAGCGCCTTGCCCCCGCGAATCAGCTGCAGTTCCCACCGCCGGCGGACGGCAGTTTCCAGGCGATCGCAATCATCAAAGTGCGGGCGGCCCGCCGCGCCATCGCCGAGAACCCCGACCACCCGGACGGATACTTCGCTCTCGGGGAAAGCCTCAACGATTCCGATTTGCCGATCAATGCGTCGGAACGAGCCGTCGCGCGGATCACGGCTTATCGGCAATGCCTGTCGCGAATGCCGCCGCCGGGCGAGTATCGCCGCGGCATCTACCGCACGCCGCCGACGGATGTCGCGCTCAGCCTCGCCCAGCTTTACCTCGAACCGAGTGCGTTTCAGAGGATTCCCATCAATCGGGGCATTCCGGTGAACCTGGAAGGGATCGTGCAATTGACTGGCGAACACCTGTACACCCGCGGCGCGATCGTCCAGCGAATGAGCATCCACCAGCAGCCGCGCGGCGGCGACTGGGTTTTGCTGCAAAGCTCGCCGTCGCTCCTGCCACTGGACTTGGGCCGTGAAGCGTTCGACATCGCCTTGAAATACGGGCCGATGGGCTCCGTTCGGCCGCAGTGGCAAGTTCCACCGGAGGAATTCGCCAAGGGGATGGAGCAGCGGCGGAATAGCTTTACGCGAGATTGGGAAAGCAGCGCCCGAATGGTGCGCGCCGCCGCCGACCGCCCCGGGGCGCGCGTCCGCGACCGCTTCCAGGCCGCCCTCCGCGCCCACTTCGTCGGCGAGGCCATCAACATCTTCCACCAAGCCCGCCAGAACCGCGACGACTTTAAGTCGGAGTTCGGGGCCGAAGCCGCTACGGTAGCGCTGCAGGCGATCGCACTCGAACTCGTCGTCGGCCGGCTCGAAGACGCCATCGACGACCTCGCCTGGACTTCCGAATTGATCGACGAGCACGTCCAGCAGGCGAAATCGGACCCGAACCAAAACCGGGCCTTGATCGGCATGTTCAGCCGGATCATGTACCAGAAGCTGTTTCTCGAAGGGGATTACGAAGGGGCGGGCAAGGAACTCGAGCAGTTGGAAGGGCGGCAGATCGCCGATTTGCGGGGTCGGAAGCTTCCATCGCCGAGCGATACGGAAAAGCCGGAACTCGTTTTCCCGCCATTAAACGACATGTCGCCCGTCATGGCCGTGGGGTTGACGAGCTTTCGCGCGCACCTGAAATTCAGGAACGTGCAGACGGTTCTGCTCGAGCAGTTGCGGGTGAGCCAGGATTTCTTTTTCCGCCGGGGCTTCCTCTCTTTGCTGGCGGGTGACATCCCGGGAGCGCGGGCCCGCTTGAAGGAAGTGGCTTACCCGGCAATCCCCGAGTGGAAGATTTCGGCGTACACGTTGCCGGCCGCGCCGGTTTACCTGCGCGGCATCGAGGCGGCGCGAAAGGGGCGATAGTCGCCGGCGAGCCGGGAACGCGAGTGACCGGAGTGCTGAAGAAGGAGTCGCATCATGGAATCGATCAGCGTCGCCGCGGCCCGGCTGCCCGAGGCCATTGGCAAAAACGTCCTCCTCCGCGGTTGGGTCCGCACTCGCCGCGATTCCAAGGGCGGATTCAGCTTCATCGAACTCAACGACGGTTCCTGCCAGGGGAACGTCCAAATCGTCGCTCCCGGCGAACTTCCCAACTACGAATCGGTGGTCAAGCACCTGCCCACCGGGGCGAGCGTGAGCGTCGTCGGGGAAGTGAAGGCGTCGCCGGCCAAGGGGCAAGCCACCGAAGTGCACGCCTCGGCCATCGAACGCCTCGGCGACTCCGACCCCGAGAAATACCCGCTCCAGAAGAAAGGCCACACCTTCGAGTTCCTCCGCACCATCGCGCATCTGCGGCCGCGGACCAACACCTTCGGGGCCATCGCCCGCCTCCGCAACCAGGTCTGCAAGTCGATCCACGATTTCTTCCAGGAGCAAGGCTTCCTGTACATTCACACGCCGATCATCACGGCCAGCGATTGCGAAGGGGCCGGGGCGCTGTTCCGCGTGACAACGCTGAATCCGGGTGGCACCGGCTTCCAGCCGGTGCAAGCTGCGGAACACCGGCTGGAAGCCGGTGCCACCCAGGATCCTTTCTCCAAGGATTTCTTCCACAAGCCGGCGTTCCTCACCGTCTCGGGGCAACTCCAGGTCGAATCGTTCGCCTGCTCGATGGGCAAGGTTTACACGTTCGGACCGACGTTCCGCGCCGAGAACTCCAACACGCCGCGACACCTCGCCGAGTTCTGGATGATCGAACCGGAGATGGCCTTCTTCGACTTGACCGACAACATGGACCTCGCCGAGGCATTCCTCAAGCGCATCATCAAGGACGCCCTCGACCGCTGCGCGGAGGACATGAAGTTCTTCGCCGAGCGGATCGACAAGGAAGTGTTCGCCCGCCTGGAGAACGTGCTCAACAATCCCTTCAAGCGGGTGCCTTACACCGAAGCCGTGGGAATTCTCGAGAAGAGCGGCAAGACGTGGGAATTCCCGGTCGGCTGGGGGAACGATCTGCAATCCGAGCACGAGCGCTATCTCACCGAGCAACACTTCAAGTGCCCGGTGATTTTGTTCGATTACCCGCGGACGCTGAAGCCGTTCTACATGCGCGTGAACGACGACGGCAAGACGGTGCGAGCAATGGACGTGCTGGTGCCGGGGGTGGGCGAGATCATCGGCGGCAGCCAGCGCGAGGAGCGGCTCGAGGTGCTGGAGGGCCGGATGCGCGAGCAGGGGCTGCACCCGGAAGCTTACGACTGGTACCTGGACTTGCGCCGTTATGGCACGGTGCCGCATGCCGGTTTCGGCCTGGGCCTCGAACGGACGATCCTGTTCTTGAGCGGGATGGCGAACATCCGCGACGTGATCCCCTTCCCGCGAACGCCCGGCAGCGCGGAGTTTTAGTAATTGGTCGTTGGTCCGGTGTCATTCACGAAGAACCTGGACTACTGACTAATGTCTAAGGACTGGCTAGTAGTTCTACTTTCCCTTGGTGATGACCGAGGCGCCTTTCAGGAATGCTTCCAGCGAGACGCGGATTTCCTTGGTGTCGGCCGCTTTAACGATCGCCGCGTTGGCCTTTTTCAACAAGTCGCGTTCCAGGCCGGGCTTCGCCTGCCTCACCATGTCGATGACGGCGTCGCCGAGCAGTTTCGCCGCATCGCCGCCAATGCCGGCCGTGTGTTCGATCACCAACTTCTCGTAAAAGAGCTTGGCCTCCGTGACTTTCACGCGAAAGACGAGGTCGGGAATGACGCGGCCGGGAAGCGTTTCCGTTCGCGACGTTGCCTCGCATTTGAGCAGCATGGCGGCGTGGCAGCGGCCGCGCGTCTCGCCGCTATAGATGCGGACGCCGCGCCGCCACCGCTGCTGTTCGAACTTGAGATCGCAATCGGCCCCAATCATAGCGGTGAACGCGACGCGGCCCGGTTCGGGAAACGTCGATTCGGTGATGCCGATTTGGAGGCTCTGGTTGGCGTTGGGGACGCGGATGGAGAGCCGCCGCCAGGCGCCGTCGTTCTTCATGCCGCGGGGGAATGCTTTTTGCCGGCCCCAGTCGCGCTCGATCTTCACGAGCGGGTCGGGGAGGTTCTTCAACAGCAAGGAACGTAACGAGTTTTCGAGCGTCCGCACTTCGACGGGAGTAGGCCGCGGCGCTACCGGGGCCGCGCAGGCCGTCGCCGCAATGACAAGCAGACAAACCATTGCGATGGCGCGATCCATGAGGAACGCCCGTTGATAAGGAAACTTGCATTTAGCATCTCGTGCGGGTTTGGTCCATCTCAGCCGCGAACCTTTTTGCTTGCGGATCGGTCGTATTTGAAAAGGGGCAAGTTGACAGCCGGACCGCGCTACTTATAATTCTCCGAGGTAGTTTCGTCGTTGCTGAGATGGGGTCATGTGTTCGCGCGTATAGCTCAGTTGGCTAGAGCGCAGCTCTGATAAAGCTGAGGTCCTTGGTTCGAATCCAAGTACGCGCATTTGCAGACCGCTTGCCCGAGCCGCGTCGTTGGGCCGCCAGCGGCATCGCGGCAACCGGTCGCAAGCGGGGGAAGTAGCTCAATTGGTAGAGCGCCTGCTTTGCAAGCAGGAGGTCGAGGGTTCGATTCCCTTCTTCTCCACTGGCTGCGGCCTTTCCTTGGTCTTGTGCGGTTTAATTCATGCACCTCTCTTCGCGTTTTTGCAATCGTCCGCGAGCCCGCAGCCGCGGGCGCTGAATTCCATTTAGCTCCCCTAAACCTAAAAGTGTCCGCATTCGTCCGTGGCGTTCCATACGGCGGCCAGGCGATGGATGCGGCTGACGGTGCGTTCGGCCAGAGCCACGCCGCCGGCGCCCAGGCCGATCAAACCCGCCATCAACAACCGGAACCCCAGCGTCATCGTTCCTTCCGTGAAGGCGATCAAGAGTACCGCGCCGGTTAAGGGAATCGCCGAGGCGAGCAGCACCAGAGGGCCGAACGGGGCGATCAGCGGTCGCACTTCGGCGCGCATCGCGGAGGCCGTGTAGGCATCCGGGTTCCCCATCCGCGGCAACAGCGATCGGAACACCACGTACTGGACGCCGAGGTAACTGAAGACCACGCCGATTAACCCGGACAGGGTGAACGAGATCAGGAACTGGCCGTAAGTCGCGCCCGGGTTCTCGAACGGTCCCGCGGAAGCATCGACGACCAAGGGGAAAAGCAAGCCGCCGGGGAACCAGCCGATCGCCCCAATGGCGACGACCCACCAGCCGAGTTGGCGAACGCGGCGACGAAGCTCGTCGATGGCGGTTCCCCCGAGCCGCGGCAACAGCGGCAGCGGCAGTGCCACCCGGCGGAAGAGGATCACGGCAATCGCCAGGGCCAGCGGGTAAACGGCCGCGTTGTAAGCGAGCACCATCGCGGCGAATGCCTGCTTTTGATGCTCGTTCAACTGGATCTGCACGGCGTTAAAGGTAATGTTCACGGCGGAGGCGGCGAGGTGCGGCGCCATGCTAGCCAAGGCGAGCGCGGCAATCGGATGCGCGATCGACCATCGGCCGAGCCGCTCCGGGCGGGGCAGCGCTCGCCGCGCCGCCAACAGTTGCCACGCCCCGGATAGCGACCGCACCAATTCATCGGCGGATTGATAGCGCTTCGCAGCATCGGGCTGAAGGCAGCGGCGAATCACCGCGGCCAGTTCGCGCGGCACGGCATCGAGAGGATCGGGCGGTTCCTCACCATTGAGATCAACGGGGATCGGCTTCTTTCCGGTGGCCAGTTCATGCAGCACGACGCCGAGGGAATAGATATCGCAACGGGCATCCACGACGGCGGGCGTTCGATCCTTCAAGGCAAGTTCGTGCTCGGGGGCCATGTAGAAGCGGGTGCCGCCGAGGGCGCCGCTGTCGCCGCGGCGGGTGCGATCGAAAGCGACGTTGAAATCGACCAGCATCGGCCGGGCGTATGGCGACAGCAAGATGTTCGCCGGCTTGATGTCGCAGTGGAGAACGCCCCTGGCATGGGCAAAGGCAAGCGCCTCGGCGAGCCGGCCGCCGAGGCGACAAACGGCCTGAGGGAAATCGTCCGCGGCGAGGGCGTCGCGATCGCGGAGGGCCGCCGCATCGAACGGGGCATCGCGGCGGCCGACGGCGTCAAGTGCCGCCAGGATATCGCGGCCAACTGCCGGCGTGCCGTTCGCATAAAGCCGGTCGATCACCGCCCGCAAGTCGGCCCCCGGAACGTACTGCAAACAGAGGCATTGCCAGCCAGTGTGCTCGTCGGTGAAGGTCGAATAGACCTTGACGATGGATTCGTGTTCGAGGCCGCCGAGCGATTTCCCTTCCTCGGCGGTTTTCGCCCGCAGCTTGGAGACCTTGAGTGCGACTCGGCGGTTGAGGGCTTCTTGCTCGGCGAGGAAAACGCGGCCGAACGCGCCGCGGCCCACTTCTTCCAACAACAGAAACTCGCCGATCTGCATGCCGGCCGCGGGATTGTCCGGCGGCACTCTCGGCGGCGCGATCGCTTCGACCACCCGCGTACCCGGCAGGCCGCCGTCGCGGGGATCGGTCGGACCCGTATCGGCAATCGTGTTCATCGCGTTACAATATACCCGACGAACCCACTGTCTTCGGATCCACCGATGCCTTCGCACACCACTCCCGGTTTCTGTTCCATCGAGGAAGCGCTGGAGGAGCTTCGCGCCGGCCGCATGATCGTGCTCGTGGACGACGAACACCGCGAGAACGAAGGCGACGTGGTGATGGCGGCGGAAGTGATCACGCCGCAGGCGATCAATTTCATCATCCGCAATGCCTGCGGCCGGCTGTGCGTGCCGATGAGCAAGGCGGTCGCGGATCAACTCGGGCTGGAACTGCTGCCGGGGTTGGAACTCGATCCGAGCGCGACGCCGTTCACGCGGAACTTCGA
>DATNBQ010000390.1:0-3231 GCA_035571955.1 Urbifossiella sp. | reverse complement strand
AATTGAACTGCTTGCCGCACGGCTGCCGCCAGGTCGTCTTCCTGGCGTTCGAACACCGTTCGCAAATCGAGCAAGAACTGGCCATTGTTGGTGCGGCCGATCACCGGGTGCGGCCCCTGACGCAACCGCTCCGCCAACTCGCTCTCGCTGAAACCATTTGCGCGAATCGCAATCGCGACGGTCGGCACTTCGATGTCTGGCAGCGATCCACCGCCGGCGAAGGCCGAGTCTTCACGCACCTCGACTGCCGCGATACCGGGCATCGCGCGCAAACGCTCCGCGAAGGCCTCACTGCGTTGGCGTAGCTCTGCGAGGGGCATCGTCAGCATTCGCAGGGCCGGAATCTCGCGGAGCGCACGGGCCGGGTCGCGGTAAATTCGCAGCGTGGCTTCCAAAGCCGCGAGTGTCATTTTGTCGAGGCGGAAGGCCCGCATCAGCGGGTCGCGTTCAATTCGCACGATGATCGCGGCGGAACCGGCAATGATCCCGGCTTGCGGTCCGCCGAGCAACTTGTCGCCGCTGAAGAGCACTAAGTCCGCCCCGCTGGCGATGCCTGCCGACACGAGCGGTTCGCCGGGCAAGCCGAACGGCGTGAGGTCGATGGCCTGGCCGCTGCCGGCATCGTCGATGACCGGGATGCCGTGCTTCTTGCCCAGGGCCGTCAAGTCGGCAAGTTCCACCGATTTCGTGAAGCCGCGGATGCGGTAGTTGCTGGCGTGGACGCGGAGGATCGCTCCGGTGCTCGGGCCGATGGCGGCTTCATAGTCGGCAAGGCGCGTGATATTCGTCGTGCCGACTTCTGTCAGGATCGCGCCGCTGGCGGCCATGATCTCGGGGATGCGGAAACTGCCGCCGATCTCGATGAGTTGCCCGCGCGAGACGATCGCTTCCTTCCCCGCGGCGAGGGTGCGGAGGGCGAGGACCGTTGCGGCGGCACAATTGTTCACGGCGGTCGCGGCCTCGGCGCCGGTGATCGCGCGGATGCCGGCTCGCACGGCGTCTTGCCGGGAACCGCGTCGCCCCGTCGCCAGGTCGAGTTCGAGGTTCGAGTAGCCGATGGCGGCATTGTAAGCGGCCATCGCCGCCGCTTCGGGCATTGGGGAGCGGCCAAGGTTCGTGTGCAGCACGATCCCGGTGGCGTTGATCACGGTACGCAGGGCCGGGGCAATGTTCCGCTCGAGTCGTGCCAGGATGCAGTCCGCGATTCCCTCAATGATGAGGGGTTCCTTGGCCGCGAGCTTGGCTCTGAGTTCGTCGAGTTCTTCGCGAGCAGCGTCTGCGATGGAGGCGTGCGGATGGTCGGCCAGGGCGGCTTCCAGTTCCGGCATTGCCAGCAACCGGGAGACCGAGGGAAGGTCGCGGAATGGGTTGGCGCTCATGGGGTCGATTTTAGCGGAAGCGGTGTCGGGGAAGTCGGCTGCCGAGCTGACCCGGGGCAAATCCGGCCGGACCAATAGTGAACATAAGAATACTATTTCCGACCCCAAAAAGCCTGAGCTCAGACCATGAGCTCATGAGCTCACGCCTCCGTTCGTGCCGGTCGTACCGAAAGTGACGGATAGTTGGTGAAAGTTTTGCAAGCCCGCGTAACTTCATTTCATGTTCGCCCATCCCGCGCTTCCATGCTTGGGATGTGCTCCCCCAATTCCCCCCAAACGATGGATCACCCAGGCACCCACGATGGTAACCACCAAGCAGAAGCACACCGCCTCCGAACTCGTGCTGCTCGCCGCCAGCGACCTCACCGCGGCCGGCAATCAGGAGTTCAGCGAATGGGATCTCACGGTCGCCGCATGGTCGATCGACCGGTTCCGCTTCGGCCTCCGCGGCTACGCCCAGAGCTATCCGGATCACAAGCGGGTGATGATGGAAATCATGGGGCAAAAGCCGTCGAGTCCGGTTCAACAAAAGTATTTGGAGAAGGTGCGGCCGAACTTTTATCGATTGACGCCGCTCGGCCGCACCGCCGCCAGCCGGCTTCGCGGCGGCCCCGGCAGCAACCTTCCGGAACCCCAGGCCACCGCCAAGCCCGTAACCGTCAAGGAGCTTTACGAGACCGCCGCGGTCTATGTGAATCGGCCCGAGTTCCGCCGCTGGCAGGACAACCCCGAGGAGCCGCGCGATTGGTCCGGCGCCGCCGCCTTCCTCGGCATCCTGAAAGGTGAGAAGGTGGATGCTGCCGAGCGGATGGATGAAGTGCGCGAAGCCATCAAGGACGCAATGGATTGGTGCAAGGTGCAAGAAGCGGCGTTCCTGACCCGCGGTTCCGGCCAGGGCGGCACGCCGATCCACGTCCGCGATCTGTCCGAGATGATCGACTTCCTGCAAGCCCTCAGCTACCGCTTTCCGGAGTACCTCGACCGGAAGAAGCCGCGCAAGCGCTTCGATTGAGGATTAATGCAAGAAGCCCACGGATGACTTCCGTGGGCTTCGATCAACCGAGCCGCGACCGTCAGGGAGCGATTCTCTCATCGAAGAGAAGATCGCTCCCTGACGGTCGCGGCTCGGTAAGCGATGGTTAGCCGATCCAGGAAGCATCGGCGGCCGCGTAGCTAATGAGCCCCTCCGGGAACCAGAGTGCGATTTCCAGGGCCGCGTTCTCTACGCTGTCGCTGCCGTGCACCAGGTTGTTCTGCACGCTGAGTGCGAAGTCCCCGCGAATGGTGCCTGGAGGCGACTTGGCCCCGTCCGTAAGCCCCATCAAGTTCCGGCCGACGGCCACCGCTTCACGCCCTTCCCAGACCAGCGCCGCCGTCGGGCCGCTCGTCAAAAACGAAAGCAACGATTCGTAGAACGGCTTCCCTTTGTGGACGGCGTAGTGCTTTTCGGCCAGTTCGCGCGGCGCTTTCACCAGCTTGAGCCCGGCCAACCGCAGCCCCTTCCGTTCGAACCGCCCGATGATCTCACCGATGAGCCGCCGCTGCACCGCGTCCGGCTTCAACAGGATCAAGGTCTGCTGCATGGGGGAATCCTCGGGGTTCGGTTGCTATTCATGGTGCGGAACTACGAGGCAAACGTCTAGAAGCGGCGCATCTGGACTTCCCGCGATTCCCGGCGGCGCGGTACAAGGCCGCCATGGATGCTCCCTCGCGATTTCCGTGGTGGATTCCGCTCGGCGGCCTGCTGCTTGCCGCCCTCTACATCCCCACCCTGGCCACGCCCTTCGATTTCATCGACGACGGCAACCTCGTATATCCCGCCCCGGCCGGCCTCGGCTTCAGCGGCCACGTC
>DATNBQ010000389.1:0-5718 GCA_035571955.1 Urbifossiella sp. | reverse complement strand
TCCATGGTAGTCGGCAACCGCATGGCGTTCTTCTCGGACGCCATGGCCCACTGCGCGTTCGCCGGGATTGCTCTCGGGTTCCTCAGTGCCGTGCTCGGCGGGTTCGGCCGCGACGACGCCTTCCTTGCCTGGTTCGTGCCGCTCGTCATGGTGGTGTTCGGGGCCGCCGTCGGCGCCGCCATTGTTTACGTCCGCGAACAGACCTCCCTCGCCAGCGATACCGTCATAGGCGTCTTCTTCGCCTTTGCCATCGGGTTCGGCGCGATGCTGTTTCGCATCCTCCGGGAGAAGAGCCCGTTCAACCCCGAAAGCTTCCTGTTCGGTTCGATCCTCTTCGTGCCGGAGATCGATCTGATCTTCTTGTTCGCGCTGGTGTTCATCGTCGGCGGGCTGTTCGCCTGGCGCTACAACGACCTGGTCTTCGCTAGCTTCAACCCGAGCCTCGCCCGCACCCGGCGAATCAGTCTGCGGATCAATAACTACCTGTTCATCGTGCTGCTGGCCCTGGTCGTGAACCTGTCGATCAAGGCGGTGGGCGCGCTCTTGATCAACGCCTTGCTGGTGGTCCCGGCGGCGGCGGCGTCGAACGTCGCCCGCAACATGCGGCACCTTTTCTGGCTGACCGTGGTATTCTGCGTCGTATCGGGGTTGCTCGGGTTTTACTTGAGCACCGAAGTGGCGGTGAAGCTCGGCCCCGGCGACCCGGTGCAGTTCGGCCCGAGCGGCACCATCGTGGTGGTCAGCGTCGGCCTCTTCTTCGCGACGGCGGTCCTCGGCGGCTTCCGCCGTCGACGAGCGTAGCCGCGAAGCAAGTGTGTGAGTGTGTGTGCACACTCACACTCACACTCACACTCACACTCACACTCACACTCACACTCACACTCACACTCACACTCACACTCACACTCACACTCACACTCACACTCTTCTCAAATGAGGCCGCGCGAAGCCGGAGGGGGACCGGCGAGTTTGCGGAATTCCCGGTATTCGGCGAACGCCATGGCGGTCGGTGAATCGAAGTCCAGGGGGACGATTGCGGTCGCGCCGCACATCGTTTTTGCTCGATCGTCCATGGCGTAGTAGAGTCCGGACTGCTCGAACTGAGCCCGGGTTCGGGTAAGCATTTCGTGGATCGTGCATAACATGGCCCCATCGCGCGACATGATGCAGGCCTCGAAGGGACACTTCACCTGGTTCGGCATGTACTGCACCCAGTCGCGTTCCCGCCATTGCTGCAGACACTGCTGGGCCGCGAACTTGCCGGCCCGCCACGACAGCGGAAACGTAACGGCCTGGATGCTGCGCATGCCGCGGACGAGGGCGGCCGCTGACGCGATTTGCTGCGGAGGGAGGAACATCCCGTAGCCCATCGCGCAGACGATATTCCTTTCCGGCGACCAGGGCGCGACGTAAGTGACGCTGATCTTGCCCTTTTCCCGGCCATAGGCGTTCACGCCGCCAATGTTGAGCGCGATCGCGCGAACCCAACTGCCGACGGGGTGGCCAGTGAAACCATCCACTTCGCGCAGGGAAACCAGATCCTCGGCAACCGCGCCGATTTCGTAGCAACCGATTCGCGCTTCCTTCCATCGCGCCAGCTGCACGCGCGCGGCTTCCGGGAAGCGGTCTCTCTCGACCTGAAGAAAGTGATCGATGGGATGCCATGGGTTTCCGGGCAGGCCGTGCCAGAAGAATTCTTCCATGCCCCAGTGCTCGATCTCCGGAATGAAGTCGAGTAAGCCCTCTCTGAGTCGAGATTCCAGTTGCTTGCGCAGCCCGCGCCCGGTCCCCTTTTCAGTCAGCAACGTGAGTTCGTACTTGACGCGATCCGGTCGGTCCAGCGACGGATCGGCCGCGCCAGGCCACGAGCGCGGTTCCGAGACGCCGCTGAGACGCTGGAGGGTCCGAAAGATGCCCTCGACGCTGCTCCGGGAGCGGTCTTGGGCAGCGCGTTGCTTCTTTTCGCGGCGTTTCTTCTCTTCGCGGCGTTTCGAATTGCTCATCGCGACGACTCCTTTCGGGGGATTTGCGTAATTGTTCTATCAGGAACGTCGTTCGTGGTTCAAGACGGCGAAGCCCCGAGCGGACATTTCTATCGGGAAAGTTCCTTCGTTGTCGGAGCTCGATGCGGCTCGTAAGTTTACCAGACGGAGGTTAGCACCATGACCGAGCCCGCCAACGACTCCCCTGCCCCGCTGCCGGCCGTTCCGACATCCACGGCGGAAACTCCCGCGGCGCCTCCGCCGGCCAAGCCCGCGTCGCCGCTGGATCGGCCGCCGCAACCCGGCGCGCGCCGCCCCGGCGGCGCCAGCCGACCATTTTCCCAAAACAAACCCCGGGCGGATCGCCCCGTCAATCCCGGCGGCAAACCGCAACTCCTCGACAAGAAAGATTTCGTCGGCGCCAAACCGAACAACCGCGAACTGGACAAGCTGATCGAGGACGAATTGAACCAGGCCATGGCCGGGTTCGACGTGACGCGGACCGTCGAAGTGGAACCGAAGCCGGCCAACGCAGCCCCGCAGCAGGGAGGCCGCAAAAAAGGCACCATCGTCGGCATTCACGGCAAGGACGTGTTCGTCGAGGTTCCCGGCGGCCGTTCACAAGGCGTTCTGCCGATCATGCAATTCGAAGATGTGCCGCCCAAGATCGGCGACATCGTCGAGTTCGAAGTCGAACGCTACGACTCCGCCAACGGCCTGCTCCTGCTCACACGCGAAGGCTCTACGCAGGTCGTTCACGACTGGTCATCCGTTACGTACGGCATGTTCGTCGAAGTGAAAGTCACCGGCACCAACAAGAACAAGACCGGTCTGACCATCGAGGTGAACGGCATTCGCGGCTTCCTCCCCGCCAGCCAGCTCGACATCTACCGGGTCGAGAATATCGAGCAGTTCGTCAACCAGCGGTTGAAGGTCATGGTGGCCGAGGTGAACCCGGCCGAGCGTAATCTGATCGTGAGCCGCCGGGCCGTTATCGAGCGCGAACGGCAGGTGAAGGCGGAGGAATTCTGGAAGACGATTGCCGAGGGACAGGTGAAGACGGGGATCGTGCGATCGGTGAAGCCATTTGGCGTGTTCGTCGACCTGGGCGGCGCCGACGGCCTCATTCCCGTTTCCGAAATCTCGTGGCAGCGCGTCGACGACCCCAACTCACTCTTGAAGGTGGGCGACTCGGTGGAAGTGAAGGTCAGCCGCATCGATTTCGACGCCCGCAAGATCGGCCTCAGTTTGAGGGCCATGGTCCGCAGCCCGTGGGACGATTTCGCCGAGCAGACGAAGACCGGGGCGCGGCTGATTGGCAAGGTGACGCGCATCGCCGAGTTCGGCGCCTTCGTCGAACTGGCCCCCGGCGTCGAGGGACTGATTCACGTCTCGGAACTATCGACGCAGCGCGTTCGCCGGGTCCGCGACATCGTGACCGAGGGGCAGTCGGTGGAAGTGGAAATCCTGAGCGTCGACCCGGCGGCGCGGCGAATCGGCCTCAGCTTGAAGAAGCTCGCTCGCGAAAAGGAAGAGGCGGAGGATGCCGCGGAAGAAGCGGAACGACTCGGCGACATTGCTGCCGCCGACGAACGATTGACCAACCGCGCGGTCAATCCGAACCTTCGCGGCGGCATCGGCGCCGCCCCCGTCGATTTCGGCAAGGGCGGCAGTTAAATTGGGAATGCGGAATTCAGAATCCTTACTTACTCCGTCATTCCGAATTCCGCGTTCCAAAATCCGCAATCAAAACAGCCACATCGCCAGGATTTGGCCGACGACCGAGCCGACGACTGCCGCGGAAATGGCGCGGCGCCAGATGAGCCGCGATGTACGGCGATAGCGCGCTTCCAGATCCTTCACCAGTTGAAAGAGCCGTTCCATCTCGCGGTGCTGTTCTTCCGTCGCCGCATCGATTTGATCCAATTTCGCCTGCAAGCGCACCAACTCCGCGGCTTGCCGACGCAACTCGGCCCGCAGCGAACGCACTTCCGGATCGGTCTCGTTCAACGGATCGTAATCGTCGTCGTTCATCGGCGTTCTCCAGCGGAAAAGGTGCGCTGAAGAAAGCGTAGCGGCGCTGCCGAGCGGTTTCAACCGACGAATGGCTTCATCTCGGATTGCGTGAGCGGCCGATCGAAGTGGGCCCCCATCCAGTAGTCGCCGGTTTCCAGTTGCTTGACGTGGACGACGTGCATATCGACAGAGAGCGGATGGCGGCCGCGAATGGTTTCGAGGACGCCGCGGACGCCGGAACCCGGCTCCATGGGCTTCGGAACCAGCATGCTGACGCCGGAGGCCGAGATATTCCAGACGAGCGCGGTCGATTGCTCTTCGCCGTTGGCGTCGAGGCGGCAGACGGTGCCGACGGCCGGCTGGCGGTGGGCGATGCGGCGTTCGGCGGAGGGAGAAGTGGACGGAGCTTCGGCGGGAAGGGTGGCGACCATGGTGCATCTCGCGGAGGGGGATCGAGCGGTATGGTAATGTCCTAGCTCAATAAGCGGCCGCGTGCGCGGAATAATCGGCAAAAAGCGATCCGCGATCGCGCTGGACGCACTCTTGAGCTGGAGTGCGAGCGACGGTATTGGTGGCAGGGCAAACCGGCCCTTGTCCTATCGCAATTTGCGATATATGATGCCTTAGCTTCTCTGGAGGAGGGCGGGCTTTGCGCATCATCTCCAAGCGAGCCCTCCGGGTTTTCTGGGAGAAGAAGCGGCATCACGATTCCAGGCCCTTTCTTCTCGGGTGGTACAAGATCCTCCTTGCAGCCGATTGGAGCAATTTCGTCGAATTGCGGCACACATTCAACTCCGCGGATCGCGTCGGCGATTGCGTGGTTTTCAACGTTGGCGGCAATAAGTACCGCGTCATCGGGAGAGTTCGATTTACGAAAGGGTTGATACCTGGGGTCGTCTACCTCTTGCGTGTGATGACGCATGTCGAGTACGGCGAGAATGCCTGGCCCGGCGAATGCGGATGCTACCTGCCGCCGCCGTCGAGGAAAAAGCGAGGCAAGAAGCCGAGATAAATGGAGTGCGGCCATGCTAAAGGCGAACACGGCAGTCGTCACCGATTCTTACTTGGACTTGATTCGCGAGTTTCCGCTCCGCAGCATCCGGAGTGAGCGGGAACTCGATGCGGCCCAGGCGGTGCTCGATCGCTTGCTGCGAAGTCCACGCGATGCTGGGAGCGAGCAATACCTCGGCGCCCTTACCGATCTCATTGAGGTTTACGAGGACAAGACGCACCCGATTCCCGATGCCTCGGAAGCCGATGTGTTGCGAACGCTCATGTCGTCGAACGACTTGACCCAGAGCAGCCTGGCGCGTCAAGTCGGCATTTCACAATCGACGATTTCGGCAGTGCTGGCCGGCACGCGCACGCTGACGAAAGATCAAATCGTACTCCTTGCGGATTACTTCCACCTTTCGCCGGCTGCTTTTTTGCCTTCCGCTCATTTCGGCTGAGCGATTACGACTTCAACCGTTCGATCAGTTTCGCCAGATCCGTAGGGAGCGGCATCGTCCAGTGCAACGACTCCGCGGAGGCCGGGTGAGTGAAGCCGAGCTCGGTCGCGTGGAGCGCCAGTCGCGGCGAACCGCTCTTATCTTCGAATACCTCGCCGTTGAGTTTCTTGATGTAAACCTTGTCGCCGCACACCGGGTGCCCGGCTTCGGCAAGGTGGATGCGAATCTGATGCGTGCGGCCCGTCTCCAACCGGCACGACAGCAAGGTG
>DATNBQ010000388.1:0-19347 GCA_035571955.1 Urbifossiella sp. | reverse complement strand
GGATGACGAGAATCGGCAAGCGGCGAGCTGCCGGCTACTCAAGGGGACCATCGACCGCGACCTGGAGGCCTTGCTCGAGAAGGCCGGTTCGCTGGAAAAGGTCGGCGAAGCGCTGATCGACGGCGACCCCGAGATCGACCTCGAAGCGGCCGGCAGTTTTCTCCGCGATACCTCGCGCGTTTACTTCAACACCGATCGCAAGACCGTCTTCAGCATCACGCAGTTGGAAATCGTTCGCAATCCGGACGGCAGCGAGAAGGCGCGGCGGCCGAAGAAGCCGCCGACGCCGAACGTCGGCGCCGAGCAACCGCTGCTGTGGAGCGGCAAGTTCCTTCCCAAGAGCGGCGTTTACAACAAGTTCGTCATGGCCGGCAAGATGCAACTGTTTCACATCAACGGGCTGACCTACGATTTCCTGTTCGGCATCGCCAAGGAGTTGGAAGCGAAGAACAGCCTATTGCTGATGGGTGCGGGGCCGAAGGCGAACCAGCGGATCGTGCTGCGGCGCGGTTCGGTGCCTTATAGCGGCTTCCTGGAGGGCCGCACCAAAGGCGACGAATACTGCCTGCTCTTGCACCTTTCCAACATGGAATTGAAGGCGCCGGACGAGAAGGAACTGCCCGCGACCACGGCCGTCGCGGAGGTGAAGTAGCGCTTAAGTTTGGTGGCACAGGCATTCTTGCCTGTGCAAAGCTATTCGCACAGGCAAGAATGCCTGTGCCACCAGGATCTAAACTGCCATCCGCGTCGGACAGCCAATATAGACGCGGTTCGCCAGCAGATGCTCGTGCTTCATCACCACGCTGTGCGGGCTCACCTCGGTCGCGGTTCCTACATCGGCTCCGTAAAGCAAGGTCGCTCCGGTTGCCACGGTCGCATCGGCGCCGATCGTCACGCGGTCGATCTTGAGCACGCGGTCTTCGAAGGTATGCGCCTGGAAGAGCGCGTTCACCGTCGCTCCGTCGGCGCAGGCAATCATGTCCGGATCGATCACCATTGCGAAGGCGTCGCCGACCACGACGTTCTTGCCGAGCTTCACCCCCATTGCCCGCAGATACCAGTTGATGAGCAAGGTGCCTTCCAGCATGGCGATCGGGCCGTGGCAAAGGTGGTCCCAGATCGTGTAGTGGAAGTCCCAGCGGAAGACCCAGAACGACCAGAAGCCGTGGGTGCCGGGGCGAACGCGGCCGAGCAGCGACCACTTCAAGGCGAGACCGATCGCGGCGAGCGACGCCACCAGGGCAAGATCGAGAGCCGGTACGACCGCGAAGAGCAAGGTCGGCGTCGAGAAGCGCCCTTCGGCGACGCTCATTAATTCGAACCAACCGAGGATCAAGAGGGCGGGAATCACGGGAATCGCGAAGCGAAGCCATTCCCAGAAGACGCGATGAGCGAAGCGCAGCTTCGACGGCCGGTAGGTGATGCCGATGTCCGCGGTGAGGATTTCGCGTTTGGGCAGTTCGAAGGGCGGCTGGCCGAACCACGACGTGCCGGGGCGGATCAGCGCGGCGACGGCGACGGTGCAAACGCCAAGCAGCACGCCATCCGGGATGGTGCTGCCGATCGGGATGACGGCATAGTTGCCGAGGTAGACGTTGTCGCCGAGCGTGGTGCGGCGCAGTTCGACCGTGCCGCGATGAATCCGCGGGCCGGCCAGGAAGATGCCGTCGGCCAGGAATGTGTCCGTGCCCACGGTCGTCAGTTCGGGGACGGTATCCATGATGGTGCTCAGTTCCGAGTAGCGGCCGATCTTCATTCCGGCGCCGCGCAGCCAGACCCGCCAGAGCATGGTGCCATTGAGCCACTCGTTGACGGAATCGAGGATTTCCATCTTGAGCCAGACGCGAATGTAAGCCGGGCTCCAGCGGCTGATGACGCCTTCCTTAATGCGGCCGAGCGATCGCATGGACAGGCACTGCCCGAAGAGCGACAGCGGCAGGTAGAGCACGACGGCGGCAACGCCGAGGACGAGTTGTTCGGCGTCGAGGGCGGGGTGGAGAATCCAGTCGGTGGCGTCGGCGGCCGTGAGGCCTTGAACGAGCGTATAGACGAGGACGGCAACGGCAAGCGGAACGACCGCGGTGGCGGCGAGAAGCAACCGGCACGCCATCAAGAGCAGCCCATATGCGATGGGCGAAAGCACTCGGGTTCCAAGCGTTTCTGGGTGGCACCGGCTTCCAGCCGGTGTGGCCGAGGGAAGCACCGGCTGGAAGCCGGTGCCACCCAAGCTGCGGGAAATCTCTGGGGCTTCAGGTGCTTTGCCCGCTGGGGCCGCCGGAATGCCGGACCAGAGTTCGCCCGCGGGAACCAGGCTTCCCTCGGCCAGGAAACTATGCGGCGTCAAATAGGCGTTGGCTTCCATGCAACTGCCGCCCGCCATGCCCGAACGCATGTCGAGCGTGCTGCCGGCGCCGATTGCCACGGGGCCAACGACGATCTGGCCGCCGCGCAAATCGACGAGCCGCAGTGCGACATCGCGGCCGATGGTAACGTGGTCGCCGATGTCGAGCAGGTCCCAGCCGCCGTGGAGCAGGTTCACGCCGCGGTGAATGTGGACGCGGCGGCCGATCCGGGCCCCGAGCCAGCGCAGCACCACTTGTTGAAAGACGGTGCCGCCGAGGAACGGCCACGGAATCAGCCGCACCGCCTGAGTCACCATCCAGTTCCGCACATAGAAGCTGCCCCATACCGGTTCGCTTCGCGGCCGATATTTGCCGATGAGCAGTTTCTTCAAGATCACGGCGAAGGCGACCGTGCCGCAGGCGAACAGGCCGATGGCGGCATAAAGGATAATCGGGGCGGCCAGCACGAACGGGGCCAGCCCCAGGTCGGCGGTTAACTCCGGAATGCCGTGGTAGGCCGCGTAGTAGGTGATGGGCCCGGCGACAACGAGGCCGAGCAGGAGCCACAGGCTTTGCACGCAAGTCGCCAGGAACGGATGCCCGGCCACTTCCTGGGTGGCACCGGCTTCCAGCCGGTGTGTCTTCGCTTGCACCGGCTGGAAGCCGGTGCCACCCAGTTCAGGCCTCGTACGCTTCGCGAGCCTCGCAACCGTTCGCGCTTCGTACAAGTCGCGTACGGCCAGCGACTCCGTCGCCGGGTCGTTGCGAAGTATCGAAATGGCCATCGCGGCACGGAGCGAGTCGCCGCCGAGATCGTGGAAGAAATCGCGATCGACGCCGACGGCTTCCTTACAGCCGAGAACCTGGGCGAATGCCGCGGCGACCTTCGCTTCCACCAGATCGCGCGGCGCCAGCACCGGCCCGGTCGCTTCCGATTCCAGTGTCGGCAGTGCGCGGCGATCCAGTTTGCCGCTGATCGCACGCGGCACGGCCTGCAAAATGCCGATGCGGCTCGGGATCATGTAGGGTGGCAATTCGCCGCGCAACCCGTCCTTCAGGCGGTCGAAGTGCGGCGGTTGCTTCGCGTCCACCGGCACGATGAACGCCACGATCTGCTGGGCCGGCCCCTCGCCTTGCACGCGGCACGCGGCTTCGCGCACGCCCTCACAGCCGACGAGCGCTGTCTCGATCGCTTCCAGTTCGATGCGGTAGCCGCGGACCTTGACCTGGCTATCGATGCGGCCGTGGCAAACGATGTTGCCGTCGGCATCGCGGTGAACGAGGTCTCCGGTGCGATAAATGCGGCCGAACCGCGAATGAACGGGAAACTTGCGGGCGGTCATCCCCGGATCGTTGAGATAACCGCGGGCGAGGCCGACGCCGCCGATGCAGAGTTCCCCCTGCTCGCCGTCGGCCACTTCTTCCATGCGGTCGTTGAGCACCCAGGCGCGGAGGCCGGGGAGCGGTTGACCGATATGAACTGGCTCCCCCGGTCGAACGAGGGTCCGCGTCGCCGTGACGGTGCACTCGGTGGGGCCGTAATCGTTGAAGAATTGGCGGCCGCGCGACCAGCGATCCGCGACGTCTTGCGGCACCGCTTCGCCACCCACGTGCAGACAGCGCAGGAGAGGCAGCTCTTTTTCGGGGTTGATGCCGCCGATGGTCCGCAGCATGGTCGGCGGCGGCGAGAAGATCGTGATGCGCTCGGCCCTCAGCCACGCCGCCAGGTCCGGACCGAGCCGCGTCGTGTCGTCGTCCATGACCACGAGCGTCGCCCCGGCGGAAAGGGCCAGCCAGATTTCTTCGACCGAGGAATCGTAAGCGCACGACGAGTTCTGGCCGACGCGATCGTCCGGGGAAACGTCGAGCGTGTCGAGGTCGCCGCGAACCAGGTTGGTGATGGCGGCATGCTCGATCATCACGCCCTTGGGGCGGCCCGTCGTGCCGGAAGTGTAGATCGCATAGGCCAAGCTGCGGGGCGTGAGCCAGGAAGACTTGGTGGCACAGGCATTCTTGCCTGTGCTCCTGGCGCTTGCACAGGCAAGAATGCCTGTGCCACTAGCGGCGAGGCTATTATCGCGCGTCACGACATCGAGAATGTGGGATGCGTCCGGCTTGATCCGCCGCGTTCGCAGCATCCCCGCGGCATCGGTCAGCACCGCGACCGGCCGGGCGTCGTTCAAAATGAACTCGACTTGCGGATCGGGGAAACTCGGGTCGATGCACACGTAGGCGGCGCCGGCCTTCATTGCAGCCAGCTGGGCCAGGTACATGTGCTCCGAGTTGCGCGGCAGGAGAATCGCCACGAAGCATTCGCCGGTGATGATCGCGGCCAGTTCGAGAGCCAGCGCCGCGGTCGCACGTTCCAGTTCCGCATAAGTGATGGCTCGGCGGACTGGCCACGCCGTGGAGGGCGGCGTCTCGATCGCGATGTTGTGCGGCCATTGCTGGGCCGCTCGCGCGAAGAACTCGTGGAGGAGTTGCGGTTCGTTACTCGATTCCGGGTCGCGGTCCAGGGGAGCAACGGCGAATAACGGCGACGTCAGCGTGTGAAGCATTTGAGGGCTAATCCATACATCGAAGCGACGCAGCGGCTGGCAGGGCTTCAGGCATGTAACCCCGCACCGGCGCTACAGTTCCGTAAACGGACGGCGAGAGAGTTGGCGTGTTGGCTTCGATGTTTAATTGTAGGAATGAATTGAAGAAAAAAGCATGAGTCTTGAGAAAAATCGGCCGAGTTATCGCATCGCTCCATTGGATACGACCGAGAGAAGTGGCTTCAGGTGATCGAAGAAATGTTGATTCACCAGTTCCTCGGAAGCGCGAAGGATTGCCGTGGGTGTGATTTCCGCGATGATCGCCAGGCCTTCCTCCGCAAGGACGGACTCGCCGTTATCCATCGCGAGTTCCAGCTCTTGTCGTAGTCGATTCGGGGTAAAGAAGGCGACCGGGAAGCGCGCTTTCCCCGCAATCTCGACCGATCCTCCGGCGACATAACCCTTGTCGGTCATCTCGATCGCGGCCCGTTCGTCGAAGTCCGCAGGATAGTGATAAACGAACCCATTGCCTTTGAGTTGCATGGTTCGACTCCTCGAAATCATCTTATACGGGATCGATCGCGATTTGTTGAATGAAATCCTGATAGCCATCCCAAGTGATTGCTGCGGCTGGAACAATTTCATGATGCGACGGGTCTTGTCCGATTTGCACTACCTTCAACTCCGGAGGCATGGAGAGGATTTCGTACGGGCCGCCGAAGCGAGCCAGATTCGGATGATCGGAACGATCGTAAACTGAGATCCCCCGAGTCGTCTTGAGCAATCCAGTCGCTTTATCAAATCGAACTTCCGAACGCTGTGGAATGAGACTTCCACCCCCGCGAAAATACCTGGGCATCGAACGACTCTCAGTTTATTCTCGTTACTCGTTACAGGAAAAATAAATGTTCAATTGCGAACCAGCGGAGAGAGCGGCGTAATCGCGCTCCCCGCTGGATTGGCTCCGCGGTGAATCACCCCGTCACGGCGCCTTCGGAAGCCGAGTGGACCAGCTTCGCATACTTCGCCAGCACGCCGCGCTCCACGCGGAGCGGCGGCTTTTCCCACGCCGCCTTCCGCTTCGCCAACTCCGCGTCGCTCACGTTGAGCGTCAGCTTCTTGTGGTCGGCGTCGATGGTGATGGAGTCGCCGTCCTTGACGAACGCGATCGGGCCGCCGACCCACGCTTCCGGCGCGACGTGCCCGACCACCAGGCCGTGCGTGCCGCCACTGAAGCGGCCATCGGTAATCAGCCCCACGCTTTCGCCCAATCCCTGGCCCATGAGCGCACCGGTAATCGAAAGCATCTCGCGCATGCCCGGCCCGCCGACCGGCCCTTCGCCGCGAATCACCACCACATCGCCCGCAGCGATCTTCCGCGCCTGGATCGCCTGGAAGCAGGCTTCCTCGCCATCGAACACCTTCGCCGGGCCGGTGATGTTCCGCTGCTTCAACCCGGCGACCTTCGCCACCGCCCCTTCCGGCGCCAGGTTCCCCTTCAAGATCACGATGATGCCGTGGTCGAACATCGGCTTCTCGAACGGCAGCACGATATTCTGAGGCTTGGCGAAAACGCTCGCCACGTCCTTGAGGTTCTCGGCGAGACTGTGGCCGGTGACGGTGGGGCAATCGCCGTGGAGCAGGCCCTTGTCGAGCAGTGCCTTGAGAACGGCCGGGGTTCCGCCGACACGGTAAAGGTCGAACATGACGTAGCGGCCGCCGGGTTTCAAGTCCGCGAGGTGCGGCACCTTGGCCCCGAGGCGATCGAAATCGTCGAGCGTCCAGGGCACTCCGGCTTCCCGCGCGATCGCCATCAGGTGCAGCACGGCGTTAGTGCTGCCGCCCAGGGCCAACACGAGGGTGTAGGCGTTCTCGAGCGATTTGCCGGTGATCAGGTCGCGCGGGCGAATGTTCTTCTCCATGCAGTGCACGAGCGCCTTGCCGGCGAGGAACGCCTCGCGCTCCTTGGCGGAACTGACGGCGGGATTGCTGGCGCCGGACGGCAGCGACATCCCCATGGCCTCGATGGCGCTGGCCATGGTGTTGGCGGTGTACATGCCGCCGCAGGAGCCGTGGCCGGGGCAGCTGGCGCACTCCACTTTGTGCAGCATCTTCTGGTCGATCTTGCCGGCCTGGAACTGGCCGACCGCTTCGAAGATCGACACGATGTCGACGTCTTCGCCGTGCGGGCCGACGCCGGGAAGAATGCTGCCGCCATAGACGAACACGGACGGAATGTTGAGCCGGGCCATGGCCATCACGCAGCCGGGCATGTTCTTGTCGCAGCCGCCGAACGCGAGCAGACCGTCGTGGTTCATGGCCCCGGCGACGGTTTCCAGGCAGTCGGCAATCACCTCGCGCGACACGAGCGAATAGCGCATGCCCATGTGGCCCATGCTGATTCCGTCGGAGACGGTGGGAGCGCCGAAGATTTGCGGAACGCCGCCGCCGGCGCGTATGCCTTCGCATCCTTTGCGGGCCAGCCGGTCGAGGTGTGCGTTGCACGGCGTGATCTCACTGAAGAGGGAGGCGACGCCCACCACGGGAAGGTTGAAGTCGTCGTCGGTGAAGCCGACGGCGCGGAGCATGGCCCGGTTCGGGGCCCGGCCGTCGCCGCCGGTGGTCGTCAGGCTCTTGCGTATCGGTGCATCCGCCATGGCGTTCTCCAGAATGAATCCCTTTGCGAAGTGCCGACTTACGGGAAAGCCCTGAAACCGGCCAGAAGTCGCAATCTTACGCTCTGGGAACAATCTAACGAATCGTTGAAAAAAACCGGCTGTGCCGTTTGCAACGGCGCGCGGGGTGATCTAGGTACTTGGTGTTCTCGCTCGATCGCCGCTTCGGTGCGAGCGAAGCAAACCCCGGTTTAATCCGGATCATCCCCATTCGCCCTGGACACCCAGGACTGGAGACGACGATGCGTGCGATGACGAAGACTCTGGTGAATTTCCTCAAGAAGGAAGATGGCCCGACGGCAGTTGAATACGCCGTGATGTTAGCCCTCATCGTGGTGGTGTGCATCGCCGCCATCACCACCCTCGGCTCGAACGCGAACAGCACGTTCTCGTTCGTCGGCTCGGCGATCCAGCCGCCGGCCAGCGCCAGCTAATCCCTCTTGCCTATCGTGCAAGCCGACGAGCCCACCCAATCCGGGGTGGGCTTGTTCGTTTGAACGCGGCGAAGCCCGCCCATTGCAACGGGTGGGCGTGGACGCGATGTCCAGCTTCCGGACACCGGCCGCGCGAGATTCGAAATAATCCGCTCGCTTTTTTCTCCTCGCCAATCCCGCGTTCTACCTAATACCTTGTCGGAAGCAGCGACGGCCGCGAGTCGAACTTACGAACGGCCAGCCGCTTCGGCGCAATCCCGTTTTCTCAACTAGTTCGGTCGGGCTCGCACCCGGCCTGCACCCCGATTTTCGGGAGAGGATCTCATGCGCGCTATGACGAAGGCCCTGGTCAATTTCGTGAAGAAGGAAGATGGCCCGACCGCGGTTGAATACGCCGTGATGTTGGCCCTCATCGTGGTGGTGTGCATCGCCGCCATCACCACCCTCGGCTCGAACGCGAACAGCACGTTCTCGTTCGTCGGCTCGGCGATCCAGCCGCCGGCCAGCGCCAGCTAAGTGGGCACTGGGAACTCGAAGCCCATCCGTGCATACGGGTGGGCTTTTCTTTTTGAGATTTCGGATGCGGAGTGCGGAATTCGGATGAGAATCTGCCATTCCGCAGTCCGCGTTCCGCACCATCAAGCTTCGGTGGTTTTCTGCGGGACTTGGCTTTCGCTTGCCGGAACCGCTGGCACCTTGATCGGCTGCTTGCAAATCAAACATGGCACGACATGCCCGCGTTCGCGCTCTTCCACCAGCATGTACTTGCGACATTCCGGATTCGGGCATCGCACCGCGATCACCATAACGAGCTCCCCCGAAGTACAAGACCACAAAAAAATGCCATCTGCTTTGAGTCTTTTGTGCTTCTTTGCGGCCTATGACAAGCTCTCTTCTGGCGATGTCGCGGCATGCCCCGTTCGCTCTTCGCGCGTTTTTCGCGGCCTGGCACGATTATTGTACTCTTGCGGGAATCGCGGCATCGGCTGGCACTTGCGATTTCGCTCCGATTCGCAAGGAATTCCAGCCGAATCCGCAAATGTCAGGCCTTTGGAGATAATCGCGCGAATCGTGGCGGATGCCGCCCAACCACACGCTTTACCCTGATACTTCCCGAGAAACCCCCACGAGACCCCCACAGTGTTTCGCCCCCGTCGCCCCCGCCTTGGCCAGATCGAACTTCTCGAATCGCGCGACGTGCCAACCGCATTCGGTACGCCGTGGCCCGATCCCGGCCACCTCACGCTCAGTTTCGTTCCCGATGGCACGCCGACCCCGAACGGCCCGAGCACGCTCTTCCGCACCATGAACGCCACCGCTCCCACCGCCGTGTGGGAAGGGCAAATTCTCCGCGCCTTCGAATCGTGGGCGGCCCAGGTCAATGTCGACGTCGGCGTCGTGGCCGACGACGGCGAAGCGCTCGGCACGCTCGGCGCCGTGCAAGGCGACGTCCACTTCGGGGATATCCGCATCGCCGCGGCGCCGCTCTCCGCGAGCAACGAACTCGCCGCCGCCTCGCCATTCACCTGGACCGGCAGCACCTACAGCGGCGACGTGGTCTTCGATGCCTCGCGGCTCTTCACCATCGGCAACATGGCGAATGGCTACGACCTCTATTCCGTCGCCGTTCACGAAGCGGGCCACACGCTGGGCCTCGATCACTCGACGGCGACAGGCTCCGTGATGCAGCCGAGCTACGGCTTCCATGCCGGCCTCGGCGCCAGCGATATCCAGAACATCCAGGCCCTCTACGGCGTTCGCACGCCGGATGCTTTCGATACGGCCCACTCGAATAGCACGGCCTCGTCAGCCTCGGCCATTCCCCACGACCCGAGTTTCCCCGGCCGGCTCACCGCAACCGCCGACATCACCACGCCGAGCGACGTCGATTACTTCAAAATCTCTGTCCCGCTGCTTGGCGGATTGATGGGCGTCTCCGTCCGCGTCAGCACCGAAGGACAGAGCCTGTTGACGCCGCAAGTGGTCGTGTACAACTCGTCCGGCCGCGTCGTGGCTTCGGGCCAAAGCACGGACCCGACCAACAACGATCTGTCGCTCCGCTTCGGAACGTCGCTCTTTGGCGGCAACTACACGGTGAAGATCGAAGGGGCGACGGCGGCCTTCGGCGTCGGCGGCTACCAGCTCACCGTGGACTACTTCACGCTCGGTTCGCTCCTCGCTCCGGTGACCAACTTGCTCGCCCCGGTCCTCGATCTCGGCCTCAACGACTTGCTCGGCAATGCCACTGCCCTGCCGGCCGACCCGCGCTTCGATTACACCTATCGCGGCTCGATCGAAAGCACGCGCGATGTCGATTACTACAAGATCGTCGCACCGCAGTCTTCGTCGAATCTCAACGTGATCGCCTGGGGGCTGGATACCGCGCCGGTGAATCCGCAGTTGCACGTGTTCGACGCCAACGGCAATCCGGTCGCCTTCCAGGTGCTAGCCAACGATACCGGCATCTTTAGCTTGCAGGTGCTCAACGCCACTCCGGGGGCGGCTTACTACGTGGAAGTGACGGGGCAGAGCGGCGGCGCCGGCAAGGCGACCGGATCGTACTTCCTCGGCGCCGACTTCAATGCTAACGACCCGATCGCTTACGACGGCGTCGCGGCCGGCGCCTTGCCGCCCAGCAGCGCGGCCACCGATTCGGTGACCATCAACGACGGCGGCCTCTTCGAGTTCGAACTGGCCGGGGCCAACTTGCCGGCCGGCACCGCGCTGACCATGGCGGTCTTCGATGCGTCGGGGAACCAGGCGTTCAGCTTGACCACGAGCGCCGGTCAACCGCCGCGCACCACCATCCAATATCTGCAGGCAGGCTCTTATACCGTGCAGTATTCTTGGACGGGCGGAACCGCCACGGGCGCAGCGTACGACCTCATGATGCTGGAACTGAGCGATCCGGTGGGCCCGTATGGCACCATGACGACGAGTTCACCGCAGCCGCCCAGCTCGTCGGGTTCGGGTTATACGATGCCGTCGGCCAGTCCGCCGCCGAGCAGCTCGGGCGGTTCAGGCACCACGACGTACACGATGCCGGATAACTCGGGGGGTTACACCTATACGAGTTCCTCGAATTCGACCCCGATGAGCTACTGGTACGCGTATTGAGACATTGTCGAGCGCTTTTCGCGCCGCCCAGCCGTAGAATAGTATGGCTCGCCCCCACCTTGCGTGGCCTCGCGCCCGGGAGGAGAGCACCATGTCCGCCGTCATCATTCGGCGCTGTCCCGTTTGCCCGGCCATCGATTCCCACGCGAACACGATTAGCCTGGCCCTGCTCGCGGGGTTCGGGCTCCGCGCCCAGATCGAGGACGGAAACAAGGACGAGTTCAGCATTCTGGTCGATGGCGTGACGGTCCTGACTCGAACCGACACCGCGCTGCCGTGCGTGGAAGAAGTGGAGGCCGCGGTGCAAGCCGCCCGCCCCGTCAACAAGAGCGTCACCAACACAGGCACCGTCCACCAGACAGTTCCGATCAAGCCGCAAAGCCCTGCATCTTCGAACTAGCGGGAAGCCAACCTTATTCTTTACGGTGGATCGAAGCCGCCTTGCGACCATGGGTTGCACCGGCAGATGCGCCAGGTTCCCTTGGCGGCGCCCACGATGGGGCCATACTTCTTGACGGCGCCGATGAAGTACTCGCTGCAGCCTGGTTCGAACCGGCAGGTCGACGGCAACAGCGGCCGGATCAGCCACTGATAGCCGCGGACGCCGGCGACCAGCACCGCGCTCGCGGCCAGTATCGGCCCCCGCCAGAGCCAGCGCAGCGCATTCATGGCTTACGCTCCTCACGCAGTTTCCGCGCCGCCTGGTGGGCTAACTTCAAGAGCGATGCATTCACCGCTGCTTGCGTCGGCTCGGTGCCGGAGCGCGGAATCATAACTAAATCGGTGCCTGAGGGAAGTTCGTGTTGAAGCAGGCGGAACGCTTCGCGGAAGAGCCGCTTGTAGCGGTTGCGGACGACGGCGTTGCCGATTTTCTTGGAAACGGAGCAGCCGAGCCGCGGATGGTCGAGGCCGTTCTCGCAGGCATAGACGATCAGCACGCCGTCCGACGCCGAGCGCTTGCGGCCGTAGCAGCGATCGAATTCCGCGGGCGTCTTGATGCGCCGCGATTGCGGAAACGTTAGCGGGTTCGCACTCATGTCGGTCGTTGCCGCACTGGCTTTGGGCGGCCCGTTTCTTACCGTTACCCTATGCAACCGGTCGTTCTCATCAACGCGGTCGGGTTAACGCCCCGGCTGCTCGCTCATGCGCCGCGTCTGCGGGCGATCGCCGCCGCCGGCTGGCAGGCGGACATGCCCGAGACTCACCCGGCCGTCACCTGCACTGCCCAGGCCACGTTGCTCACGGGCAAACTGCCGGCCGAGCACGGCGTCGTCGCCAATGGCTGGCTCTTCCGCGACACCAACGAAATCCGCTTCTGGCAACAGTGCAACCGCCTGATTCAGGCGGAACCCTTCTACGAGACGGCGCGGCGTCGGGCCAAGGAACGCGGCCGCTCGTTTACCAGCGCCAAGCTGTTCTGGTGGTTCAACCAGGGTGCCGCGGTCGATTTCAGCATAACGCCGAAGCCACACTACGCCGTGGATGGCAACAAGGCCTTCGGCATCGCCGGGACGCCGAGCGGCCTGGCCGCTGAACTCGAGGAGCGACTGGGGTCATTCCCATTCCCATCGTTCTGGGGCCCAATGGCCGGGGTCAAGTCCACGCGGTGGATTGCCGCCGCCGCTCACCACGTCGTCCGTCATCACAAACCCGACCTGATGCTGGTCTATTTGCCGCATCTCGATTACGACCCACAGCGGTTCGGCCCCTCCGGCTGCAACATGTCCCAGTGCGTGAAGCAACTCGACGATGCCTGCGCGCCGCTATTCGATGCGGCGAAGGAGCAGGGGGCCGCAGTCTGGGTGGTCAGCGAGTACGGCCACTGCGACGTAACGCGGCCGGTGTACTTGAACCGCGTGCTGCGAGCGGCCGGGTTACTCGAGGTGCGGCCGGGACCGTTCGGCGAACAGTTGGACCTGTACGGATCGCGGGCCTTTGCCGTGGTCGATCACCAGTTGGCCCACGTTTACGTGCGCGACTCGGAGGATGTGCCGCGCGTCAAGGATTTGCTCGCTCCGGTGCCGGGCGTGGCTCGCGTGTTCGCCGGCGAAGAGAGGGCCGAACTCGGCTTGAATCATCCGCGCTCCGGGGAACTGATTCTGCTTTCTGAGCGCGATGCCTGGTTCGCCTACCCGTTCTGGCTCGACGATGCCCTGGCCCCGGATTACGCACGGGCCGTGGCGATTCATGCCAAACCGGGGTTCGACCCGTGCGAATTGTTCTTCGATCCGCGGTTGCGGTTGCCGAAGTTGCACGCGGCCCGGCGCGTGTTCGAGAAGAAACTCGGATTCCGCATGACGATGGATGTCGTGCCGCTCGACGCGGGAATCGTGCGCGGCAGCCATGGCCTGGCGGCTGCTGATCCGCTCGACCGGCCGATATTGATCGGCCACGGACCGCGCCCCGCGGCCAGCGTTCCGATGACCGCAGTGCGGGATTTGTTACTGGGAGCGCTTGCGTTGGGCTGACGCGCGCTCCCCTTCGGGTCGCGGCTAATCCAATCATCCAATCAGTTTGCGAAGTTCCTTGATGTGCCGGGGCACCGCCGTGCGTGGGTTCTCCTTGGCTTCGTATTCCAGCGCCACGTAGCCGTGGAAGTTGGCGTCCTTCAGCACCTTGACCACGCGGCTCAGGTCCGCCTCTTCCTTCGGCTTGCCGGTCGGGTTCACTTCCGTCTTCACCTGGGCCACCACGCCGTACGGCGCGATCTTGGCAATGTCCGCGTACGGGTCCGGCGTGTGGAAGTTCCCCGTGTCGATGTTCACGCCGAGCGCCGAACTCTTGATCGGCTTGACGAGTTCCAGCAGGTGCTCCGGCGTGTCGGTGATGCCGCCGTGGTTCTCCAGAGCCAGGTAGACGCCCAGTTTCTCGGCGACCTCGCAGCATTCGTTCATCGAGTCCACGACGCGCTTCTGGGCGTCGGCAAGCTGTTCGCCCTTGCCGAGGCTGCCGGCGAAGATCCGAACGGTCTTGGCCCCGAGCCTGGAGGCGCGAGTCGTCCAGTCTTTCACCAGTTTCACCTGCTCGGCCCGCCTGGCGTCGTCCTTCATGGTAAAGCTGTTGCCGACGGGGACGCCGGAGATGGCCAGCTTCCTCTTGGCGGCGTGGGCCTTGAGTTTGTCGAGGTACGCGTCCGAGGTATCGGCGAAATAATACGACGTGAGTTCGACGGCATCGAGCGGCAAGTCGGCGGCCATGTCGATGAACTCGAACAGCGTCATGGTGGGCCGCTTGAGTTGCAAGAAATCGCGGAAGCTGTAGGCAGCGAGGCTGAGTTTCAAGTCGGGCTTGGGCCCGGGCCGCTTGATCGGGTCGATGGCGGCAGCGAGACCCGGCGCCAGGGCGGCAGCGGTGGAAGCACGAAGGAAATCGCGGCGCGACAGAGACATCGGTAGGCTCCGGGCGAGTGGGGGGTGGCGTCCAGTTTACTCGAACGACCACCCGATGCCACGATTATTGGAACTGGCGAGCCGGGAGCGTGAGCGACCGGAGTTCCTGGCGTTAAGACTCCGGTCGCTTACGCTCCCGGCTCGCCTTTCGTATCATTCCCCATGCCGCTCTCCGGCGGAATGCCCGACCAGTTGCCGAGTGCCGCCGTGTTCGGGCCGAAGGTCATGATCGCGGATGAGTATCCGAACCGCGCCAGAAGGTAAGTTTAGCCGCGAGGCGAAGCCGAGCGCTCCTGGAGAAGTGATGGGTCGGCGGGTTGTTCTGGCGATGAGCGGCGGCGTGGATAGCTCGGCGTCGGCCGTGCTCCTCCAGCGGCAAGGGTACGATGTCATCGGCCTCTTCATGCGCACGGGGGCCCACGGCGGCGACGAGCCCGATGCCCGCCGCGACAACAAGAAAGGATGCTGCTCGGCGATCGATGCCGGCGATGCCCGCCGCGTCGCCGATCGCCTCGACATCCCGTTTTACGCCCTCGATTTCGAGCGCGAATTCGACAAGATCATCGATTACTTCGCCGACGAATACGCGCGCGGTCGCACGCCCAACCCTTGCGTCGTCTGCAACAGCTGGCTGAAGTTTGGTCAACTCTGGTCGTTCGGCCAGAAGCTCGGGGCCGATTTCATCGCGACGGGGCACTACGCCCGCACCCGGCGCGGCCCGCGCGAATTCGAACTGCACGCCGCCGCCGAATCGGAGAAGGACCAGAGCTACGTCTTGCACGGGCTTTCGCGCGAAATCCTGCCGCACCTCCTCTTCCCCATCGGCGACATGGCCAAGGCGGATGTGCGCGCGCTGGCTCGCGATGCAGGATTGCTTGGCGTTGCCGATAAGCCGGATAGCGTCGAGATTTGCTTCGTGACGAGCGGCGACCATACCGACGTGGTGCGGCGGCGGCGGCCCGAGGTCGCGGGGGCCGGCGTGATCCGCGAGCGCGACGGGGAAATCCTCGGCGAACACGACGGCATCGATCGCTTTACCATCGGCCAGCGGAAGGGACTGGGAGTGGCCGCCGGCCGCCGCCGCTTCGTGCTCGAGATTCTGCCCGAATTGCGCGAAGTGATCGTCGGCGACCCCGAAGAACTGCTCGCTTCAGGACTCGAAGCGTCGCGCGTGAACTGGTTAATCGACCCGCCGGCGGAACCGATTCGCTGCACGGCAAAGGTCCGCTATCGCCACGGAGGAACGCCGGCCGTCGTGGTTCCGCAGCCGGATGGCGCGCAGGTAATGTTCGAAACGCCCGTCGCCGCGGTGACGCCGGGCCAGGCCGTGGCGTTCTGTGATGGTTCCCGCGTCCTCGGCGGCGGCTGGATCGAACGGAGCATTACCGCATAACCGCGCTCCCCGTTGGGTCGCGGCTCCGATAATTCACCCCATCGCGTGCTGCAAATCGTCGCGAAGGTCCGCCAGATCCTCGATGCCCACGCTCAGCCGGATCAAGCCGTCGTCGACGCCGCGGGCCTCGCGCACTTCCCTGGGAATGCTGGCGTGCGTCATGGTAGCGGGGTGACCGACCAGCGATTCGACGCCGCCGAGGCTTTCAGCAAGGCTGAAAAGCTTCGTGCGGGTAAGAAAGCGGTGGGCGGCTTCGGCGCCGCCGTGGATTTGCAGCGAGATCATGCCGCCGAACGCCTTCATTTGCCGGGCGGCAATCGCGTGGCCGGGGTGGCTCTTCAATCCCGGATAAAAGACCCTGGCGGCCTGCGGCTGGCGGGAAAGCCAGTCCGCCAGTGACATTGCGTTGTCGCAGTGGCGGTCCATCCGGACGGCGAGCGTTTTTAATCCGCGGAGAGTAAGGTAGGCGTCGAAGGGGCCCGGAACGCCGCCCGCCGCGTTCTGATAAAACTTCACCGGTTCGAGCAACGCCTTGCCGCCGAGCACGGCCCCGCCGACCACATCCGAATGGCCGCCGATGTACTTCGTCGTGCTATGGACCACCAGGTCCGCGCCGAGCGCCAGCGGTTGCTGCAAGTACGGCGACGCGAAGGTGTTGTCCACGGCCAGCTTCGCCCCGTGCTTGTGGGCCGACGCGGCGATCGCGGCGATGTCCAGGATTTGCAAAAGCGGATTGGTCGGTGTTTCGATCCAGACGAGTTTGGTCTTCGCCGACATGATCTGTTCGAACCCCGCCGGCGAGATGTCGTCGGTGTAGTGGATTGCGAGCCCCCACGGTTTGAACACCCGTTCGAGCAAGCGAAAAGTACCACCGTACATGTCCGACGAGGCCACGATTTCGTCGCCGGGGCGAAGCAGGGAAGCGAAGACGGCCGTGGAGGCCGCGAGCCCGGAGGCGAACGCGAGGCCGCATTCAGCCCCTTCCAGGGCGGCGAGCGCCGTTTCGAGGGCGGTCCGCGTCGGGTTGCCGCTGCGGCTGTAATCGTAACCTTTGTGTTGCCCGGGCGCGGCTTGCGTGTAGGTGCTGGTCGCGTAAATTGGCACCACGGTCGCGCCAGTCGCCGGATCGGCGTCTTGCCCCGCGTGGATGGCCCGCGTGCTGAACCCCAACTTCTCGCCGGACATTATTCGCTCCTTCGTTCCAATGGCGGGCGATCAATCGAGCCTCCAGGCGTTGACCTTTCGATTAACATAGGGAAGGAATGTCCGAGGCGTTGCCGCGATTGACGCTGGGGGAACTCGCGATCCGGGCGGTCGCGGCCGCCGAGGATGCGCGCGGGTCGGCGGTCGCTCTGTTGGCTCGCGGAACGCTGACGCCGGAACAGATGCACGCCGTGGCCGAGGAATTCCTGGCCCACGGGGCGCCCGGCCGGTTGGCCCTTCTGGAATGGATTGCCCGGGTGCGGGCGCCGCTCGGCGAATCGCTCCTGCAAACGCTTCGCACGCTCCTTGCCGATCGCACCATCGCGTATTCGGTGCGGGTGGTCGCGGCCGCCCGGGCCCTCAAATCGCTGCCCGACGAACCCGAAGCCGTGTTGCGCATTGTTCGACCGCTCACGGCCGGGCTTTCTCCCTTGCGCCGGCTCGAACGGCTCCGCCAGCTGCAACATCAGATGGATCAGAGCCGCGGCCTCGATATTTTGATCGAGCGCCGGGAAGCGCGGGTGAAGATGGATTGTCCGCGGTGCGGCCGCCGCTTGCCGCGCGAAGCGATGGTTCGGCACCTGTGGCACGAACACGGCCTGTTGCTCGACGGCGGCAAAATCCGCGGCCCGCAGAGAACCGTCGCGGAACTGATCGACGAACACGAGAACACGCACGACACCACGGTGCTCGATCGCACGTCGCTGTTGGCCGACACGGCGGCGCTGCGCGGTTGGGTGGCCGCGACCGATGCCCCCGCGGAAGATACCGCGGCCCTTGCCGCGGCGGCGGAGGAACGCGGCGCCGGGCTTTGCCCCGGTTGCTTCGCCGAACTGGCGCCGGCGGCCGCGCCCCTTCCCGCGCCGCTGACGCTCGCCGCCGGCCGCCTCGCCGGCAACGGCTACAGCGTCGCCATCGGCGGCGCCGACTGGTTCCGCACCCTCACCGTTGCTTCCCCCAGCCGCATATTACAATCGGGGCCGGATGGCCGCCGCGCCCTTGGCACCCGCGGCATCGCCATGGTCGCGGCGGCATTGTTCATCCTCATCGCTTTCTTCGTGGCCGTGTTCGGCGGCCGCGAATGGGCCAAGCCGAAGGTCGTGGTGCAACTGTCGTTGTTCGCCGTGATCGCCTACGGCTTGACGTGGTTCTTGCGTAAGCCGATGCCGAACCCCTCCGAACGGGCAATCGATGCGGCCTGGACCGGCTTGGCGCCGCGGATGCTCAAGGGGAACCACACGGCCGCGTGGCTGGCGCGGCTCTGTCGAGCGAGCATCGGCCGGGGCGATCCGCTGGCGCGGGCCGCCATGCTCCGCGACACGATCGCTCGCGCGGCCGCCGGCAAAACCGTGGCCGACGTGCAACTGCACGCCGCCGCCAACGTGTTATTAGTGGAGGACGGTTCGCGACACGGCCGCGATCGCGTCGTGGGTCTCGCGGCCCTCGCCGCCGTCGGCTTGCGCGGCCACCAGCCGATCGAATACGCCGAATATGTGGCCCAGTGTTTCTGGGAACGGGAGCACGAACCGGATGCCGGCGACCGGGCCCGCTTCCGCACTCTGCTGGTCGGCGCCGCGTTCGAGGCGGGGCTCAAGCCGCGCGATCTCATCGACCTGTGGGCCGCGGCCCCGCACCTCCGCCGCGCCATGAGCATCGAGCCGGTTCACCGCCTGGCCTTGCTTCAGGGCATTTGGACGATGCGGCCGACCCGCCGCTGGGAAAGCATCGCCCCGGCCGAATCGGTTTACGACCTGTGCCGGATCGCCCCCGTCGTCAGCGGCCGCATCCTCGCCGATTACCCGGATCTCTTGTTGTTCCATCGCACCGATCCGGATACGGAAGCCCAGCTTGGCCCGGTATTGATCTGCGCTCGGGGCATCGCTATCGGCGGGCGCATGTTGGCCGATCCGGATGCCGATGTGCGGGTGGTCAAGGATGGCCGCTCGGGAACGGAATTGCTGTTCGGGCCGCACCGCTTGCCCCTCGAACACACGCCGGCCGGCGACCTGCCCGGCATCTTGCGCGAATGGCTCCGCTTCCGCACCTGGGCGCTGTTGCCGCTCTTGGACAATTACATGTCGCCGGGATCGCCGGAGATTGCCAAGCGGGTATTGGCCCCGTTCCAGCGCCGCTGCCCGAACTGCGGAACGGTGTCGGCCGTCGCCGTGGGCAAAATTGGCCGCCCGGGATGAAGTTGCTTCTCACACGGGGGAAGTATCGCCGAGGCGGGGCAACTCGTCGAGGGCCGCGAGCCCGA
>DATNBQ010000387.1:0-5066 GCA_035571955.1 Urbifossiella sp. | reverse complement strand
GCAGCCACTGGCTTTCGATGCGCAGCCCTTCGTTCACTTGAAAAAATCGATAGCCGGCGATGGCATGCAGCTTGAAGTTCTCCTCGGCGATCAGGTTGCCGAGGAAGTTGGCTTCCGCCCCTTGCAATCGATCCGTAATGGAAACAGTGGTCATGGCGCTCGACAAGCCGGGGCGGGCCAAGGGCAGGGCGTCTTCCTGCCCGGTCAGGGCATTGATGTACGGCAGGCCGATGGCGCGAACGCGATCGTTGCCCAGATCCGTTACCGATTGCGAAAGCGTGCGCGTGCCGAGGAAGAAGTAGCGTCCTTCGAACCCCAGCGTGTCCTCTTCGTTGAGCGACCAGCCTTGCACGAGGCGGTAGCCCTCGATGTCCTGGGCGTTGATGGTGTGGTTGCCGATGAGGAGCGAGGTGGTGGGGAGGCCGAGCAGCGGGGCAGCGCCGCGGCTGCCGGTGACGAGCGGCGGCAGCGGCTGATATTTCGGCCACCAGATCAACAGTTCGTCGCTGTTCCACCAGTTGCCGAGCACGTCGGCTTTTTTGGGCTGCGTCGGGTTAATGCTGATTTCGACGGTGTTGGAATTGGCAGGGTTCGGGGTCGGCGGTTGCGCGGTGAGATCGACGGGTTGCAGCGGTTGGGAAACGTCTGCTCCGCCGGGCAGCGGTTGTTCCCCCGAGGTTGGCAAGCTCGGCAAGGAGGCGGGTGGAATCGCCTTGGTCGCGGGAGCGGTTGGTTGGGCCGCGCCGCGGCCGGCAACGCCTAGGAGCAACGTTCCGGCAATGGCGAACCATCCCGCCCGCATGAACCTTCCCTCCGCTCGCCTGCTTGGAGGGGCCATATGCCCAATGACGGCGAACCTGTCTAGGCGAACCGCGCGAGACGCGCGGTCGGCTTCGCCAACGATTCTCGGAGTAGAAAATCGTCGGGCACAGCCCGACCTACGTGGCACCTTGTAGGTCGGGCTGTGCCCGACACCCACCTCCTGAATACCAAGAATGGTTGGCACACCCGTGCGCGCTCCGCCTCGCGGCTAAACCGGGCGGATTGCCCGACCGGCAGAGTCGGCAGGGTTTTCGCGCCGCCGCGCGTCGATTCACCTTGGAATTCGCCCGACTGCGCGGAAAATGGGGATACGGCACCGTGATCGGCATTGAAAGGATGACCCGTGGCTCTTCCCCCGTTCTCGTTCACGTCCTTTTCGCCCGTGCCGCCACCGCCGCCGCCATCGGAAGCACCGAAGCAACCGGAGCCCCGTCCCGAGGCCGTGCCGATGACCGCACAGCAACCGATCGTGCCGCCGACGGAGGCGCCCGCGGCCATTTCGGAGATATCGGCGGCGCCGCCGCTGCAATCTGTAACCGTCGTCGTTTCGCCGCGATCCGAAGAACCGAAACCGGGCCATCTCAAACAGTGGACAAGCCTCGGGGCCATCCTCGGGTTGGCAATCGGTCTGGCGGCAGCGTGGATGTACCATTCGAAGCTGCCGGGCGTGTTCGAATCGCGGGCGCGGCTGCAAGTGACGGGTCCGTCCCCGGCCGGCGATGCCGAGACGCAGATCGCCATCTTGCGGTCGCGTTCCGTTGAAGAACGCGCCGCCCGGAAGCTGGACGATTACCGACCCTACGAAATGCCGCCGCCCAAGGCCGATGCGGCCCGCGTCGCGTTCCTCGAACAGGGCTTGTCGATTGTGCCGGAGTTGTCGAGCGGCCCCGGTTCAACGCTGAGCGTGGCATTCCGCGGCCCGCATCGCGCCGATACGCCGAAATACCTGCGCGCCATTGTCGATGCGTACAAGGAGGAACTGGCGAGTCGGTCGCCGAAGGTCGTGGACCGGGAGCCGGCGCCCAAGGCGAGTCCGCCGCCCAAAAGCTCTCCGGAGAGGAATGCCAACGCCGAGCGGGCCAAGTTGCAAAAAGAACTGGAGGCGCTCAGCCGCGACGACCCCTCGACGATTGAATCCCGCTTGACCGCCGACCGCGCCGCGGCCAGCGCGGCGCAGGCCAAGCTTCGCAACATCGATCGCGATTTGGCCCTGATTCGCGCCACCGGCAAGTCGCGAGGCGATCGTCTGGCCACGATGGAAGAACTCGGCATCAAGGCCGATTCGCCGCGGGCAGCTCCCGGCGCTGCTGCCGCCGACTTGAAGACCGCCGAGGATTCGCTGAAGTCCTTGCAGGCGAAGAAAGCGGAACTCGGCCAGCGGCTCGGGCCGGAACACCGCGACATGGTGGCCCTCGACGAGCGAATCCAGTTGGCCCGCGAGCGGATCGCCAAGGCGACGCCGAAGGCCCCGACCGGGCCGGACGAACTCGATCGCCACCGGACCAAGCTGGATGCCGAGCGTGCGGCAATCGCAAGCCAGGCCGCGGCGCTGGCAACCCGGATTGCCACGGACGAAAGACTGCTCGCCGATGTTTCCCGTTTAAGGAAGCGGATCGACGCCATCGCGGTGGCGGCACCAAAAGCCAATGCGCCCGCCCCTTCCCAGGAAGCGGCGAGCAACGCTGAATCGCCTTCACCAACATCCTTCGCGGTTCAGGCCGTGATTCCCGCCGGCGATGGCGAACGCATCAGCCCGGAACTGTACCGCTCCTTGGTGCCGGGCGGCGCGCTCGGCCTGCTCGGGGGAACGGGGCTCGGCCTGCTCGGCGGCTTGATCGCTGCCGGGCGAAGGAATCCGGAGCGCAAGCGGCCGTCGCCGCGAACGCCGATCATGACCACCATGGTGCGGCCGGCTGCTTCCGCCGTGGCGATCACGTCCGGCCCGCGCCTGAGCATTCCCGTGTTCGCCAACGTGCCGGCGCTGCGCGGCGACGTGCCGCCGGAGAAGCGTTCCGGCGAAGGGTGGTCGCCCTTGCTCGTCGCTTTTTCGCGGCCATCCAGTCCGGAAGCGGAGCTCTTCCGTTCGGCGCGCCGCGAACTGGCGCAAGCCCTCCGCAATCGCGGCCATCAGGTCGTGCCCATCACCAGCCCTGGCCCGGGCGACGGTAAAAGCCTCGTTGCCGCGAACCTCGCCATCTCGCTCGCCCAGTCCGGCAAGCGCGTGATTCTCGTCGATTGCAACCTGAATGCACCGAAGCTGCAGGAACTGTTCCGGCTGACGCGACTGGGCGACTCGCTCAAGTCGATCATGGCCGCGGAAGTGGACCTGCGCATGGCGGTGCGGTCGTGCGAGGTGCCGAACTTGTTCTTGCTGCCGGCGGGTCGCGGGCCGATGAACGCCGACGATTTACTCAGCCGCCCGAAGTTCCGCGAACTCATGGCCGAGTTGAAATCGAGCTATGAATTCGTCATCATCGACGCTCCTTCGGTGGAGGCCGAGCGACAGTTCTCGGCAGTAGCGGGTGTTGCGGATGGCGTGGTGCTGGTGGTGCGTGCCGGCGCGGACGTACAATCGCGGTCGGATCGGGGGAAGAATGCGGTGATCGCGGCGGGGGCAACCGTACTCGGCGCAATCGTCAGCGCGGCCCCGGCGGTCGTCGCGACGACGGCGGAACCGAAGGCGCTGGCACCAACGCGATGAAGATGCTGTCGGGCATCACTGCCGTGGCCAAGGACGCCGAGTGAGCGAGATCACCATGCTGCTGACGAAACGAAAGATTGGGTTGCGGGATCACGGCCGCAAGATGAGCCTGCGGGCGTTCGAGTTCGCCGAGGTGGAGGAAGGTTACATCGCGGAACTCGCGCGGGGGTATCTCGTCGTGTCCGAAGTCGCCAATCTGCCACACGGGCTGCGTGCCGCGTTTATCCGCAAGCACCTGGATCACTACGACATCGAATATCCGGGATCGCTGTATGCCGTTTTGACATCGATGGAGTGTAAGCTGCCGATTCCCGGATGGGAAAGCGAACGGCATCCCGATCTTGCCGTGTATCTCGCGAAGCCGAAAGGCCCGAAGAACCGCACCATGTGGCGCACCTGGATTCCCGAATTGGTCATCGAAGTGGTTTCGGAAGGCTCGCGCGATCGCGACTACACGGAGAAGCGCGACGAATACTGGACGCTGGGCGTCAAGGAATACTGGATCGTCGATGTGCACCTCGAGCAAGTCTTGATCCTGAAGCGCGGGCGATCGCAGTGGACCGAGAAGACGCTCGGCCGCAAAGATACCTGCGAAACGAAGTTGCTGCCGGGGTTCCAATTGCCTTGTCAGGCCATCTTCGACGTTGCCAAGGACGCCGACGAATGAGCGACACCACCATGCTGCTGACGAAACGGAAGATTGGTTTGCGGGATCACGGCCGCAAGATGAGCCTGCGGGCGTTCGAGTTCGCCGAGGTGGAGGAGGGTTACATCGCGGAACTGGCGCGGGGGTACCTCGTCGTGTCTGAAGTGCCGAATTTCCCACATGCTCGCAGGGCGGCCCTGATTCGGAAACGAATCGACCAGTATGACGGAGCGAACCCAGGGATCATTTACGAGACGCTGACGTCGATGGAGTGCAAGTTACATATCTCCGGTTGGCAAAGCGAGCGGCATCCCGACGTTTCCGTCTACCTCTCGAAGCCGAAAGGCCCTCACAACCGCACTCTGTGGCGAAGTTGGGTCCCCGAATTGGTGATCGAGGTGGTTTCCGAGGGTTCGCGCGATCGCGATTACACCGAGAAACGCGACGAATACTGGACGCTGGGCGTCAAGGAATACTGGATCGTCGATGCTCATCTGGAACAAGTCTTGATCTTGAAGCGCGGGCGTTCGCAATGGACGGAGAAAACGCTCGGACCGAAGGACACCTGCGAAACGAAGCTGCTACCGGGGTTCCAGTTGCCTTGCCAGGCAATCTTCGAGGTGGCCAAGGACGATGAATGAGTGTTCGCCAACGATTCTTGGAGCCAAAATCGTCGGGCACAGTTCGACCTATAAAGCTGCCCTGTAGGTCGGGCTGTGTGCCCGACGATCTTCAATCCTAACATGATTAGTGCACCCCGATGGGCGCCGCGGTGCAACTGATATTGCCCGGAATCCGCCGATTCGCTAGCTTTTGCCGTTCCGCGAGGCGGAGCGCCCGGTTTCACCGCTCAAGGACGAGGCGATCGTGACGGTCACGGTTGGGGAATTAGCGGCG
>DATNBQ010000386.1:0-19067 GCA_035571955.1 Urbifossiella sp. | reverse complement strand
TAATCCTTGGTGGACGCCGTGAAGAAGTGTTCGACGAAATCGTTCTCGCGCAGGCCGCCCTGCACGCCTTTGCCGCCGCGCCCTTGAACGCGGTACTCCGTCAGCGGCATTCGCTTTAAAAATCCCTCATGCGTAATGGTGACGACGTTCTGCTCTTCCTCGATGAGGTCTTCGAGATCGAGGTCGCTGCCGGCGTCCGAGATGTCGGTGCGGCGATCGTCGCCGTAGCGGTCGAGCATCTGCACCAAATCGTCGCGAATGACGGCGCGAATGTTGGCTTCATCGGACAGGAGCGTTTCGTGGTTGCGGATTTCCTCGCGGAGTTTGTGATATTCCTTGAGGATTTCGTCGCTTTCGAGGGCGGCGAGCTGGCCGAGTTGCAGGCGAACGACTGCCTCGGCCTGGGCCTCCGTCATCTTGTAGACGGCCGTGAAGCCGAGTTCCGACTGCAGCGATGCGAACGCCTCGCTGCCGATGGCCCGCTCCATCAAGCTGGCCGCCACCTCCAACCCTTGCAACCGCACCTTGGTTTCCGCCCGATTCGGCGACGTGCGGCAAATGCGGATCACTTCCTCGATGTCGGCGATGGCGATGAGTTGCCCTTCGAGGACGTGGCCGCGCCGCTTCGCCTCGCGGAGCAAATACTCCGTGCGGCGGCGGATCACCTGGGTCCGGTGCGCCAGGAACTTCTGCATCATCTCCATTAAGCCGAGGATTTGCGGCCGCCCATCGACAATCGCCAGCATGATGATGCTGATGGTCTCTTGCAGAGACGTGAACTGGTAGAGCTGGTTAAGAACGAGATGCGGGTCGGCGCCGCGCTTGAGAACGACGATGATGCGGACCGGTTCGCCGCTGCGGGCGCTCGATTCATCGCGAAGTTCGCCAATTCCCGCGATCCGTTCGTTGGCGATCACGTCCTTCATGGAATCGAGGAGCCGCTCGCGCGACACCTGGAACGGCACTTCGCGAATCAAGATGGACGGCGTCTTCCCTTTGCCTTCCTCGATGATCTCGGCGCGAGCGCGGAGGGTGATCTTGCCGCGGCCATCCTTGTAACCGTCGATCAAACCCTGGCGGCCCATGATGGTGCCGCCGGTCGGGAAATCCGGCCCCTGGATGATGGCCGGCGTGTTCTCATCCGGCGGCGTGATGAGCTCGAAAAGCGTCGTTTCCGGACGGTCGATGAGGCGGATGAGTCCGGTGCAGATTTCCTTCAAATTGTGCGGCGGGATGTGCGTCGCCATGCCCACGGCGATGCCGTCCGCCCCGTTGACGAGAAGGTTCGGGAACTTGCCGGGCAACACCAGCGGTTCGCGATACTTGCCGTCGTAATTGTCGATGAAATCGACCGTGTCGTGGTCGATGTCGGCGATCATGTCCGCCGCGGGGAACGCGAGGCGGGCCTCGGTGTAGCGGTGGGCAGCGGGCGGCAGGCCGAAGATCGAGCCGAAGTTCCCCTGGCCGTGGATCAGCTTGTAGCGGAGCACCCAGTCCTGGGCCATGCGGACGAGCGCGTCGTAGATCGACATGTCGCCGTGCGGGTGGTAGCGCTTCATCGTTTCGCCGATGATGCCGGCGCACTTGCTGGTGGCGGCGGTCGGCCCGAGGCCAAGATCGTGCATGGCGACGAGGATGCGCCGCTGCGACGGCTTGAGCCCGTCGCGAACGTCCGGCAGCGCCCGGCTGACGATGACCGACTGCGCGTAGGTCAGGTAGCTGTCGCGGAGCTCATCGACGATGTCGAGGGGGCCGATCGGCAAGTCGCCGGAAGGGGCGGCCGGAGCGGTCGGTTCATCGGGCGGCGGTGCGGCATCGGCCAACGGTTACTCCTCGGTCTTTCAGTCTCTTTAATCCGGGCGGTTCATAGGTTATTTTTATGTAATCGGGGCGTTTGAACCACCGGATGGGAACGAGAAAGGGGCGGAAATGCACGCGGTTTTCGTAATTCTGGCGGCAGCTGCCATTTCGGTACAACCGGCGACGCGAGCGGCCCCCGACACGCCGGCCGCCGAACACACCCGCGCCAAATATCTCAAGGCCAAGGTGGAGGGCGAGTTCAAGAATGCCGCGCTCCGCGACGTGCTCAAGGAGTTCGCCCACCAGGTCGATACGCAACTCGAACATCCCGTGATGTGGACCTATGGCGACGCCAAGGCCGGCAACTTGAAAGTGACGTTTTCCTGCAAGAATAAGCCTCTCGAAGACGTTCTCGATGATCTGTGCACCAAGCTGAAACTCGGTTACTTCGTGATCTCCGATGCGCAGCATCCGCGCGACGGCTGGGTGCGAATCACGATGGGAACGGAACGCGGCATCGGTTCCCTCGGGCCCAAGGCGGAGCCGAAGCCGGGCGACGAGGACGAGGAAAAGGCCGCACTACGCTTGAAGGTGGCCAAGCAACAGCTGGACAAGGGAAACGCCGCTACGGCCAAGGCCGTGCTCAAGAAACTGGTCGACCTGTTCCCGAGGACCAAGGCGGCCGCCGAGGCCAAGAGCCTTCTGGAGAAACTGGACAAGTGAGTTGGCCGTGGCCAATGCGCCGCCTCCAACCGGAGGGCGGCGTTCCGTGGATCGACCCCGCGCTCGGTGAGCCGGAAGGCCTCATCGGAGTCGGCGGCGAACTGTCCCCATCCATGCTCGTCGAGGCCTATTCCCAGGGCGTTTTTCCCTGGTTCTCCGAAGGCGACCCCGTGCTGTGGTGGTCGCCGGACCCGCGCGCGATCATCGAACTGGATGGCCTGCACCTCTCGCGGCGGTTGGCACGCACTATCCGTTCCGGAAGGTTCCACATTACGGTCAACCGCTGTTTCGAAGCGGTGATCCGCGGCTGCGGCGAAAGCCGCGTCGAGGGCACCTGGGTGACGGAGGAAATGGTCCGCGGCTACGTGGCCCTGCACCGCGAGGGATTCGCCCACAGCCTGGAGGTGTGGACGAACGATGGGCAACTGGCTGGCGGCATTTACGGCGTGGCCGTCGGCGGGCTCTTCGCCGGCGAGTCGATGTTCCACCGCGTCACCGATGCGTCCAAGGTCGCGCTGGTCGCGCTCGTCGAGCGCTTGAAGGAACGCGGGTTCTCGCTCTTCGACGTGCAAATGAAGACGGAGCACACGGAGCGAATGGGCGCTCGCGATATTTCCCGCGACGAGTATTTACGCCGCCTTGGCATCGCCATGGAGCAGAACGTGACATTCGCGGATTGATGTGCCCCAACGCGCGTCGCGCTCGGCTCCGCGGCTATTGATAGCAAAATAGCAAACGCATTGATGCAATCAGCCATCGGACCCTCTCCCCGTTGGGGAGAGGGTGGTTTGCGAGCGCAGCGAGCAAACCGGGTGAGGGGCTGCACCCGCATAACAAGACCCCTCACCCGCGATCTCGCTGGCGCGAGATCGCGGCCTCTCCCCAGCGGGGAGAGGCGTGGGGCTGGTTGGCTTCATGTCGTTGCCATGATGAGCATCAGTAATCCTCTCACTCCGTGAACGCCCGGCACAATCGCAAGTGGTCCTCGAGTCCCAGCGTCTCGGAACGCAGCGTGCCGTCGATGCCGAGGGCCTTCAGCTTCGCATCCACTTCGCCCTTGTCCTTGCGGCCTGTCGGCCAGCCCGTCAGCGCTTGCCGCAGGTTCTTCCGCCGGTGCACGTAAAGGTCGCGAAGGAAGGACCGGAATCGCGGCACGTCACCCACCAAGGCGCGCTTTTCTGCGTTCGGCACGATCTTGACGATGGCCGAATCGACCTTCGGCCGCGGATAAAAGTTCGCCGGCAGCACTTTCCGAACCACCTCAACATCGGCGACGCTTTGCACCAGCACCGAGAGCGCATTGTACTCCTTGGTTCCCGCGACCGCCCGCATCCGCTCGGCGATCTCCCATTGCACCATTACCACCATCCGCTCGATGGGGATGCCGGCAATCAGCAAGTTGCTGACGAGCGGCGTAGCGATGACGTACGGTAAGTTGGCCACCAGCTTCATGCGCGGGCAGTTGTGGGCGCGGGCCGTTTCGCCCCAGGCCGCGAGCATGTCGGGGTTCAATTCGTTCTTGCTGGCCAGGGCGTCGCCGAAAATGAAGCGCACATTCTCCCGCGGGCCGACGACTTGCTTGGCGACGGGTTGCAGCATCTTGTCGATTTCGACGGTGCAAACGCAGCCGGCCTGCTCGGCGAGCCGGGCCGTCAGCGAACCCGTGCCCGTGCCCACTTCCAGGACGGCGTCCGACCGATCGAGTTCCGCGGTGCGAACGACGAGGTCGACGAGGTTCAGGTCGATCAGGAAGTTCTGGCCGAGTTTGCTCTTGGCTTCGAGGCCGAAGCTTTCGAAGAGCCGCCGCAAATAGGAGAGCGTTTGCCGCGGCGACGGCACATCGCCCTGGGGTTCGTCATCGCGCATGGGTCTATCTTATTGGCCCCGCGTACCGACCGTCAGTAATGCAATGAGACAATCGCCACAACCTCCCCCCTTGTGGGACCCCCACGGGGAGGCGGTGGAAGATGGGTTCCCGATAGCGTCATTGCTTGCTTTTCCGTCGATAACAGGTATCGGCGGCGAGGACGGCCCATCGCTATCACTTCTTGCGACTAGCGAAGAACTCGCCGATGAGTCGCTTCGATTCCGGCGAACCCGCCAGCCGCAGGAATGCCTCGGTTTCGAGGGCAATCGCTTCCGGCAACGGCCGCGGCGCACCAGCGGCCATCACCGTCAAGGCTTCGCGGACCGCCGTGCTCATTGGCAGTGGATCGCGTTTTCGCTGCCGCTCCTTTTCGCGGTCGACCTGGATCAGGCACGCACAGGCCGCGGCAACGGGGTCGCTGCCGCCGTCGAACGCCAGCCCGAGGCGAACCGCTTCGGCGGCTGCAATCGGTTCTCCGCTCGAAATCATCCGCGCGCCGGCTTCCCATCCGATGATTCGGGGCAAGCGCTGCGTCCCGCCCCAGCCGGGGATGAGGCCCAACTTTACCTCCGGCAAGCCGAGCGACACTTTGGGATTCTGGCCGACCGCGCGGATATCGCAAGCGAGAGCCACTTCCAGACCGCCGCCGAGGGCCGCCCCATCGATGGCCGCGCAGGTCGGAAACGGCAGCGATTCCAGCGTCTCGAGGACGCGGCGGCCCAGTTCGATGAACGCTCGCACCGCGGAGTCGTTGGGACTCGGAGCGTTGCCGAGAAGCTTCAGGTCGGCGCCGGCGATGAACGTCCCCGACTTGGCGCTCGCGAGTACGAGGCCCTTCACATTCGGCCGCCCGGCCAGCGCGGCGATGGCTGTTTCCAGATCCGCCCAAAGAGCGCCGGTAAGCACGTTCACCCGCGAATCGGCCTGATCGATCGTGAGAACCGCGATGCCATCGGTTCGAACGGCGCTGGTGCAAGAACTCGCCATGCAGGCTTTGTATGACGCGAGGCAAGCCAATCGCAAGAAAAGCGGCGAACCATCGCCGCCTGCCGCAGCCAAAAACATAGTTAAACCATCGGGGGCGTTTGGTTCTTTGGTGGCACAGGCATTCTTGCCTGTGCAAGCTCTCTGCACAGGCAAGAATACCTGTGCCACCGAATCCTGGCAGCCCAAGGAGGAGATCGTGAAGCGAATCCGCATCGGCAACGGCTGCGGCTTCTGGGGCGACAACCTCGATGCCCCGATCCACCTCGCCCACGATGGCCGCCTCGATTACCTCACGCTCGAGTACCTCGCCGAGTTGACGATGTCGATTCTCGCCGTGCAGAAGGCGAAGAACCCGGCGGCCGGGTTCGCCACGGATTTCCTCGATGTGCTCGGTCGGCTCGTTCCCATTCTCCACGAGCAGCCGCGGCTCAAGATCATCACCAACGCGGGGGGAATGAATCCACACGGGTGCGCCGCCAAGGCCCGCGCCATTCTCGCCGATGCGGGACTCGCCGATCGCAGCATCGGCATCGTTTTCGGCGACGATTTGATGCCGCGGCTCGATGCCGTGGCGGCACACTTGAACCATCTCGATAGCGGCGAACCGCTGGCAACCATCCGCGACCGCGTCGTCAGCGCCAATGCCTATCTCGGTGCGAAACCGATTGCCGAAGCGCTGGCCGCCGGCGCCAGCATCGTGATCACCGGCCGCGTCGCCGACGCCTCGCTGACCGTCGGACCGGCGGTGCACGAGTTCGGTTGGAGCTTCGACGAAGTGGATAAGTTGGCTTCCGCGACGGTGGCCGGGCACCTGATCGAATGCGGAGCCCAGGCCACCGGTGGGCTATGGATCAACGCGGATTTCGACACGAAACTGGCCCAGGTCGGCTATCCCATCGCTGAGATTGGTGACGACGGCAGTTTCACCATTTCGAAGTCTGCCGGCTCCGGAGGCGTCGTCAATGTGCAGACCGTCAGCGAGCAACTGCTTTACGAAGTGGCCGACCCGGCCCGCTACTTGACGCCCGATGTGATTGCCGACTTCACGAGCGTGAAATTGGAGCAAGCGGAGCAGGACGTGGTATCGGTGAGCCCCGCGCGGGCCAACGGCAACACGGAGACTTACAAGGTTTCGATCGCCTATCGCGATGGCTACATGGCGGCGGGAACGCTTTTGATTGCGGGCCCCAATGCCGCGGACAAGGCACGACGATCCGGGGCAATCATTCTGGAGAAACTTCGCCAGGCGGGGGTGTGGTTCGCCGAGAGCAATATCGAGGCGCTCGGAGCCGGCGACTGCGTGCCGGGCGTCATTAAGACAATCGGCGAACCGGCCGAGGTGGTGCTCCGCGTCGCCGTCCGCGATCCGAACCGTTCGCACGTGGAGCGGTTCACCAAGGAGTTCGCGCCTCTCGTCACGTCGGGGTATCCGGGGACGACGGGCTACACGACGGGCCGCCCGCCGGTGCGCGAGGTGTTCGCCTACTGGCCGGCCCTTATTCCCAAGGGGGGAGTGACGAGCCGGGTGGATGTGGTTTGATCGCTGCGCCGATCCGGCACGTCCCTTTCCTTCCGCCGTAGAATGGAGCGTCTCTTCAAGGAGGTTCGCATGTCTCCGATTCCACTGATTCTGGGGCGAACGCTCGTGGCCGGCGAATGGCAATCGCCGCGCGGCGACTTCGCGAGCACCAGCCCCGCCAATACCGACGATACCATTGGTACGTTCCCCAAGGCGACGGCCGCGGAAGCCGCCGACGCCATTCGCGCGGCCCGCGATGCCTTCCCCGCCTGGCGGCGCACCAGCCGCATCCACCGCGCCGAATGCTTCGACCGGCTCGCCCAACTCATCAAGCGCGACACCGATTACCTCGCCATTCTGATGGCCCGCGAATGCGGCAAGAACATCACCGAATGCCGGGCCGAGGTGGTCGAAGGACTGCACATGGTGCAGTACGTCTTTGGCGTCGGCCGGCAGGGCCATTTCGGCGAAGTGATTGCCAGCGAGATTGCCGAGAAGGATGCGTTCACGCGGCGCAAGCCGTGGGGCGTCGTTGCAGTGATCACGCCATGGAACTTCCCATTCGCGGTGCCACTGTGGATGCTCGGGCCGAGTTTGCTCGAAGGGAATACATGCGTGTTCAAGCCGAGCGAGGAGACGCCAGCGATTGGCCAGCATTTGATGGAACTTTTCGTCGAAGCGGGCTTCCCCGCCGGTACGGTGAACCTGCTGCACGGCGACGGAGAAGTCGGCGAAGCGATCGTCCGCAACCCCGGCGTCAACGTCGTCGGCTTCACCGGCAGCTACGAGGTTGGCCGCAAAATTCAGGAGATTTCCGCGCGCCTGCCCGATCGCATCGTGGCGGCCGAGATGGGCGGCAAGAACGCCGTGATCGTCTGCGGCGACGCCCGCTTCGACCTGGCCGTCAGTGCCGGCATTCTCTCGGCTTTCAAAACGACCGGCCAGCGCTGCGTCTCCGCCGGGCGCATCCTCGTGCACGAATCGCTGATGGATCGCTACGCCCGGGCGTTCGCGGAGACGGCGGCGCGATTGAAGTTCGGCAACCCACTCGATGCGACCAACTTCGCCGGACCACTCATCAACCAGGCCGCCATCGAAAAGGTGACCGGCTACAACGCTCTGGCCGCGAAGGACGCGAAGGTTCTCACGGCCGCCCAGCCGATCAACGGCAAGGGGCATTACCTGTCGCCGTTCGTATATCTCAGCGCGGCGAAACCGGACCTGCGGCCGCTCCGCGAAGAGGTCTTCGGCCCGCATGCCGCCCTGATTCCCTTCAAAACCGACGAGGAAGCCGCCGCGATTTACAACGACACCGAATACGGCCTGTCGATGGCCGTTATCACGGAAAGCTATCGGAGGATGCGATTCTTCCGCGACGAATGCGAGTACGGCATGGGGTACGTGAATTTGCCGTGCATCGGGGCGGAGGTTCACTTGCCGTTCGGCGGCGTGAAGAAGAGCGGCAACGGGCATCCGTCGGCCGCCGGGCTGATCGCCGCCGTGACGCACAACACGGCCTTCACGGTCAACCACGCCACGGAAATTAAAATGGCCCAGGGCTTGACGGCGGACATCGCCGAATCCGGCAATAGCGGATGATGCACCGGCTTCCCACCGGCGGGTTCAGGTTTGCGGTACAATTTCATAATGGACGCCCAACACCCAAGGTATTCTCCATGAGACGGCGATTCGCACTCGCACTCTTTTGCGGGCTCGTGCTGGCCGGGCTGGCGGCCGCGGCCGAGCCCAAGCCGGGCGCGCCTCCCCCCGAAAAAAGCGGCAAACACTTCGCCGTTCCTTATCGCCTCACGGACACCAAACACGTCCAGGTTCGCGTGAAGATCAACGGCAAAGGGCCGTTCAACATGATCTGCGACACCGGGGCGCCGGCCGTGTTCATCACCAAGGCCGTCGCGAAAAAGGCCGGCGTCAGCACGGACGCCAAGGGGTGGGCCAACTTCGACAAGTTCGAACTGGAAGGTGGCGTGGTCGTGGACAAGGCCCGCGGCCGCGTCGAGGATCTCTTCCAACTCGACGGCATGAACAGCATGGGCCTCGCCGGCGTGCAACTCCACGGCGTCATCGGCTACAACGTCCTCGCCAAATACCGCATCACTTACGACTTCACCGCGGACAAGCTCGGCTTCGAGCCGATTGCTGGATTCGAGCCGCCGCCGCTCGTTCCCATCGGCAACAAAGGCGGCGCCGGCGGGCTCGACGCCCTCGGCCCCATCATGAAAATGATGGCCAGTTTCCTCGGCATCAAGCCGAACTTCACGACCGTACCGCGCGGCTTCATCGGCATCGAAGTCGACGACGCCGAGGGAATCGTCGTCAAGAAAGTGCTTCCCGGCAGCCCCGCCGACAGGGCCGGATTCAAGCCCGGCGACAAGATCGAGACAATCAAAACGACGACCATCGACGATGCAGGCGACCTGAAGCGCGCCCTGGCCAAGGCCGGCGTCGGCGCCAAGTTCACCGTCAGCGTCAAACGCGGCAACAAAAGCGAAGAACTCACGCTCGAACTCGGAAAGGGGCTGTGACCATGCGAACGGCAAGCTTTGCACTCCTGGCGCTGGCCCTGGCTTCCCCGGCATTCGCTGCGGATCAAGAGAAATCCACGGCGGAACAAACCGCGCCGATCGTCGTGCCGTTCGAACTCCTCTCGTCGCGGCACATCGCCGTACAAGTGAAGATCAACGGCAAGGGACCCTACCGGCTCGTCTTCGACACCGGCGCCCCGATGAACTTGATCAATAACAAGATCGCTCGTGCGTCCGGCGTCCTCGATCCGAAGGCCAAGCGGCCGGCCTTCAGCCTTTTCGGAGCGATGGGAGCCCAAACCGCCAAGACGCTCCAGATCGGCGACGCCAAGCTCAAAAACGTTCCCACCGTCGTGATGGATCACCCCACCGTCATGGCTATTTCCGCGGCCCTCGGGCCGATCGACGGCATCATCGGCTTCCCTTTCTTCGCTCGCTACAAGATGACCATCGATTATCAGAAGAAGCAGCTCATGCTGATTCCCAACGGCTACAAGCCCGGCGATTATCTCGAAGGGATGATGAGCAAGCTGATGGCGGCGAATTCGAGTCAGGAGCCGAAGGTGCTGGCCCCGGCTGGCTTGTGGGGCTTCGCGGCGGAGAAGGCGAAGGGCGACGACGAGGCGGGTGTGACCGTCAAGGACGTTCTGCTCGGCAGCCCCGCCGCCGAGGCCGGCATGAAGGTCGGCGACCGCGTGCTGACCATCGACGGCCGCTGGACGGATACCATCGGCGACGCCCATCTGGCCGCGACTTCGGTGAAGCCGGGCCAGGTCGCGATCGTGGAAGTGAAACGCGCCGGCAAGGACGTGAAACTGGCGATCAAGGTCGCCAAGGGAGTTTGATGAATCTTGGTGGCACAGGCATTCCTGCCGGCAGGAATGCCTGTGCCACCCAACTAACGGACGCGGGCGCCGTCGGCGACTGTCATCGCGCCGTAGCCCTCCGGCCAGCGGCTCTGCACTTCCACTTGGCCCGCGTACTCCGCGTCGCCGAGCTTCGCGTTCCAGTCCTGCTTCGCCTTCCCCGCGGCGTCGATGTAGACCTTTACCAGGTAGCGGCCGGCAGGAAGCGATGCCTTGCGCGACCATGCCTTGGCGCGGGCCGAGCCGGGCGCCGCCAGTAGCGTCAACGTGTGCTGCCACAGTTTCCCCTTGCCCCACACCACGCGATCCGTCGTGGCGATCGGCGACTTCTCCCAGGTCCGGGTCTTCGCGTCCCAGGCGTAGACGTCGGCCTGGAGCAACTTGTCGCCCCACGCCTCCGGCGTCTTGTCGATCTTCAACCAAATCTCCGTGCCGAACTGCTTGAACTTCTGGGGAGTCGGTAGTTGCTCGGCCTTGGTGTAAGTGCCGTTCTTGATGGCCGCGACATCGGTGATCCAGGCGCGCATCGATTTGTAGCCCTGGTCGCCGAGGGCGAACTTGATGCCGCCGCCGTGCTTCACGACGCCGAGCGGCTTGGTCAAGAGAAGGCTCTTTTCCGGATCGGCGAGGTTGATCAGCTTGCTGGCGAGCAGGTAGTCCATGGTCGCGGCGGGGCCGGCCTTCTTGAACCAGGCCACGCGGTCGCCGTTCTCCTTCCGCAACTTGTCGTTCTGCGGCGTCCCTTCCGTATGGCAATTCATGCAGCGAAACCGCAGCGACCAGACGTTCGTCTCGAACGACGCGAGCATCTGGTCCTTGCGGGCGTGGCGAACGACGGCTGCCGGCTTCACGGCGAGCGCCGGGGCTTTCTCTGGCTTGGGGGCGTTCTTGAGGGCCGGGTCGGCGGCGCAGGCCTTGATCCACGCCGCGAAGGCTTCGTATTCTGCCTGACGCACCTTCGCGGGAATCAGCTTGGCGCCGCGGTCGTTGGCCCCGCGCGAAATGAATTTGAGGATCTTCGAATTGGCCGGCTTGTCGAGATCGATGAGCCCCTGATCGCGCAGCGCGAGAAACGTGTCCTTCGCCGAGGGAAGGATGTAATCCTTCAGGTCGACGGCGGCGAGGTGGCACTGGGCGCAACTCGACGGGTTCGACGACTTGAAGATCGGCACGATCCGCTGCTCGAACACCTGCTCCGGCGAGCCGGCGACGTTAGTCGCCGGAATCTTGGCGACACCAGCAAGCACAACGAGAAGTGCGACGTGAACCATTGGCGGGCTCCGGGTGGCGTGATCCTTCTATGATAAGCGGTGCCACGCCAAAGACGCCAGCCTCCGCTTTCCACCCGTCCGGGAGTCGAGCATGTTCCGCTATCTCGCCGCGGTCGCCTGCGTTGCCCTGGCGTTGTCGCCGCTTGCCGCCGCGGAGCCGCTGCCCGGCACGCAACTGCTGACCGAAGAGGGCGTGCTTCACAAAAAGATGGTGGACGGCATTCACAAATACCTGGACCGCGCGATCGCCGAGTCGGTCGAAAAGCGCAAGCAATTCTGGAAGCTGGATTTCTCGTCGCCGGAAGCGTATGCGAAATCGGTGGAACCGAACCGCCAACGGCTCAAGAAGTATCTCGGCGTGGTGGACCATCGCTTGCCGCCCAAAATGGAGTATGTCGGCGGGCCGGATCAGCCGGCACTCGTCGCGGAAACCGACAAGTACAAGGTGTTCGCAGTGCGTTGGGTAGTACTTCCAGGTGTCGACGGTGAGGGGCTGCTGTTAGAACCCAAAGGGAAAGCGCTCGCCAACGTCGTGGCAATTCCGGATGCTGATTGGACGCCGGAAATGGCCATCGGTCTGGCGCCGGGCCTTCCCGTGAATGTGCAATTCCCTCGCCACCTCGCCGAGAATGGCTGCCGCGTCATTATTCCAGTGCTCATTGACCGCAAGGATGACTATTCGGCGAACCCCAAACTGCGGCGAGCCACCAACCAACCGCACCGCGAATTCATTCATCGCATGGCTTACGAGATGGGCCGCACGCTGATCGGCTATGAGATTCACAAAGTGCTGGCATGCGTCGACTGGTTCAAGGCGAGCGGGGGGCGTCAGCCCCCTGATTCTAAGATCGGAATCTATGGATACGGCGAAGGCGGCATCATTGCCAAGTATGCGACGGCCATCGATCCGCGTATTGACTCCGTTGTGATTAGCGGCTCGTTCGGCCCTCGAGAAAAACTATATGAGGAGCCGATTTACAGGAATGTCTGGGGCCTGCTTGGAGAATTCGGCGACGGAGAATTGTTAAGGCTAATCCTGCCAAGAAATACAATTCTCGAGGTTGCCAGATTTGACTCGATGGCCGGGCCCCCGTCCCGCGCGGGTCGAGGGGGTGCCGCTCCAGGCAATATCGAGTCGCCGAGTTTCGCAAGCGTCTGGAACTTATTCGATCCGATTGTATCTCAGTTTGCTGACAAGTGGACTGGCCCTGGCGGATTTGCGGTTGCCACATTCGGCTTAAATGCAACATTTTCTATCGAGACTTTCGAATTGAGTTGGTTCCATGGCCCCGGCTTCAAGGATACGCTCGCGAAGTTCTATGAATCGCTTACCGAGAGAAGATCTGCATTCAAGGATCTCGGTACCGCGCCGGTCGACATTCGGAAGGCATTCGTTCCCGGCTCGCGGCAAAAACGCCAGTTCGATCAACTGGTGGCATACACCCAAAAGCTCTGGCGCGATTCGGATGCCGTCCGCAAAGCGTACTGGGCCAAGGCCGACGCCAGTTCCCTCGCAGCCTGGGAGAAATCGACCGAAACCTACCGCGATTACTTCCACAGCGAGGTGATCGGCAAGCTGCCCGAGCCGACCATGCCGCTCAACCCGCGGACCCGCCAGGTCTACAACGAGCCCAAATGGACCGGTTATGAAGTGATGCTCGACGTTTATCCCGATGTGTTCGCGTCGGGCATCTTGCTCTTGCCGAAGGACCTGAAGCCGGGTGAGAAGCGGCCAGTAGTGGTCTGCCAGCACGGGCTGGAAGGGACGCCGCGAAGCACCATCGATCCCGAGAAGTCGCCGGTGTATGCGGAGTTCTCGAAGCACCTCGCCGAAAAGGGGTACATCGTTTACGCCCCGCAGAACCCGTACATCGGCAGCACGCACTTCCGGCAAATCCAACGCAAGGCCCAACCGCTCAAGGCGTCGCTATTCAGCTTCATCGTCCGGCAACATCAGCGAACTCTCGACTGGCTGGAAACCTTGCCGAATGTCGATCCGAAGCGGATCGCGTTTTACGGCCTCAGCTACGGCGGTAAGACGGCCATGCGCGTTCCCGCCATCGAGAAGCGCTACTGCCTCTCCATTTGTTCCGCGGACTTCAACGAATGGATCGGCAAAAATGTATCAGTCGAGCTCGACCGCAGTTATATGTGGACCGTCGAATATGACATGTACGAATTCGATCTCGGCAACACCTTCAATTATGCCGAGATGGCGTATTTGATCGCGCCGCGGCCGTTCATGGTGGAACGCGGCCACGACGACGGCGTCGGCACCGACGAAATGGTCAGTTACGAATATGCCAAGATTCGCTATTTGTATGCGAATCGATTGAAAATGCCCGAGCGCACGGAGATCGAATATCAGCCGGGCGGGCACCGCATTTACAAGAAAGGAACGTACGCGTTCCTGGCAAAACATTTGAAGTGGAACAGATGATTAGCCGCGAGGCGCAGCCGAGCGCGATGCGATCATGCGTTCGAATTGTTCCGCCTTGGCCGCCCACGTTTCGGATCTCAATCGCAAACGCGCGATGCGCTGTGAATCCGGCAATCCGGTTCGCAATCGCTCGATAACGGCCGCCGCGAACTGTTCCGGCGAATCGCATACATCGCAGCAGTCGGCCCAAGATTCCGTCGCCGGAAGCTCCCGCACCACGACTGGTTTGCCCGTCGCCAGGTATTCCTTCAACTTGAGCGGTTGCATCGCCCGCGTTACCGGCAAATCGGCATATGGCATGATGAGCACTTTCGACTCCGCGGCCAGTTTCGGCAGTTCGCTGTAAGGCGCCGGCGGCAGGATTCGCACCCGTGGCAAGCGTTGAAGCTCTGCATCCGGATCGTCTTGCGGCCCGACGAGCACAATTTCGCCATCGGTCATTTGCTCGCTTAATCGGCGAACAAACGCCAAATCCATGCGGCGATCGATTACGCCCCAGAAAAGCACCTCTCGTACGGCGGACGCGGCTTCCTCCTTCGGGCGAAAGTGCTCGAGATCGACGCCGTGCGTTAACAGATGGGATGCCCTCCCAAGCTTTGCGAGATGCGTTTGCAGCGTCTTGCTGACCGCAATGACGGTATCGACCTTGGCCACCAGTTGCTCTTCCATTGTTCGTAAGGTGCGGCCATCGAGGCCGGGCCAGACGCCGAAATCGTCCACGCAGTAATAGACCCACCGCGCCGCCGGGAACGCACCCACCAGGTCCGCCAGCAGCGGCACGGTCGTCACGACGATGGGCGGCGCCGGCATCGCCTCGGCAATGGGCCGCACGGCCTTCGTCAGCCAGCGGCGATTCAACCAGCGTCCAAAGCGCGACCGGAATGACGGCCACATTTTCGGATTGAGAACCTCTGGCCCCGATGTGACAGCCGCGTCCTGGACGCCGCGGCGCGACCACTGCCTCAGTTTCTCGAGACCGCGCTTCACCGTCGACCAGTTCAAGCGCGGCGGCCGCGTGCCGATCGTATTCACCCACACCACCCGCCGCCGCGGCAACAACTGCGCGATGAGATGCTGGCAACTCGAAGGGTGCCGCCCCCAATCGTCCGAGAACACGATTAATGGTGCGCGTTCAGGCATGTTCGCCGATGGGAACGGTCGATTCGAACCGAGAGCGAATGACCTTGGCGGGAACGCCGGCGGCAATCACATTATCGGGCAGTGGCTTGGTTACGACGGCCCCGGCCGCGACAATCGTTCCCTTGCCCACGTCGGCTAGCACGATCGCCCCGGCGCCGATCCATGCCCCTTCGCCAATCGTCACGAGTCGGCGTTCGCCCCCTTGCTCGCGGATCGGTTTGTTGGGATCGTCGAAATAGTGAGTCTGGCCGCCGGAAGGTATTTGCACGTTGGCGGCGAGCAGCACGTCCTTTTGCAGGTGAACCAAGCCGAGGCCGCAGCGCGGGCCGATGTAGACGTTTTCGTCGAGCATCGCGCCGGTTTGCGAGAAGAAGCTGCCGAACTCGACGAGCACGGATGAGTGGCAGCGAGCGATCACCCGCTGGAGGAACGCCCGGCGAAGGTATTGGCCCGTCATCCCCGGCCAAAGCGAGAGGAGTTGCGATCGCGATTCGAGAGCCAGGTTGCGATTGAAGAACGCGGCTTTGAGCCAATAGGAGAGCAGCACCGGCGAAACGATGATGAGCGCGATGCCGCGCAGGGTGCACTTGGCGAAACGCTTGAACACCGACGGCGGCACCTCGGCGGGAACCACGATTGTTGAAGTCATTCGGCGACCTCACCCATTACTTCTGCCTCACTGAATGATAGTATTTGGCAATAACTGGACCAATCTATCATCGCATCTCAATTATTCACTTCGGCGCGAATGGCGGACCGCGCTCGTTGCGACCCTTCCTCAATTAGTCCCTCGCAATAAGCGGGAATCGCGGGAGAACGCAGCCGGCGGAGGTTGGAACTCCGCTGAATGCGTTCTACGCTTTTTTAAAATAGCCGTGGAATCACGCCCTGGCCAAAGCCGGGGACTGACCTCGATCCATTAATGCACCTCAAGACGCCCCAATTCGATAAGTATCCAGGCGCGGAATTGATGCCTGGCTATCGACTTGTTCAATTGCTCGGCCGCGGCGGGTTCGGCGAAGTCTGGCGCTGCGAGGCGCCGGGCGGCCTGCAAAAAGCCGTCAAGTTCGTCTCCGGCGGCGGCGAGCAGTTCCGCCAGGAACTCGGGGCCTTCGAGGAAGTCAAAGGCATTCGGCATCCTTACCTGCTCATGCTCGAGCGCGTCGAATTGCTCAACGGCGAACTCGTCATGGTCATGGAGCTTGCCGATTGCCAGATCTACGACCGCTTTAAAACTTGCCAGGCCAAGGGACTGCAGGGCATCCCCCGCGACGAACTGCTCGGCTACCTGGAAGAGGCGGCCGAAGCACTCGACATGATGAGTAGCCGCCACGGGCTGCAGCACCTCGACGTCAAACCCGAGAACCTCTTTCTCGTTTCCGATCACATGAAGGTAGGCGATTACGGTTTGGTCCGCCGACGCATTCCCAAGAAGGGATCGGCGGAACAGGCGCACGGCTTCACGCCGCGCTATTCGTCCCCGGAGGTGCTCAATGGCTGGATCGATACGCGTTCCGATCAGTACAGCCTGGCCCTGGTCTACTTCGAACTGCTGACCGGGAAGTTCCCGTATTTGGAGCAAAGCGTCGAGCAGGTGATGTCGCAGCATCTCAATGCGGCGCCGAACCTGGCGGCGTTGCCGCGCCGCGATCGCGAGTCGGTCGGTCGGGCCTTGGCCAAGGATCCCGTCGAGCGCTACCCGACTTGCACGGCCTTCGTTCGCGCCATCCGCGCGGCTTCGGGTCTCGTCGATGAATCGGAGGAAGGCGAGGATGTCATCGCCGAGGAATTGTTGGAAATCACGCCGGCGCCGGAACCGGCCCTCAACACTTCGACTTTGCCGAACCGCGGTCCGCGGTCGGTGAAAGAAGCGCTCGCCCCGACGTGTCAGACGCCGTCGCCAGTCGCTCCGCCCAATCCTCTGCGTCGCAAGCCCGATCGTAAAGCAACACCGCAAGAAGCGCCCCCCGAAAAGAAGTTCGACCCGGTCGTGAATCTTGATCTCCTACACGGCCTGAAGGACGATTCGGCGCAGCGGGCGACCATGACGCAGATCGAGTTCATCTCCGAGCTGCTCACGGCGGCCCAGAAACAAGTGCCGTTCTTGCACGAATTGAGCGCTTACCCCGAAGATTCCCTGACCTGTTCGTTCTTGTGCACATTGCCGGCGGCCTTGGTTCCATTCAAGCTGCGGCTGGTCGCGGAGCGCTGGGGATTCCTTCTGAATGCCGATGATCCCAAGCGATTCGTGATGCGGAAGGAGCGCGGCCGAACGAGCCGCAGCGATCCGCGGCCGACCGCTCTGGAAGTCATCGTCTACAGGCCGTTGCCGTCGTCGGCCGAGTACATCGTGATCGGCACCTGGACTGGAGCGATGGACGCAGAGGGGTTGCCCAGGGCTCAGGAAGAACTGACGGGGCTCATGGAGCAACTCCGCGGCGACCTGCAGAACCTGGAGGAACGGCGCCGCCATCCGCGCTATCCCTTCGATGCGCCCGTGCTGGTATTCCCTCAGTATTCGGATGGCGTGGTCGACCAACCGATCCCCGGCGTGTGCCGCGATATTTGTCAAGGAGGAGTCCGCTTCCTCGCTTCCAAGCCGGTCCGCACCGACCGGGCCTACATCGAATTCAAGGGAATCGAATCGGTATTGCGGGTGGCAATCCTGGTGAAGTTGGCGCGAACGACATACGAAGCGGACGGTGCTTTGACTGTCGCCCGCTTCCGAATGTGACTTGCTGGACGCTCGATTCTGCCATTGCCTGAATTGTTAAAATGAGTTTTTTTCCCAACGACATCCGATGCCGCCAAAAAAATGAACTAACTATTCATATTAGAGACAGCTTGAACATTAGATTGTGCGAGATCCCTTGGGGTAACGCGACTGATAACCGTCATTGATAAGCGACGCTGTCAGCGGCCGATCTCCATTCTGAAATAATGGTAATTGAGGCGTTTTACACTCTCTGGCATTGTGATTCCCGCCCGATAATTGCGAATCGTTCGACAATGCTTGAGGGAGCAAAAATGTAGGAGGTGATATCAATGGATTCGCCCAAGATCGTGTTGGTCACAGCGGGTGCCTCTCCGGTCACTTGGACTTCCACCTCGCAATTGCAAATCGGCCGCTTGCCCGATCTGGATGTGTCGATCGACGATCCGTCGATCAGCCGCCGCCACGCCGAGATTCTTCTCGTCGATGAAGGGTGGGTGGTGCGCGATTTCGGCAGCACCAACGGCACGTATTTGAATCGCGTGCGGATCGGCCGGACGCCGCAGAAGGTCCGCCAGGGGGACGAACTGCACGTCGGCAGCGTCGCCCTGCGCGTCGAGTACCTCCGCAATCAGGCGGCCGTCATTCGCATCGGCGACGGGCAAACCGTCCAGGTGCAAGCGCTCGCCAAGCGCAGCTGGGATCAGGCCGTCGAGGGGTTCGAACTCTCCGATGAACAGTGGCCGAAGCAGGGGCAGCACTTCCTGCGGCTCATGCGCTCCGGCTATCTGCTCGCCCACTCGGCCTCGCCGGACGAGCAACTGCGCCAGGTCCTCGAGCAAGCCGTTGTTTTCTTCGGCGCGCAGCGCGGCGGCATCTTCCTCGCCGACGAGGGGAGCGGCCACCTGGCGATTCGCTGCATCGCATCGCCCCCGGACCGCCCCCTGGCCGCGCGCACCATTAGCCGCACCACGGCCACCCGCGCTTTCAACGGTCAAAAATCGCTGCTGTTCAAGGACTGCCGCGAACCCGACCTGATGGCGGCCGAGAGCGTCACCCGCGGCGCCATGAGTTCGATCATCTGCGCCGTGCTCCGCTCGCCGGAACGCACCTTCGGCGTGCTCCACCTCGACCGCGGGCTGGTGCAAGACCCGTTCACCGAGGCCGACCTTTACCTCGCCGACTCCCTCGCCGCCGC
>DATNBQ010000385.1:0-4863 GCA_035571955.1 Urbifossiella sp. | reverse complement strand
CTGGGCCGGCGTCAGTTCCACTTCCAGGTCGCGGATCAATTTCGGCGGCATATCCGATTGCACCACGTCCTTGGTGCGGCGCAGGATGCAATCGGAGGTGTATTGCGGGATGCGCCGCGGCGGCGTCTCGGCCGGAATCCGCCCCGGGTCGATGAACGCGAACAGGTTCACCAGATCGTCCGGGTGGTTCTCGATCGGTGTGCCGGTGAGTGCCCAGCTGCGGCCGCGGTGCAAGGAATGCACGACCCGCGCCGTTTTCGAATCGGCATTCTTGATCCGCTGCGCTTCGTCGAGAACGACCACATCGAAGAAGACGCGCGGGTCGGCGGCGAGTTCGAAATCGCGGGTCAGGCTTTCGTAATTGATGAGCTTGAGCGGGCAGTTGGAAACGAGCCAGGTGGTGCGGCGCTGGTCGGTGCCGCCGTCGAAGGTTTCGAACGGCAGGTCCGGCGCCCAGAGTTTGAGTTCGCGCGACCAGTTGTGGACGAGCGGTTTCGGGCACACGAGAAGGGCCGAGCGGATTTGCCCCTGGTGAAAGAGCAACCGCAGGCTGAGGATCGCTTGCGCGGTTTTGCCGAGGCCCATTTCGTCCGCGAGCAGGGCCGAATGCCGCGGCATCAGGAAGGCGATTCCTTCGAGTTGATATTGAAACGGTTCGAAGGGAACTTCGAGTTGCCGACCGTTGAAGATTCCCTCGAGCGGCGGTTGCAGCAAGTAGAGCAGCCGATCCTTGAAGTGGATCGTCTCGGCGGTCGGCTTGGTGCGGATGTGCGGCTTCGCCTCGGGCTTCTGGGAATCGGGAAGGGGCGGATCCTTGGCCGGTTGCGGCTCGCGCGCGGGTTGCAACACGGCCTGCGGCGGCGCCGGGAACTTCCACCCTTCCGTTGACACCGCGATGTCAATGCGGCCAAGGGTGCGGACCCAGGGCGCTTCGCAGAGCAGCCGGGCTTCGCGGACGCTGGCTTCCAGCGGCCGCTCGAACCGCGGCACCGAAAGGATTTCGAGTTCTGGCGAGCGGGGGGCGTCAGCCCCCTGATTCTCAAAGGCCGGCTCGAGAATCAGGGGGCTGACGCCCCCCGCTCGCCCTGAGTCATCAGGCGGCACGATTGGCGCCTCCCATCTTCCGCGCCTCGGCCACCGCCTCGCGGATGCGGTCGAACGGCTCCGCCAGATCGACGCCCGGATCGACTCCCTCCAGCAGCTCGGCAACAATCGCTTCGTCCGCCGCGAACCGCGCCGGCAAAAGCAACGGTTCCCGCGACCGCGAATGGCGAAAGGGAACCGCTTCCGCCGCGTCGGTTGCGTTCAGGCCGATTACCGGAATCTCCAGCCGCGACCGCAAGCCCAGCATCGCCGGACAATCCGTTACGATCAGATCCGGGCGAATCGCCGTCTTCTCGACGAGCGCCTTGCCAATGACGTCCGCATGCAGGTATTCCGTCAAGGTCGGGCCATAAAGGACGGACTGCACGCGATTGGGTTGCACCGCTGAAGTGAGGCGGAATTCGAGCGGCCGCCCCCAGGCATTGGTGACGAGGTAGCCGCCGACCCAGCCGGTCAGTTCCTGAATCACGGTGAGAAACCCAAGTGCGACGCTGGCCGGTTGCGGTCGGTCCGTCACGGTGATGTCCCTGGTGCGATGGTCCCTGTTACCATCGGACCGGGAGGTTGGGGGCTTGACCGCGTTCGAGGTTTAGAAAACTCTCGCCGAGCCGCCAAGTCGCAAAGATCAGACAAGAGGCAACTTTTCCAATCTTCGCGCCTTTGCGGCTTGGCGTGAGATTACTTCTTCGCGATTCGCTGGAGGATGTCGATTCCGCGGCGGAGCGTGTCGTCCGAAGCGGCATACGACATGCGGAAGTGCGTGTCGCGATGGCTGAATACCGAACCGGGAATGATGAGCAGGTTGTTGCGGATGGCCTCGGCGACGAACTCGCTGCCGGTGCCCCACGGGGCTTTCGGGAAGAGGTAGAACGCGCCGCCCGGAACCGCAAAATCGTAACAATCGGCGAGACCCTTAACAACCATGTCGCGCTTGCCGCGATACTCGGCAATCCGGGCGGAAGCATCGCAATCGAGAGCCGCGACGCCGCCGGCTTGCACCATGCTCGGAGCGCAAACGTAGGTGAACTGCTGCAGCTTGGCCATCTCGTTGATCAGGCGTTTGGGGCCGTGGGCCCAGCCGAGCCGCCAGCCGGTGAGGCCGTAGGTCTTGCCGAACCCTTCGAAGATGACGGCCTGATCGTTGAATGTCGCCGGGCTGCAGGCCGCAGCGTCGTAGTGGAACGAGCGGTAGATTTCGTCCGAGAAGAGCAACAGGCCGCGATCGCGGCACAGTTCGGCAATCGCTTTCTGGATTACCGGCTCGATCACGGCGCCGGTCGGGTTGGAAGGCGTGGTCAGCAGCACGGCCTTGGTTCGCGGCGTGATGGCGGCCTTCAACTTGTCCGGATCGATGCGGAAATCGGGATACGTATCCACGCCGACCATGTCGCCGCCGGCCAGCGTGATCATATGAGGGTACGAGACGAAGTACGGGTCGGTGCAGATGACTTCGTCGCCGGGGTTCACGGTGGCGAGGAGCGCGAGGACGAGCCCGCCGCTGGTGCCGCTGGTGACGAGCACGTCGCGCTGGGAATGGTCGATTTGAGGGAAGCGGGCCCTTGCGTCGGCGAGCAGTTTCTCGCGGAGCGCGGGGATTCCCTGCGTGACCGTGTAGCCGTTCTGCCCGGCGTCGATGGCGGCCTTGGCGGCGGCCTTGATCGGTTCTGGCACGTCGAAATCCGGCTGGCCGATGCTCAGGTTCACGGGGTCAGCCAGCGTTTTCGCCAGGTCGAACACCTTGCGAATGCCGGACATCTCGATGTGTTGCGTGCGGTCGGCGAGCCAGGAATCGGGGATCACGGTGCGCCTCGGTGGAAAGCGGCGGCGGCGTCAATTCTCTTATAGTACCCGGTGAATACAATGCCGCGAATGATATCGTGGCGAGCCGGGAGCGTGAGCGGCCGGAGTGATTGACCGCTCCGGGAGCTATCGTCACGAAAGCAGTGACATCGGCGAAAAACCAACTACCGATCTTACCCTCTCCCCGCCGGGGAGAGGGTGGTTTGCGAGCGAAGCGAGCAAACCGGGTGAGGGCTGAATTCGTACAACAAGACCCCTCACCCGACATCTCGCTCGCGCGAGATGTCGGCCTCTCCCCAGCGGGGAGAGGCGGGGGCTGGTTGGCTCGATGTCGATCAGTAACGCTCCCCGGCTCGCCAGCCTTTGAACTTACACGGGGCGCCATGGCAGACCTCCGCGTCATTACCGAGCCGTGCGTCTACGTGCTCGGCCGGCAGACCATCGACGATGCCGAACTCGATCGCTTTCTCGGCGATCACGGCGTTTCCTGGGAAACCGATAGCGAAATCGCGGCCGAAGTGGCGACGGAAACCGCCGGCCGCCTTTGCTACATGAGCTTCGCCAAGCCGCGGCCGGGCGGCAACGCCGCGTACCTGCACCACATCAAGGAGGTGGGGCACGGCTCCGTGCTGGAACACGCCGTCTGGAACTTTCTGTTCACGGGCATCTCGCGCAGCCTCACGCACGAGCTGGTGCGGCACCGCGCCGGCATGGGCTATTCGCAACTGTCGCAGCGCTACGTCGACGAATCGGTGGCGGAATATGTGGAACCGGACATCATCGCGGCGGACCCGGAACTGCACGCCATCTGGCTGGACGCCGTCACGCACGCCCACTCGGCGTATGTGAAATTGGCGGAAAAGTTGAACGCGAAACTGGCCGACCCGCAGGCGGCGGCCGCGGCGATGGTGCCGCCCGGCGCCGACCGCACTACGCGCCGCAAGGCCGCTCGCCAGGCCGCCCGCAGCGTGCTGCCCAACGCCACCGAGACGAAAATCTTCGTGACTGCGAACGCCCGCGCCTTGCGTCACTTCATGGAGCAGCGCGGCAGCGCCTTCGCCGAGCCGGAAATCCGCAAGCTCGCCTGCCAGGTGCTCGACGTGCTTCAAAAGGAAAGCCCCAACCTCTTCGGCGACTATCAGAAGCTGCCGCTCCCGGACGGCACATTCGAAGTGACCACGCAATTCAAGAAGGTGTGAGCGCGGCACTATGCCAGTTCATTCTCCGCAAACGGGTTGATGATGTGGAGGCCATCGTGTGCGAAATACTTGCTGGCGCCCTCTTACCCGCGCCACTTGATCCGGCGAACGCCTTCAGTCTGCGCCAAACGCTCCAGCAGGCGCGGGGACTGCGAATCGGTTAACGCCTCGCGCCAGCGGATGTCCCACTCGTAAGTTCGCTTCGGTTCGCCTGCCGCCTTGACGACCGTCACGCGCCGGCCGGTAATCCGAAACCCCTCCGCCTGCAACTCGTTCTCGATCGCTTCAGGCGTCATGGCGGATTCGCACAGCGTGACGGTTAATGTACCCTGGCGATCGCGGCGGATGCGGATCTCGATCCAGGTCAAACTGGAGAGGGCGAACAGGCCGATCAACAGCGTCAGGAAACCGAGGCCGATTTGGCCGCCGCCGAAGTTCAAGCCGATCACCGTGGCCAGCCACAAGGTCGCCGCCGTGGTGACCCCTTCCACCGATCCCTTCTTGTGAATGACCGCCCCCGCGCCGATGAACCCCATACCGGTCAGGATGCCGAGCGGCAGCCGCATCAGGTCGAGTACGGCAAAGGAAGAGGGCTCCTTGCCGCCGGTCGGAAGGAGAATGTTCGCTTGCACCATGGCGGCTGCCGCGGCGAGGCTGACGAGCAGCGACGTTCGAAATCCGGCGGGTTTGTCGCGTTCGGTGCGGTTCAGGCCGAGCACGGCCCCCGCCGCCGCCGCCAGAATCAACCGCAAGATAATCT
>DATNBQ010000384.1:0-8784 GCA_035571955.1 Urbifossiella sp. | reverse complement strand
CTTTCGGCGGAGTGGGGTGGGTGGTGGTCATGGCTGATTCCTTCAGAACTGAGGGACTTCCAGAGACGGGGACCGCCCGATCCCTGTTTCCAGCTCATGGTACCGTCATCGCCAGCTCACAACTACGGGTCTGCACCCGCTAATCTCTACCCGTGCGGCCTCGTTTGTGGTTCAATAGCAGTTCCGCCGATTGTTCCCGCCCGGAGTTCCCTTCATGCGCCGACTCGCTGCCGCCGCGGCCCTCTTGCTTTCCGCTCCCCTCGCCTTCGCCGAAGACTGGCCGGGCTGGCGCGGCCCGCGCTCCGACGGCACCGCCACTGACACCGGCTTTCCCATTACCTGGAGCGCCACCGAGAACATCAAGTGGAAGACGCTGATCCCCGGCATCGGCCACTCTTCGCCCGTCGTCAGCAAGGGGAAGGTCTTCGTCACTTCGTGCATTCCCGCCGAGAAGAAGCGGATGCTGTACTGCGTGGATCGCGCGAGCGGCAAGATTCTCTGGGAGCAAGTGGTGCTCGTCTCGGGCCTGGAAAAGAAGCATGGCGAGAATAGCTGGGCCAGTGCCACGCCGGCCTGCGACGGCGAGCGCGTCTTCGTCAGCTTCCTCGATATGCCGCAGATGCGGGTTTATTGCTACGACTACGCGGGCGAGAAACTGTGGGAGAAGAACCCTGGCGAATTCCACTCCGTCCATGGCTTCGGCGTCGCCGCCATGATCTACAAGGACATGGTGATCGTGAACGCGGACCAGGACGCCCCGAAGGGCAAGCGCGCTTACATCGTCGCATTGGATCGGCAAAGCGGCGAGGAGAAATGGCGCATCGATCGGCCGACGAAGCTGCGATCGTACTGCCCGCCGGTGGTCGTCGAAGCGGCTGGGAAGAAGCAACTCGTGCTCACTGGCAGCAAGTGCGTCGCCAGCTACGACCCCGACACCGGCAAACAAATCTGGATCATCGACGGCCCGACTGAACAGTTCGTCTCGAGCATGGTCCTGCACGACGGCTTGCTTCTCATGACGGCCGGCTTCCCCGATCACTGGGTGATGGCCATCGATCCGTCCGGCAGCGGCAACGTCACCAAAACGCACGTCCGCTGGTCGAAGAAGAACGACGGCGGCTACGTGCCGAGCCCCGTCGCCTGCGCCGGCAAACTCTTCGTGGTCGACGACAAATTGGGCTTCGCCAGTTGCTGGGACGTGAAGAGCGGCGAGAGTTACTGGAAGGAACGGCTCGGCGGGGCGACGGGGTTCCACGCCTCGGCCATCGCCGCTGAGGGACGCATTTACTTCACCAACGATGCCGGCGTCACTTTCGTCGTGAAGGCCGGCAGCGATCTCGTCGTGCTGGCCAAGAACTCGCTCGGGGAAAAGGTCTACGCTTCGCCGGCCTTCTCCGACGGCGACATCTTCCACCGCGGCGAAAAGCACCTCTGGTGCATTGGCAAGAAATGATCAGTCAGTGCTGGAGACAGGACTTGAACCTGCACGCCCTTGCGGGCACCAGTCCCTCAAACTGGCGTGTCTGCCATTCCACCACTCCAGCCGCGATAGAAGATTATCGCGGCTGGAGTGGCGTTTTCAAGAGGCGGGAGCGATTTCGATTCCATCGCGGGGCCGGGGCAAACAGCCGCCGTGCCGCTCCAACACTTCCCACGCATCCATGCGCCGGTCGCCGGCATCCACAGCGATCACGTAGCGGCCCTCCGTCACCTCGATGCCGGGATGAATCGTGTCGCCCTTGGGCACGCCCCAACCGAGGAACGCGCCGGAGAGCCCGAGAACGACCGCTCCAACGATGATGGCGCTGAAGACGACGCCGAAGTCGCCGGGGATGAGTTGCGGGCCGATGTGCGACGCGTATCCGGCGCGGGCGTACAGACCGGCCAGCAGCCCCACCACCGCGCCGACGATGACGCCGATCACGGCGCCGGCGCCGGTGTGACCCTTCCAAACGTAGTCGGTGACGAGGCCGACGAGGTCGCGGGCAAAGTAGCCGACGCGGGCATCGGGGAAGCCGGCCACGCGCAGACTGAGCACCGCCTGCTCGGCATCGATCTGGTCGGCATACACGGCAACGACGTTGGCATGATCCAGTTTATGATTGTGCGATTCCACGAGTGAATCCTCTTCCGGCAGGGCAAAATGGAAGAGATGCACAATCAGTGCCATACGGGGCCGCGAACGAACCCTCAACAAGTTGGAGATAATTGGATTGAGTGGCGAAGCCCCTTGCGGGTTCGCGACTACCGGCTTTCCGCCACGAGGTATTTCTTCACGAAGGTCTCGTCGAGCGTCACTCCCAAACCGGGCCGGTCCGGCACCTCGATGTACCCGTTCTTCGATTGAACCTTCTCCAGCGTCAACTCGTGCCGCAGCGGCGAATCTTCCACGCAATCCTCGAAGACGAACGCATCGCGGCAGGTGCTCAGCCAGTGGATGCTCGCCGCGACCGTCAATGGGCTGGTGTAGCAGTGGTTGCAGAGGCGGGCGCCGATCTCCTCGACGCGGGCCCGAATATACGCGGCATCGGTGAAACCGCACCGCGACAGATCGACCTGATAAACGTCGAGGGCCCGCTTGTCGATCAGTTGGCGGAACGACTCGCGGCCGCATTCCCCTTCGCCCGCGGCAATTGGAATCGGCGACCGATCGCGGAGCCACACGTAGCCATCGACGTCGTCTTCGCGCAGCGGTTCTTCGAACCACTCGGGCTTGTACTCGGCGAAGGCATGGGCGCGGCGCAGGGCGGTGCGGGCGTCGTACACGCAACCGGCATCGATGAGCAGCATGGCGTCGCCGAGACCGTCGCGGGCGCCGCGCACCAGGTCGATGTCCACCGCCTCGCTCGTCCCCATCGGTTCCCAGCCGAACTTCACGGCGGTGTAGCCTTCCTTGACCCAGCGCCTGGCAATATCGCGGGTTTCCTTGCCGTCGCGGCCGAACAGGATCGAGGCGTAGCCGCGAATCCGGTCGTGCTGTTTGCCGCCGAGCAGTCGGTGGATGGGTTGCCCGAATGCCTTGCCTTTTAAATCCCAGAGGGCCATATCGACGGCGGCCATTGCCGTGATGCCGACGGCGGTGCGGCCAAAATACATCGTCTTGCGGTACATCTTCTGCCAGAGGCGTTCGTTCTCGAGCGGGTTTTCGCCGACGAGCAGTTTCCGCAGCCCGCAGGCAATGTTGTGGCTGAATGGGGCGTCGATGATGGCCTTGACCACTTCCGGCGACGAATCGGCTTCGCCGACCCCTTCGAGGCCGTCATCGGTACGAACGCGAACCAGGACCGAATCCTGGCTGGAGGCGGTCTTGGCGATGATGTTGGGGATGCGGAGAATCTGGCAAACAACTTCGGTAATCTTCATGGGGGCAATTCCGGGAGCCAATGACTCTTGGATGTTGTATAAGTTGATGTCGGGCACAGCCCGACCTACGAGGCACCTTGTAGGTCGGGCTGTGCCCGACGATCTTCCTACTCCAAGAATCGTTGGTATGCCCCAACTCCTGGTAATCTGTGGTTCGTCCCGGGGCTTCGAGGTAGGATAATCGCTCTGATGCTAACCCAACGGCGAAACCTGGAAAGATGGATATTGGGAATTGGCGCCCTGGGCGCGATTTCGTTGACGCTGATTATCATCGTGGCCATCAATATCGATCGTGTACTGAAGAGCGAATTAATCCACGATGCAGCAAGAAGGAATGATCTAGCCGAGATTGGGCGAATTTTGGATCAGAACCCGGAAAAGCTGGAACTCAAGAATCGCCTCGGCCTCACTCCGCTCCTTGAGGCTGTGTGGCATGACAATGTGGATGCGGTACGGATGCTCCTTCTGCGGGGAGCTAACATCGAAGCAACCTGGGACCTTGCCGGTACAGGGGACGGCAGATGGACGGCTCTGCACATTGCCGCGAACTTCGGCCATCTTGGCGTCGCCCAGACTTTGATTGACGCAGGCGCCAGCATAAAAAGGCGGACACTCAAAGGCGAAACCCCCTTGGATATTGCGAATCGAAGGGGGCAGGGTCAACTGGCAATGCTATTGAGACAAAAAGGGGCGGTGATGGGTCAGCCCCACTGACATCCTCGGTCTTCCACGCTGGACTTGCCCGAGTTCCATTCACACCCACTTCACGAGCACACCGAGGTAGTGGTCCTTGTCCTTGAGCAAACCCTCGTAGGCCGAGCCGAGTTGCTCCGGTGCGATGGTGTGCGTGACGAGTCCAGCCAGGCTGAGGCGGCCGGCGGCCAGCGACCGCAACAGCCACATCTGGGCCTTGTTAATGTCCCAGGCGCCGGCGAGGCGAGTATGCGCCGGCTCAAAGAGCATATTGCCGTGGGCGCCGGTCACCTCGATGTAGCGGCGATGGAGATCGTCGTAGAAGTTCACGTCCTTGGCCTTGCCGCGCGGGCTGCCGACCACAACGACTTGCCCGGCATCGCAGGCCAGCGACATGGCGACCGGAATGGCATCGGGCACGCCGGTGGCATCGGCGACGATCTCCGCGCCGCGCGTGCCGAGGCAGGCGGCCAGTTGTTGCTTCACGTCGCCCGCATTCGGGTCGATGGCGAAATCGGCGCCGGCGGCGAGTGCCGCGTCGCGGCGCATCTTCACCGCGTCGATGCCGACCACGGGCGAAGCGCCGGCCGCGATCAGGCAGCGGAGCGCGAATTGCCCGATGATGCCGAGACCGAGCACGGCGGCGCTGCGGCCGAGCGTCAATCCGGCGCGCACCGAAGCTCCCAGCCCGTAGCGGGCGATGCATGCAATCGCCGCCCGTTCGAACGGCAAGTTATCCGGCATCTTCCAGACCCGGCAGCGCTCGTGCCCCACCGTCAATAGTTCCGCGGAGGCGTGGTTGCCGGGGAAACTGACGCGGTCGCCTTCCTTGAACCCGCCGGGGAACTCCTTGCCGACCTTGAGCACGCGCCCGGCCGCCGAGTAGCCGGATCGAAACGGGAACTTCCAGTCCGGCAGGTTCGGGTCTTGCAGCCACTGATGCGTGCCCGTGTAGACGGCGAGTTCGGTGCCGGCACTCACCGCTGAATATTCCGCGGCAATGAGGATCTGGTTCGGGTTCGGGTCGGCCAGTTGAACTTCGCGAACCCCGGCCTTGTAGGGCTCGGTGATGACGGCTTGACGCGCAACGACCATGAGGAATGCGGCTCCGTTTGTGAAGGGTAATTAGCGCTCCGCTCCGCGGACTTCGCGTCGCGGCCATTGACAGCCAGGAAAGCAATGACATCGAGCCAACCAGCCCCCCGCCTCTCCCCGTTGAGGAGAGACCGACATCTCGCGCGAGCGAGATGTCGGGTGAGGGGTCTGGACTACGCCAACTTCAACCCCTCACCCGGTTTACTCGCTACGCTCGCAAACCACCCTCTCCCCGGCGGGGAGAGGGTAAGAAAGGTCGCTGGCTCCTGTCGTTTCATTTCTGAATCCCAATAATCGGACTTCGCGTCGCGGCTAATCCTTTTTCAACGAGTTGAAGACGAGACCGGTGAGAATTTTCGGGTAGAAGTACGTCGATTTCTGGGGCATTTTCTCGCGGTGGCCGGCGATCGCCTGGACCTGGCTCATCGTCGCCGGCGGCGTCAGCACCGCGACCTGGCACGCCTTGGCCGCGATGGCGTCGACCGCTTCCTTGACCTGATGCACGAACTTCAAGGTCGGCATGCCGCCCAGTTTCTCCGGGATCAACTTGTCGATCACCAGCTTGTGGAGGATGCTGACGCCGAGGCCGCGCCACTCGGTTCCGTGTTCCGGGGCCAGGCTCGCCATCACCTGCGGGTCGCGGAGTTTCGCCGCGAACCACTGGCCATCGGCCGCGGTGCCGAAACCGAGCACATCCTGCGAACCGTCCATGGCGATGTGTTCCCAGCACGCGTTCGCGTCGCCGCCGAAGCGTTCGACGATGTGGAAGTGCCCCTTCACCGCCTCTTCCACCTGCCCGGTTTGTACGTTGGCCAGGCCGCTCAGAAGCCGGTGCGTCGGCTGGATGATGAGGCCCGGATCGCTGGCCCCGACCAAAAGCATCAGCGTGAAGTTGGCCGGGGCATCCGGGTCGAGTCCCTTCTGTTCATCGCGGTATTTCAGGCCGGTTTCGTAGCGATGGTGACCGTCGGCGATGAACACGGGCTTCGGACCCATCAGCCCCATCACCTTACTGATCGCCTGCGTGTCGGTGACGACCCAGAGGCGGTTGACGACGCCGAGGTGATCCGTGGCCGAGAGCGGCGTACCCTTGCGCGTGAACGGCTCCAGCACCCGATCCACTTCCCCCGCGGGGTCGGGGTAAAAGGCGAACACCGGCGACAGGTTGAACCCGGTGGCGTGATACAGCCTCAGGCGGTCGGCCTTGGGGCCGGACATGGTTTCTTCGTGGGCGAATACCTGCCCGGTGGCGAGCGGTTCGAGGCGAACGCGGGCGAAGAAGCCGCGCCGCGTATAGCTCTTTCCTTCGACCGTGAATTCTTGCTCGTAGATGTACAGCGCCCGCGCCGTGTCTTGCCGCAGGGCATCCTCGGCAATCCACTCCTTGAGCGTCCGCGCGGCCCGGGCGTACTTGTTCTCGGTCTCGTCGTCGCCGGGCTCGTCCTTGGTGAGTTCGAGGCGAATCGCGTTGAACGGGCTGAGGTCGTAGAGCCGCTGCTGCAAGGCGGCATCGATCACATCGTACGGCGGCGCGACCGCATTCGAGAGTTGCCCGACCCGCCCCAAATCGTAGCGATACCCGCGAAATGCCCGAATCTCGGCCATAGCCCATGCTCCCCCGGTGAGGAGTCCATCTTATGAAGCATGGGGGCTGACGTATTCTGACCCGATCACGATCACACGGCCCAGTTCTCGATGTCCAGACCGGGAACTGAAGCCAGGCCGCTGTCCATCGTCACCACTACGCACCGTCCCAGCGAACGGGTCATCGGAAGAGGCCCTCAAGGCCATTGTCTTGATTCGCTATGCCGTGTTGGTTCAGTTTCCTTTCCCATTCCGTGAGTTCGTTTTCCAATTCGGGGGTCAGTTCCAGCGGTTCGAGATTCTTCATCGCCGCAAGGATTCGCGCGATCTCCTCCGGCGGCAGCGGTGCGTCGTCATCCACCTCGACGCGCGAAATCGCGACCATCGTTCCTTCCGGTAGATCGACCGGTTCTTCAACCTCGATCCGCCCGTTGCGAACCACTCCGCGAATGGCCGATGCAATCGTGGGATGCCTCCTCAAATCACTTGCTTGATCGGCTCCGCCCCTTCCACGCCGACCAGCTTCTGGTCCAGGCCGCCGAAGAAGTAGGTCAGCTTGTTGGGGTCGAGGCCCATCTGGTTCAGGATCGTGGCGTGCAGGTTCTTGACGTGGAAGCGATCCTCGACGGCATTGTTGCCGAGTTCGTCGGTCTTGCCGACGCTGATGCCGCCCTTGATGCCGCCGCCGGCCAGCCACATGGTGAAGCCGTAAGAATTGTGATCGCGGCCCGTGCCAGTAGCATATTCCGCGGTCGGCTGACGACCGAACTCGCCGCCCCAAATCACAATCGTGCTCTCCAGCAATCCCTTCCGCTCCAAATCCTTCAAGAGGCCAGCGATCGGCTTGTCCGTCTCGCCGGCGTGGAGCGTGTGGTTGCGGACCATGTCCGAATGGGCGTCCCAGTTGTAATCGTTGTGGTTACCGCCGGAGTAGATTTGCACGAAGCGGACGCCGCGTTCGACGAGCCGCCGCGCCAGCAGGCACTTCTTTCCGAAGTCGTCCGTCTTCTTGTCGCCGATGCCGTAAAGGGTCTTGGTTTCCGCGGTTTCCTTGGCGAAATCGACGGCCTCCGGAGCATGTTGCTGCATCTTGAAGGCCAGTTCGTAGCTGGCGATGCGGGCCGCCAGTTCGCAATTGTCCTTGCGCTGTGCGAGGTGCTCGTCGTTCTTTTCCTTCAAGTGGTCGAGCAGGTCGCGCTGCTGTTCGCGGGTGACGCCGGGGGGCAAGGCGAGGTCGTGGATCGGCGTCTTGTCGGCCTTGAGCGTGACGCCCTGATACGCCGCCGGCATGTAGCCGCTCGACCAGTTCTTCGGCCCGCTGATCGGTCCGCCGCTGTTATCGAGCATCACCACGTAGCCCGGCAGGTTCTCGTTCTCGCTGCCGAGGCCGTACGTCACCCAACTTCCCAACGACGGATGCCCCGAGATGAGCCGGCCGCTGTTCATCATGAGCAGGGCCGAACCGTGGATTGGCGACTCCGCGTACATGCCGTGCAGGAAGGCAATGTCGTCCACGCACGTGCCGACCTGCGGAAATAGGTCCGAGACGCGTTTGCCGCACTGGCCGTAAGTTTTAAACTTCCACTTCGGCCCGACGACGCGGCCGACGGACTTGTGCCCGCCGCGGCCGAATGTCTTCACCGGGATCGTCTTGCCGTCGAGGCGGTAGAGTTCCGGCTTCTCGTCGAAGGTTTCGACCTGGCTCGGGCCGCCGTAACAGAAGATGAAGATGACCGATTTGGCCTTGGCCGGGAACATCGGCGGCTTGGCGGCCATCGGGTTGAGGAACTTGGTCTTGCGACGATGTGGGGCGTCCGCCGCGGCGGCGCGGTTGAAGAAGCCGTCCGTCGTGAGCAGGCCGGTGAGGGCGAGGCCGGTGAAGCCGCCGCCGGTTTCCCACAGGAACTCGCGGCGAGTGCGGCCACAAAACTGTCGAGAAGCATCGGACATCGCAATTACCTCGCGGGAATTCGCCGCTTCCATTAAACCACAAAAAACCCCGACCGGCAGCGCGGAACGATCGCGCTCCCCGTTGGGTCGCGGTTACGG
>DATNBQ010000383.1:0-3052 GCA_035571955.1 Urbifossiella sp. | reverse complement strand
AGGCCATGAAAGAACCATTGCCGATGGGCCGATTGTTGGGCGTCGATTTTGGAACGGTGCGCGTCGGGTTGGCCGTCTCCGATGCCGATGGAATCATTGCATCTCCGTTGGAGACGTGTCTCCGCAAGGATGCCGCGACCGATGCGGCCTACTTCGCGAAGTTAGCGGCCGATGAGCGGATCGTCGGTTTGGTGGTCGGCTTGCCGCTGCACATGGGCGGCGAGGAAGGGATCAAGGCTAAGGAAGCCCGCGATTACGGCGCGTGGCTCGGTCGAGCGACCGCTTTGCCCGTGGCGTTTTGGGACGAGCGGTGCACGACGGCCGCGGCCGAGGACGCCCTTTGGGACGCCGGACTTTCGCACAAGAAGCGCCGCGACCGCCGCGACCGCGTCGCCGCCCAACTCATCCTCCAGGGCTACCTCGACGCGATATGATGAACTGGAATGCTTCATTTTTCCGAGTCAACCATGCGCCTCCTCGTTCTCGCTGCAGTTCTGACATTCGGCACGGCGGCACTGCTTCCCGCGGACGACGAAGAGAAGTTCGCGCTGCCGCCGCGCACCGTGACGATGGAAATGGCGCACTCCAACCTCGGCAAAATCGCCGCCGCCCTGAGCAAGCAGGGCGGCATCCCGATCGCGCTGCCGGATGCGGCTTCGGCGGCCGAACCGTGCGACGCCATCTTCAACGACAAGCCGTTCTGGTTCGCCCTGGAATTCACCGCCAGCCAGACGGGGAACCGCATCGTGCTGCGCGATGGCGGCCGCAAGATCGCGCTCGAACCGCGCGGCAAAAGCTACGAAGTCTCATCGGTACACGGACCGTTTCGCGTCGTCGCGCGGGAAGTCGTCGGCCGCTTCCTTCTCGACAGCGGCTCCCACTTCCACGAGCTTCATCTGGATATCCACTGGGAGCCGCGGTTGCCGGTGTTTCGACTCGATTCGTCGCCGCGAATCGCCTCGGCCGTGGACGATAAGGGCCGCAAGCTCTCGGCGCCGGCTTTAAGCGCCCGCAGCCAGCCGACGGCAGCCATTCACCCCGCCACGGTGCGCATGGAAGGCATCCACCGAGACGCCAAACGGATCGCCGAGATTGCCGGGAACTTCACGGTCACTGCCAGCGACAAGATGCTCGCCTTTACCTTCGACGACCTAACGAAGGGCAAGACGCCGGTCATTCTGCCCGCGAAGGATAAGGTCGCGGCGATCCTCAAACGCGTTGAGAAGGACGAGAGCACCTGGGAGTTCGAGATCGAGTTGACCTACCCGCAGAAGTTGCCGCAGTTCGAGAGCTTCGAATCGTGGACGACGGAGAACCGCATGCGGCTGGTTTCTCCCGGTGGACGGCCGTTCACGACCACCGACCACGAGATTCAAGTGAACGGTTCGAAGGTGACCGCGTTATACCGATTCCGCGAGGCGGCCAAAAGCGGCTTGACGAACCCGGCTTCGAAGGGTTGGAAGCTGGTATACGACGCCCCATCGCCGCCGCTCGAATTCACCGTGCCGTTCGAATTGAAGGACATTCCCCTGCCTTAACTCGGAATCAGTACTCCAAGAATCGTTGGCACACCCCACGCGCTCGATACCGCTTCACTCGATCACCAACACCGGCTTTCCCAGCACCTCCATCTTGGGCGTTATTCCCAGCCCCGGCAGTGTCGACGCCGCCATGCGGCCATTGGTCCGCTGCGGGGTGCCGTCGGCCGTGCTCACGGTCACATAGCTGTTGAAATCGGTCGCCGAGAAGAACGCCTCCGGCGAGCAGCTATGGGCGAAGTGGGCGATGGCCGCGGTCACGATGTCGCCGCCCCAGCTATCTTCGAGCGTCATGGCGACGCCGAGGCAGGCGCACAGGTCGCGGGCTTGCCGGGCCTTCGTCAAGCCGCCGAACTTGCTGATCTTGATATTCACGACGTCCATCGCCCGATCGGCGTGGCCGCGGAGCAGCACGTCGACCGCGTCGATTACCTCATCGAGTACGAATGGATGATCGGTGTGGCGGCGCACCGTGAGGCATTCTTCGTAACTGAGGCACGGCTGTTCGATGTAGACGTCGATGTCGCGAACGGCACGGACGACGCGAAGGGCGTCGTGCATGCGCCAGCCGGTGTTGGCGTCGGCGACGAGTCGGTCGCCCGGTTGCAGTTGAGCGGCGACGGCGCGGATGCGTTCGATGTCGACATCGGGGTCGCCGCCCACTTTCAGTTGGAAGCGGCGATACCCTTCGCGTCGATAGCCGCCGACCCGGCCCGCCATCGCCTCGGGCGATTCCTGCGATATCGCACGATACAAGGCAAAGTCATCGCCGAAGCGGCCGCCCATGAGTACGCACGCCGGCAGCCCGGCGGCCTTTCCCAGCAAATCCCAGCAGGCCATGTCGATGCCCGATTTCACATAGGCGTGCCCTTTCAGGGCGGCATCCATGCGATGGTTCAGTTTGCCGAGTTCGAGGGCGTTCTCGCCGATCAAGTGCGGGCCGAGTTCGGCGATGCCGGCGCGAACGCCGTTGGCGTAGGCCGGGAGGTAAAACGGCCCGAGCGGGCAGACTTCGCCCCAGCCGGTCAGGTCGCCATCGGTGTCGATGCGGACTATCGTACTATCGAATACGGTGACGGCCTTGCCTCCGGACCACTTGTAGCTTCCCTCGCGCAAGGGGAGTTCGACCCTGTAAGCCGCGATGCGTCGTATCTTCATGGGTTGATCCAGTTTCTTGGTGGCACAGGCATTCCTGGCTGTGCTCTTATCGCCTGCACAGGCAAGAATGCCTGTGCCACCCAGTCTTATGGTTTCCACCAGGCGTCGAGCTTGGCGGTGAGATCCGCGACCGTATCCGGGTGCTGAGCCGCGAGGTTCTTCGTTTCATGCGGGTCGCTGTAAAGATCGTACAGTTCCGGCGCCTTGCCCGGTTCCGTGCGGGCATCCGGCACGATCAGCTTCCAGTGGCCGTCGATGACCCAGCGATAGCGGAGGTTGGGTGCAAGCCTGTCCAGGTCGGCCGCCGTATGCAGAAAGATTTCGCCGAAGATCGCTTTGCGCTTTGCCAGGGCCGC
>DATNBQ010000382.1:0-6358 GCA_035571955.1 Urbifossiella sp. | reverse complement strand
TTGGGTGGCACCGGCTTCCAGCCGGTGCAAGTAAAGACACACCGGCTGGAAGCCGGTGCCACCCAGAAGCATCCCCCACCCCCAGCGAATCTTGCTGCACCCTAGAGTGCGTGGGAGTGCTTCGCGTTGGCACGGGGCGCGGCTTACGTTAGAATCGCGGCGGTTCACGCATGGGAGTCTTCATGCTGCCGGGACTCTTGCTGTTCGCGCTCGGATCGCCTCCTTCCTTGGAAGCCGTGGAGGCGCCGCACGTTCCCGAATCGCGGGCGGAGGCGGCCAGTCACTTCGGCGCAGGGCTATGGCAAGCGCGGCGCAACCGCCTCCTTTCCAGCATCCAATCGCTCGAAGCCGCCGCCAAGCGCGACCCCGACTCGACTGCCGCATTGAAAGAACTGATCGCGGTGTATTCGCAAATTGGCCGTGAGCGCGAGGCGATTCGCGCCGCCCGCACCGTCCTGGAGAAGGATCCGCGCGACGCTTCCACGGCACAGACCTTGGCCCGGTTGCTCGTCGATACCGGCGAACTCGCCGAGGCCGCGGCATTCGCTCAGGCCGCCGCCGACACTATCGATGCGGCCAAGATGCCCGAGAAAGCCCTGACGATCTTCCGCGACCTGGCCGCCATCGAGGATCGCCGGGGCCAGTTCGCCGCTTCCGCCGGGGCCTGGCAGCGCGCGATCGGCCTTCTCCAAACGCAGCGCGAAGCGTTTGCCAAGGACGATGCCGATGCCGAGACCGCCGCGGCCTACGAGCGATTGGGCAAAGCCCTGACGAAAGCCGGGAAGTCGGCGGCGGCGGCGGACGCCTTCCGCGTCGCGGCCAAATTGTTCGCCGACCCGAAGGGAGCCAACGACCGCTCGGCGGCGGCCCGCCTCGAATGGAACCTGGCCGTGGCGGAATCGGCCGACAGCCCCGCCGCCGCGCTCGCCCACTTGCAATCGTTCTTGCAGCGGCAGCCGCGGGCCGTTGAACCTTACGAACGACTGGTGGCACTCCTCGTTCGCACCGGCCGCAGCGGTGAAATCGTGCCGACCTTGCAGCGGCTCGCGACCCCGCAACCGAAGAACGCCCCGCTGCAAGCCGTGTTGGCCGTGGAGCTGGCGCGATCGCCCGGCGGCCTCCCCGCCTCCGACCTCGCCTTTTCAAGGCTGCTCGCCGCGACCAACGATCCCAAGATCGTTCGGCTCGCCGTCCGCTCCGCCATCGATTCCAATCGCACGAACAAACTACTCATCGATCTCGATGGCGCATACCGCATCGTTAAGGACGAAGCGAAGACGCCGGCCGCCCGCGAGTTCGCCGCCGAGAAAGCCCGCACTTTACTGAATGTGTTGCGGGACGAGCCGACCTGGGCGCCGGCGTTGATCCGCGCCGCCGCCGCCGACCTCCGCGGCTCCGTTTCGCACGAATACCAGACGCTGCACGCCGTCGGCTTGCTCGCCGCCCGCGTGGGACAACTCGGCGCTGCCGAGGATCAACTTCGCCAGTCGCTCCGCACGGCCCCGCCCGCCGCCCAGGGCGAAATCATCATGCGGATCATCCGCGTACAATTGCTCGGGCACAAGCCCGCCGAGGTAGCGGCCACATGTCGGGAGGCTCTGAACCGCAACCAGTTGCTCGCGCTCTTCCCGCTATATGCGGCCTACTTCCACAAGCACATGGCCGTCGCGCTGGCGCGGCTTGGCAAGGCGGATGAAGCGGTCGCCGCTGTCGATCGAGCCATTGCCGAGGCCGGCGATGCCGACCGCCTCGGCTTCCGCCTCAGCCGGGTCCGCGTGCTCGGCCTGGTGAACCGCACCGACGAGGCCGTCGCCGCCTGCAAGAAACTCCTCGATGAGTTTCACGACCAGGCGGACCGAGTGCAGATTCGCTACGAATCGAGCGGCATCTACACCGCGGCCAAGAAGCACGCCGAGGCCGAGGCCGAACTGCGGGCGATTCTCGATATCGACCCCGACTACAAATGGGCATGCAACGATCTCGGCTACCATTTGGCCGATGGAAGCCGGTCGTTGCCGGAAGCGGAGCGGTTGATTCGCCGGGCCATCGCCGTCGATCGTGCCGACCGCCACAAGAGCGGCGACATGGAACCGGTCAGCGGTTTGCTCCTCGATAGCCTGGCGTGGCTCTTGTTCCGCCAGGACAAGTTAACCGAGGCCCGCGACCTGTTGGAACAAGTATCGCGGATGGCGGAGGGGGGAAGCGACGGCGTGGTGTGGGACCACCTGGGCGACGTCCGCTATCGACTCGGTGAAAAGGACAAGGCCCGGGCCGCATGGCAAGAAGCGGCCCGCCTGCTCGCCGGCGACAATCGCGACGGCCGCCGGGATGAAGTGAAACGCAAGCTCAGGCGCCTGCCGTGATGGGGCTCGCGCTTGCTTTTCTCCCTGTTTCCCATTTCATTTCCCTATGCTCCGCGCTCCCCATTGGGTCGCGGCTCCGCTAGGGTGAACATCCGTGGTACGAGCCGAACCCGTCAGCGACTGGACAGAAGACGAACTCGCCGCTGCGGAACACCTCCGCACCGCCAGCGACCGCATCCTCGCCGAGTGCGGCAAGGCCATCGTCGGCCAGCAAGCCGTCCTTGAACAACTCCTGATCGCGCTCTTTGCCCAGGGGCACGCCCTGCTCGTCGGCGTTCCCGGCCTCGCCAAAACGCTCATGATCCGCTCCCTCGCGGACAGCATGAACCTCACTTTCAACCGCGTGCAATTCACCCCGGACCTGATGCCGTCGGACATCACGGGCACCGAAATGCTTCAAGAAGACCGGGCCACCGGGCAGCGATCGTTCCGCTTCCTGCAAGGGCCGATCTTCGCCAACGTGGTGCTCGCCGACGAGATCAACCGGACGCCGCCGAAGACGCAAGCCGCCCTGCTCGAAGCGATGCAGGAAAAACAAGTGACCGTGGCCGGGAACAAGCACGTGCTGCCGGATCCCTTCTTCGTACTGGCCACGCAGAACCCCATCGAACAAGAGGGAACGTATCCGCTGCCGGAAGCGCAGCAGGATCGCTTCATGTTCACGATCGCCGTCGATTATCCGAGCGAGGACGACGAATTCCGCATTATCGAGGCGACTACCTCGGCGGCCAAGCCGTCGATCGATCGCGTCGTTTCCGGCGACGAACTCTTGATGATGCAGCAACTGGTTCGCAAGGTCCCAGCGGCCGCCTACGTGATTCGCTACGCGCTCAAACTGGCCCGCTTCACGCGACCGCACGCCCAGCACGGCGAAGCCCCGGACCCGAACATCCCCGATTTCGTCAAGAAGTACGTGACCTGGGGCGCCGGCCCGCGCGCCGGTCAAAACCTTATCCTCGCGGCCAAGGCCCGAGCCCTGCTCCGCGGCCGCACCTACGTCGCCATCGACGACGTCCGCACCGTCGCCCTCCCCGTCCTTCGCCACCGCGTCATTACCAATTACAACGCCGAGGCGGATCGCGTCACGCCGGACGAGATCGTCCGCAAGTTGCTTGCCCTCGTCCCGCGCGAAGGCGGGTGAACTTCAACCCCGGGGCACGCATGGCCGCGGCTGAAACGCGCAGCGATCTCGCGACCCGCTTCCTCGAGCAACTTCCTTACCCGCCTTACCCCGTCCAGGAAGAGGCCTTGCTGGCGTGGTTCACCGCCGAGCAGGGGGTGATGATGTGCGCCCCGACCGGCACGGGGAAAACGCTCGTCGCGCAGGCCGCCCTGTTCGAAGCGCTGCACACCAACACGGTTGCTTATTACACGACGCCGCTGATCGCACTCACCGAGCAGAAGTTCGCCGAGATGCAGGCGGCGGCCGTGCGCTGGGGCTTCCAGGCGGATGACGTTGGCCTGGTCACCGGCAATCGCCGCGTCAATCCGAACGCCCGCGTGCTGGTCGTCGTCGCCGAGATTCTTTTGAACCGCCTGCTCCACGCGGAAGGCTTCGATTTCGGGCACGTCTCAGCCGTGGTGATGGACGAGTTCCACAGCTTCGCCGACCCAGAACGCGGCATCGTCTGGGAACTGTCGCTGAACATGCTGCCGAAGCAAATCCGTCTCATGCTCCTTTCCGCCACGGTCGGCAACGCCGTCGAATTCCTGAACTGGCTGGAGCGATCGCACGGCCGCAAGCTGGAACTGGCCGAGGGGCGTGAACGCAAGATTCCGCTCACGTACCGCTGGGTGCCGGATCAATTCCTCAACGAACTCGTGGTCGATATGGCCAAGGGGGACGACGCGGTTCGCAAGACGCCGGCGCTCGTCTTCTGCTTCAACCGCGACGAATGCTGGAGCGTGGCCGAGCAGCTGAAAGGCCTCGACCTGATGAGTTCGGCGCAGAAGGCCGCGCTCAACAAGGAAGTGGATCGGTTCGACTGGCCGCAAGGCGTCGGGCCGAAGTTGAAGCAGATGCTCCGCCGCGGCGTCGGCGTCCACCATGCCGGGCTCTTGCCGAAGTATCGCCGCGTCGTCGAGGAATTGTTCGAGAAGAAGCTGCTTTCGGTGGCGCTCTGCACCGAGACTTTGGCCGCGGGAATCAATCTGCCGGCCCGTTCCGTTGTCATCACCAGCCTGGTGAAGGGGCCGTTCGGCAAGGAGAAGCTGATCGACCCGAGCTCGGCGCACCAGATTTTCGGCCGCGCTGGCCGCCCGCAATTCGACACCGAGGGCTTCGTCTTCGCTTATCCCCATGAAGACGACGTGCGGATCCTGCGCTGGAAGCAGCAGTACGAGCAGATTCCCGAGAACGCCAAGGACCCGGCGATGCTCAAGATGAAGAAGAGCCTGTTGAAGAAGAAGCCGAGCCGCAATTCAACGAAGAAATACTGGAACGAGAGCGATTTCGAGAAGCTGAAGGGCGCGCCGCCGGCGCGGCTCTATAGCAAGGGGCCGCTGCCGTGGCGGCTGTTGGCGTACTTGCTCAAGGTGTCGCCGGAGGTGGATCGGATTCGCAATGTGGTGCGGAAGCGCCTGCTCGATCAACCGCGGATCGAGGCGGGGATGAAACAATTGACGCGGATGCTGGTGACGCTGCACGAACAAGGCTTCGTGAGATTGGAACCGGCGCCGCAACCCGAACCAAGCCCACCGACGGCCGTCGGTGGGCTTTACGAGCCCGTGACCGCGACGCCGACGGAAGCGCTCGACCAATTGCTCGTCTTCCGCGCCTGCCAGCCGCTTTACGGAGCGTTCCTCATCGGCCTGCTCGGTTCCGCGAGCCAGGAGGAACGCGTCCAGGCGCTCGAAAGCGTCCTCGAGTTGCCGCGGCCGCTATTGAAGTACGTCCGCGTGCCGTTCGACCTGCCGGCCGGGCCGCTCGCCACCGAAACGCTCGACCCCGAACTGATCGCCAAGGGGCTGATGCTCGCCAAGCCGCCGAAGACCGACGACGAACCCGAGGAGGAAGAGGAATTCGTGCCGTGGGACGAGCGGCCGCCCGTCTTCGCCGAGAAGCTCCGCTTGCTCTTCGATCACCGCTATCCCGAGGTCGGCGACTTCAACACGCAGGCCGTCTGGGCCGCCGGCGACATCCTCTTCCGCTACGGCGGCAACTTCAACACCTTCGTCACCAGCCGCGAACTCACCAAGCAGGAAGGCCTCATCTTCCGCCACTGCCTGCGGCTCATCCTCTTGATTGAGGAGTTCGAACAACTGACGCCGCCGGGCATCGAAGCCGAGCGCTGGAAGACGGACTTGAAGGAACTCGCGGATCGGTTAACGGAGACGTGCCGGGCGATCGATCCGAACAGCACGGAGGACGCGATCAAGAAGGCGCACGGGGCGGACGTGGTGGAAGGTGAAGAGCACGCGAAGACGGACGCCGCACCAACGATGACCGCCGAGGAAGCCTTCGGCGAAGGTATTCTCGACGGTTAGCCGCGACCCGAAGGGGAACGCGCCTGTTCACTTTCGCAGCGGCTTCGCGAACGTGAACCGGGCCGCCAGGCGCAGGCCCGAGTCGTCGCCGCGGCTGAACACCTCGACCCGATCGACCAGTTCCAGAACCGTCGCCGCCTGGTCGAACTGCCGAAGCAGATCCTTCTCGCTGCCATTCCCGGCGCTGGAAAGGAACCGCGCCAGCGGCTCGCGGTGCGCCTGCAGATACGCCCGCGTGGCGGAACCCGAGAATCGGGCGAGCAGCGCCTCGCTTCCGCTCGGGGCTTCCTTCGGCTTGCGGAATCGCTTGATGGCATCGGGCGAACTTGCCACCAACAGGAACCCGCCCTTGAATGCGTACGATGGCCGGAACCCGGCCGGGAACTTCTTGTCGTTCACCAGCGACGTGATCACGTTGTCAGAATCATCGGTTTCGACGAGTTCAATCTGGTCGGTATGGGACGCGTTGTAAGCGATGCGGGCGGTGTTGAACCCGAAGCCGACGGCGC
>DATNBQ010000381.1:0-16633 GCA_035571955.1 Urbifossiella sp. | reverse complement strand
CTTCGGCGCCGCGAGCAGCGTGTGCGGGCTGAAATCGACGGTCAGATTCGCCGGGAATTGCTGCGATTCGCGGCGATCATTCCAGGCCTTGGCCATGTACGGCTGGAAGCGCGGCAACTGCAAGTACGCGATGAACCGATCCTTGTCGTAAATGCCGTCGGCGCGGTCGAGCGCGAGCCGGTGGAAAAGCACGTGCGCCTTCAGCGCGTTATGCACCGGCGCCAACGGCATGGCGAACTTTTCGAGGCAGCCGAGGTAATCGCGGGCAATGGCCCGATCGCGCTTCCAGTCCGAATCGGCGCCGGGGCAAAGCTTGCTCACGTAAGCCATCACGAAGTTGCTGTCGTTCGCGAGTGCCGGGCGCAGTTTCTTCAAGGCTTCGAGTTGCGGAATCGTCAGCATGGTGTGGACAGGGAAAGTGCCGAACGGCGACGGATGCTCGGCGTTCATGTCGGCGTGGATGAGTTCCGGCAAGTTGGTGATGTCCGGCCGCTGCAGACGCTGGAGCAGGTGCCGCTGTCGCTGCCAGTCGAGGTTGTCCGCGGCCAGCCAGTCGAGGGCGGAATCTTCGTAGTTGTGCAGGTTGGCCCACCGCTGCGAGTAGGCCTTGAGCGTGGCCCTGCTGATGACATTTTGATCGAGGACCGTGGGCAATTGCGGAATCGCGCCGATCACCTCGCGCTGGTGGTTGAAGAGTAAGCCGAGATGATTCTTGAGGAACGCGAGGCTGGCTTGCGGATTCTTTTCGTAGGTCAAGAGCGCATGGCGGACCTGGATTTCGACGACGCGGGGTGTGTGGCCATGCCGTTCGATCCACGGCTTGAAGTTGGCGACGGCAGCGTCGTAGCGGCCCATATTCAGAGCATGGAGCGCGTGGTAGTAGTAGTAATCTTCGGTGCCGGGAATGAGTTGTTTCAACGCCGCATTACGGTCCTTGGCGAGTGCGAAGTCCTCGACGTAGCCGATGTCGGCGGCCTGCGCTTGCGGCAGCGTCGGCGTGTAGACCACGGCCGCGGCCAGCAGCGCAAGCACGCTGAACGGAAGAATCGACTTCGGATGAACCCGTGTCATGGGCTAGCTCTTGAGGAGTGAACGCACTGCGGCAGCATCGCACGCCGCGACGCAGAGAGGATAGCCGAAATCGTGTCGCAGGAGTGTAACGAGTTGAGGGATAGCCGAGCGTTCAAACGCCTGGCTCCGGTGCAACGAAGCCGTTGTTTAAGTTGACGCGACCCTGAAGGCAATTCTCGTGTTGCATCGTCGGCGAATGGGAGTGGATCGGTGTTCGAAACCAACGGGGGTTTAGAAACGTACATCGGTGCGTGGATTGCCCTCCATCGCTTTGATTATTAACGTTTTGAAGTTCATCGTCGGGGAGTTCATTTGCGGGAAGGCTGAGGTGCGAGCCGTTCGTTCCAAAACCCCGTCACCCATGTCATTATTAGCGCAATTTCTATCACGGCCGTCCGACCGGACATCGTGTCCCGTCGGCCGAGCGGGGCGGCCGAGACAACCCTGGACGTCGTGCAGCCCAACGACGCCCGGCCCTTTCTCTCCGCCATTGTTCGCCGCGGAGCGCTTCCGCGGCAAGTCAATCGACTGCGAAGTGAAGTCAAGGCGCGAGAAGTTGCTCCGGGACAAAGGGGAGTCGCGGGTTCCAGATCGAACGGCGAAACTTCGCCGACGATCGCGGCCTCAGCCCCGACCCGGAAGCCGGCCGCCCAGCTCCCCGCGACTCCGCGGATCTGGACGACCTGCTACCAAGAGGCAGGCCACGCGATCGCCGCGATCGTCCTCGGCTGCCGCGGCGAGATGACCGCCGAGGTTCGTCCAGATGGCAGCGGCGTCGTGAAGCGCGCGAGGTTCTTGCGGCCCGTCGACGAGGCGGCCATCTGCTTCGCCGGCCCGGCGGCCGTCAGCCTCTTCACCGGCGACTGGCCGCTGGCCAACCTGGGCTCGCAAGACGCCGACCTGGCGCTCGCCGAGAAGCGCTGCCCGTGTCCCGCGGAGCGTTCCGAGGGCGCCCGCACGGCCCTCACCATCGTCGAACGCCACAAGTGGGCGATTCGCGACGTTGCGGCCGCACTCGTGCAAAAGCGGTCCCTCGCCTGCGCCGAAATCACCGCGATCTTTTCGCGGCGGTCCTGACCCTGGAGCAACCATGCCCGATGCAACGACAGCGCAAGCCATCGACGAGATGGCCGAGAAACTCGCCGCCAAGAAGGCTGCGGAAATCGCCTCGGACGTTGCCGCTTACCGCAAGGCGGTGTTCGCTGAGGCTGAGGGCCGCAAGCTCTCCGAAAAGGAAATCGCCGCCCTGGTCGGCGTGCTGGAACGGCTCTACCTGACCTCGGAAGACTTCGCCGCGGACGCGGCGACCGCTCGCAAGCTCCCGCAGGTGAAGCAAAATCAGGTCGACGCGGAAGCGAACTACGACGTCGCGCAGGAGGAATACGAACGGCTTCGCCAGGAATTGCCTGCGGAAATCGAGGCGGTCAATCTCCGGCGGCTCCGCTTCGAGCAACTCGAAAACACGATGCGGTACCGAGCGCAGGCGAAGAACGTACTCAGCGTGTTCGAACGGAAGTACAAGCGGCTGTTCGCTGCGGGCTGGCAACCGCGGCGGCAGCGGGTTGTCGGGCGCGTGCCGGTCGCTGGCATCGGCGAAACGCAGTTCCGCGAGGTGCTCGACGACGGCACTCTCGGCGACGTGATTTACGACAACTGGAGCGCATCGCCAGGCCGTTCGAGGCCGCAAGAGCCTCGCGCCCAACTTGTCGAAGCCGAGGTTGGCGGGAATGCCGCCGGCCTCGGGGCGGTCTCCGCCGGCGCCGCGATCGCGGGACAGCCAGCCGCTGTAGGGAGCCATGACTGCCGCTCCGTGCTTCCCCAGCGATACAATCGCGCCGTCCCGACGCGCCGGCAACGGGGCCGGCCGCTATCACCAGTGGCCGCCCCTCGCGCACGGCGGACGAGGTAATCGGGAACTCGCCCGTCCTTCTGCGCGGCCGAGTTCGGGTGATCCGATCAGAGGCGGGATGGCGCAACCGTGGCCCACGTCAAGCTGAACGCCCGCCAGTTCGCCGCCCTCACCGGCAACCGCCCGCGATCGCCGGCCACCCGGTCGCCGAGGTCCTCGACCGCATCGGGATTGCGGAACCCGAGTACGCTCGCAAGCTCCGCGCGAAGCGCGAAACGCTCGTGTCGGCGCGAGCCGCTCGACAAGCTGCTCGGATCGCTCGCCGACGCGATACATTCAGCGGGAGCGCGCGGACGTTGAAGCGGAGTTGCCCGACTCTTCGGCCTGCACCGCGTCGGATCGCCTCGACCGACCCGCACGGCGGGATGCACTTGGGCGATGCAGCCCGACGCACGCGCGGCCGCGTGGATCGCGGATCAGACCGGGGCCTTCGGCCGAGCCGCTGAACGTGAAACCCACTCCCACCGCTTTCGAAGGACGATGAGACGTTGGGCGCCTGGATCGCCGCGCGGATTGCGGCGAAGAACTCGCGTCCACGCTTCGCCTGCTTCGCCGCGTCCGCCGAGTAGAGACGGAATAGTCGAAAGGAAATGACTCATGCACGCGCCGACGAGGGCCTCGTTCAGCGGGTAGCAACCGAGGCCTCGGCGGACCGACTCCGACAGTTCGATCCGCGCGACCTAAGTCGCGGGCTACCGCGCCGTTCCGCTTTTGGAGTTGCCAGACCGTTATTTCGTCGCCGCGCCTCGCGACGATCGCGAGTTGTCGGCGGCTGTCGTCAATGGCGGTCAACGCGCGGCGACGGTCAGGCCGAGGACGCTGAAAGACGTGTTGAAGCCTGCGCGACCCCATGCTCTTACGCCGCGGCAAGTTGTTGATCCCGTCCGAAACGCTCTCCGCCGCGCTCGATTCCCGCGGGCTGAACGTCGAGTTCGCCCATGCGTTCGAAGAGCCGTTCCAGCGCCGTCGACGCGCGTCCGCTGCGGTCGGATATTCGTTCGCCGAAAGGACTCAGGCTGCGGGCGCCGCGCTGCAATCCAGATGCCCAACGCCTCTCGGCTCGGCGACCTCGTCACGTCCGAGTTCGGCGATTGCCCGCCCCAGCCGCAAATGATCCTCACCGACCCCGTTGAGGGGCACCCCCGCGGCCCTGAAAGAAATGGGCGACGAGGTGCAGCGCCAGATCCCGAGGCCGCCGTCAGGTGAAGCCGTGGCCAGCGTCCGCCTCAACTCCCGCCAGTTCGCCGCGCTGACCAGGGGCAGCCGCCCGCGATCACTCCTGGCGCGACACGCGCACCGAGGGCGATCCCTCGAAGACCTCATCGACCCCATTGCCCACCGCAACGCCCTAAGACCCGCCCCAGGCCACGAACTCGTCGGCCGGGGGAATGGCCGCCAGTAACAGATCGGGGCGAACATGCGACGTGAGGTCGCGCACTCCGACGTGGGAGGGTTTGCTCCGTAAATGCTCCGTAAACCCCTCCGCGAAGCCCGCGATCACCCTTGTTTGATGTTTTAGATATTGGCGCTTGCAAACCACGAATTGAGGGCATAAACTGCTACGGAAACCAGTGGATTCCGGCGAATTTGCCGGTGCGTTTGTGGCGCTTCGCAACGAAGAGGTCGGGAGTTCGACTCTCCTCCGCTCCACAGTCTTAACTCGCATCGGCTCAAGCGTTTAAGTTACCTCGCCGAGCGCGACTCCTGAATTCCGGAGAAATCGGAGTCTTTGGAAACCAGCGGGATGAACTCATGTCCCTTGAACGGTGCTCTCCTTCGGTTCGCGGCTAATCTTAGTATCGACGACTTTTCCGTCCTTCATGCGAACGACGCGGTCGGCGCGGTCGGCGATCTCGTTCGAATGCGTCACCACGATCAGCGCCAATCCGCGATCGCGCTGGAACGACGTCAGCAAATCGAGGACGCCGTTGGCGTTGTCCGAATCGAGGTTGCCGGTCGGTTCGTCGGCGAGGAGCAGGGCGGGATCGTTGGCCAGTGCCCGGGCGATGGCCACGCGCTGCCGTTCGCCGACGGACAGCTTGTTGGGCCGGTGGTTGGCCCGCTTCGCCATTCCCACCAGATCGAGCAGTTCTTCGGCCTTGTTCGCTCGATCGCGCAAGGACCGCGCCGGCCCTTCGAACATCGGCACCTGCACGTTCTCGCGGGCGGTCAGCGACGGCAGCAGATAGAACGACTGGAAGATGAAGCCGATTTGGCGGGCGCGGAAGTCGTCGAGGTTCTTCAGGTGGGAAAGCGGTTCGCCGCGGAAGTAGACGTCGCCGCCGTCGGAGCGGTCGAGGGCACCGAGCAAATTCAGGAGCGTCGATTTGCCGCAACCGGATGGCCCAGTGATGGCGACGTGCTCGGCCTCGCGAACGCCGAGGCTCACGCCGGAGAGGGCGTGCACGTCGCCATCCGGATAAGTCTTCACGAGGTGGTCGGCGAAGAGCAGGTAGTTGGCGGGCCGATCAGTCATGGCGGATCGCCTCCGTGGGCAGGAGGCGGGCGGCGCGGATGGCGGGATACACAGCCCCGAACAGGCCAATGAGCAGCGTGAGGCCGAACCCTTCGGCAATGACAACGGGAGCGATCTCCGCGGCGATGAAGCCGTTCACCTTGGGGAAAAGCGTAAGGACGTATGTGACGATGTAAGCGCCGAGCGTGCCGACTGTCGCCGCCGCTAGTCCGAGAAAGATCGCTTCCCAAAGCACCATTCTGATGATCCGCGACTTGGGCCATCCTACGGCGCGAAGGATGCCGATTTCCTGCGTCCGTTCCAGCACCGACATGATCATCGTGTTCAGCACGCCGATGACTCCGACGAGGATCGAAATCACCGAGACCATCCAGACCATGGCGCGGGTCATGGTGATGTGAGACGCGGTTTTGAGGTAATCCTCCACGGTTTGCACGGAGAGGCGTATCGGTTTGCCGTTGTCGTCCTTCAAGGCGAGGATTCGCTGCCGCACCGCTTCGACATCCGCCTCGGAATGCTCTTTCGATTTCGCCACGCGGAGGGAGAAGCCAGTAATGAGCCCGGCTTTGCCGTCCAGTTTCTGGGCTTCGTCGAGGAGCAGAATCACCGAGCCGTTCTCGAAGACGCTGTAGCTTTTGAAGATACCGACGACTTCACAAGGAACGTTTTGCAAAGTGACGGTGTCGCCGACCTTGCGATTCAAATTCTCGGCCACGGTGACGCCGAGCATGACCTTGTCGGTGTCGCCGGAGCGAAGTCGGCGTCCCGAAAGGATGCGCAGATCGTTGAACGCGAAAGCGTCGGCGGGCCAGCCGAGCATCATCGCACTGATGCTGTTGCCGCTCGGCGTCATCATCTCGATCAGATCCACGAGGGCGACGTCCACCCCTTCCGGATCGACGCCCGGCACTTTGAGCACCTTATCGACGATCTTCTCGTCCATGAAGCTATTGAGTTGATCCGAGACGCCCCCTTTGACGGCCACGAGATCGACGCCGCGGCGTTCGAATCCTTCGGCCACGGTCGCTTCGACGTTGTGGCTGATGCCGAGGAGCGCGATCATGCTGCCGACGGCGACGGCGAGTCCGAGGACTGTCAGCGCCGTGCGGACCGGCCGCCGCGTCAGGTTCTTCAAAATAAACGAGGCGAAATACATGGATCGATCGCGTAGCCGCGCCCCAACGGGGAGCGCGAAAGGTTAACGCAGGATACCACTCGTCGGCGTCGCGTTGGTCAGGCGCTTCAAATGCCGCAGCACGGCTTCCGTGAACGCGGGGGTGTTCTCGACCAGGGCCAGGTGCTTGGCGGCCGGAATGATCTCGACCGTGCAACGTTTCAAGTGCGCCTCGAGCCAGCGGCACGTCGCCATAAACGGCGAGAACTCGTCGTAAAGCGCGACGACCGGTTGTGCTGCCTTGGCGATCCGTTCGGCGGTAAGGCCGGCCTCGGCAAGCACCTCAGCGCCGCAATTCGTCTCGGCCAGCTTGGGCAGTTGCCGCAGCCAACCTCGGCCGAACGCGCCGTATATCTCTTCTAGCTTGGCCATCTGTTCCGGCGACATCGCGGCCGATGCCTGGAATAGCTGGGTGAAATCGACCGTCTCGCCGAGCTCCACGCCGACCTTGCCGAAGGTCTCGCGGAGGTCTTTCCAGATGGCCATTTTGCCGAAGTTGGGCTCGATGTGGCGAAGGCCTGGAAAAAAGGAATCGGAGAGGATGACGCCGGCGACGGCGTGGGGCATGCCGAGGGCGGCGTGGAGCGCGACGACGCCGCCGAAGCTGTGGCCGACGAGGTATGCGGGGCCGAGGCCGAGGGCGGCGTGCAGGGCGCGAAAGTCGTCGGCCATCGCGGCTGAGGTATAGCCGCTCCGCGGCCGATCGCTGGCGCCGTGGCCGCGAAGGTCGTAACTCGTGACGCGGTAGTTCTCGGCCAGCGACCCAATGAGCCCAGTGAACATCCACACGGCCTGGTTGCTGGTGACGGCGTGGACGAGCACCACGTCCGGCCCCGAACCGGCTTGCTGGTAGTAGAGTCGCGTGCCGTTGACCATTACGTCTGGCATTTCAATTCTCGCGGCCAGGCGATTTCAAAAGGTCCGAGTTGCAAGTTTCAGGCTTTAAGTACAGGATTTAACCGACTCGAAACTTAGAACTCTTCAGGAGTAAGGGCACCGACGCCTTCCATTCGCCATCGTCACACGTGCCGTTGCAAAAAAGCGACCAATTCGCCAAGAATCACGTCGTCGGCGCCCCGATCGCGAAGCGACTTCAAGAACGTTCCAAAAGGAAGCTTCTTCCCGTAATGCAATTCCAATCGCTCGGCCAGAACGACGAGATCGATGGAGGCGAGGCCCAGGTCCGCGAAGGCCCGCGACTGGCCGTCTACTTCCGGGAAATCGCGGTCGGGAAATGTTCGCGCGACGACGGTTGCCAGGTCGATCAGCACGCGTTCGGCATCAGTCATGTCGCCTCGCCCAGTGTCGTCGCGACGACGACGGTTTTCTCGCGGGCGGTTTGCACGCGAATGGTGCGATCGGCGGCGGCGACGGTCGCGGCGCCGGTGGCAGCGTCGAGCGCACCGAGCACGCACTGCTCCGGCGGAATTCGCAAGGCATTCGCGGCAGCCTGGCAAGCGGCACTCGCGCGGGCGGTCTGCTCGTCCGTGGGAGCGGCGTTCTTCGGCAAGGCAACGAGCGCGATGGCGAGCGATTCGGTATAAGCAGCGATTGCGGCAACCAGGCCGCCGGCGATGGCGAAGGCGACGTTGGGAAACGGTTCGGCGAGGTAGCCTTCGCGGGGCCAGCACCGATAGCGGCCCGGCTCGGCCAGTTCCGCCTCCATGTCCGCGGGATATACACCCACATCCTTCGTTTGTAAAAGCAAGCCGCGGATCGCGTCCTTCGCGACGAGGCGGCCGAAGAACCAGCCCGATTTCTCAGCATCGCTTCCGGTCAGGGCCGAGTATTCGGCGATTTCGCGCGGCGTCATGGTCACGCAGACACCGGAGGCTCGCAGCACCGGTTGTTGCAAGTCGAGCGGCGGTTCCAGGCAATAACAGCGGCAAGAAGCCCCGAGCTCGGCTTCTTCCCAGCGGTGGCTGAGGAAGTATTGATCCTTGGGCCCGAAGAAGTTCACATCGCCGAATGGCAAGTAGAAGCGCCAGTAGGCGGCGCCGGTCATGCGGAACCAGAGCCGGCCATCCGGGGCGAACAGTTCGACGCCGTGCCGCGCTTGCCGGGCCGTTTCTTCCTCGTTGTGGCCGCGAAGGCGGAGCACCGAGCCGACCTCGGGAATCGGGCCGAAGAATTCCAGGTTGGCGACGCCAATCGGCAACAGAATCCGCCCGGACCAATCGGGTTGTTCCAGGTGCCAGGCGCCGAGGATGTGCATGGCGGCATCGACGAGCACCGGATCGATCACGGTGCGCGGCTTGGGATTCGAGCGGAACCAGCGGTCGCGCGGCTGCACTTCCAGCGTTCCCTCGATTCCTTCCCTCCCAGTGCGGCCGAGCGAGCGGATCATCTGGAAGAGCGGCCCGTGGAACATATTCCGCCGCAAGTCTTCGACAGACGATTCGCACGGCTTTTCTTCGGTCAAGTGGAACGGCAGCGGTTCCGGCGGTTCCGGATAGCGATCGCCAAGAATGAGTGTCGCTTCGGAGGATGGCTTGTTGGCCCCGTCGCGAAGGAAACTATTGCCCAGATCGCGGACGTTCGCCTTCACTTCGACCGTACCGGTTTCCGGATCGACGGACGCGACGGTTGCGCGAACTTCGAGCGTGGTCGGGTCGGCGTCGAAGGGAAGCCAGCGGTAGAGGCGGATGTTGCGAATCGCGACAACGACTTTACCGGGAGCGAGGAGCGACGCGGCCTGGGCCATCGCTTCCAGGCTGAAGGTCATCGGCAAAACGGGAAGGCCATTCTGGCTCGGGTTCACCTTGCTGACGCCGCGGCCGCCCAGCGTGTGATCGTCTACGTAAAGGTCTTCGCGCTCGTCCATGATTCGGCGGAAGATCACCTCGCGGCCCGGGTCGAACCGCTCGATCGGCCCCAGCAAACAATAGCTCTCGTCGAGCCGCGATTCGGAGTCCGCGGGGGGTAGCGGTCCGCTCCGCGGAGTCCGGGTCGCGGCCGAAGTCGGGCCGAGGTACGCCTCCATGACCTCGCGCTGGACGTCGAGGAACTGTTCCATCACCGCGAGATAATCGTTGAGCGCCGCGGCACATCCGCCGGCCGGACCAACGGGATTTGCGGTCTGTTCCCACTGAACGGCGTGCGTTTCGCGGCGGGTGTAGAGGTGGCCCATGTTCAGCGGCACCCCGTGAGCGGCCAGCTGGGCGACCAGGTGGTTGATCTGCGTCGGACCGCTCTTGCGGGTAGTATTGGCCGTGATCGCCGCGAACGATTGGCCGCGGAGAATGTCCTCGACGAACGCCGAGAGGTTGCCGCGCGGGCCGGCTTCGACAAAGAGCCGCACTCCGTCCGCATACATCGTCTCGATCATCCGCGCGAACTCGACCGGGTTCACCCAGTGGTTGACCGTAAGGTCGCGAATCGCGGCGGGGTCCGCCGGGAACAGTTCGCCCGTGGAGCAGCAATATGCCGGCGTGTGCCCCGCTTCGAACGGCACGGCTTCGAAGATGTCGCGGAATGGCTTCATCCACGGTTCGAAGAGCGGCGTGTGATACGGCCTGCGGAACGGCAGTCGTTCGCAAATGGTGCCGCGTTCCGCGAGGGCCGCTTCGATCGCCGCGATTTCGGGCGTCGGCCCGACCGCCACGCACTGATGCGGACAATTGTCCATCGCGATGACGGCATGTTGAGCTCGCACGCTTTCGGCAACGCCCGCAACGGCCGCCTTGCCGGCCCCGACCGCGAGCAAGGCCACGTCCGGCCCGCCGGCCTCTTCCTCCAGCCGCTGCATCACGTCCATGGTCTCGACGAGCCGCGGGCCGGTATCTTCCATCGAACGCAAGATGCCGGCCGCGAGGAGCGCCGCCAGTTCCCCGGCGCTGTGCCCCGCCACCGCGGCCACCGGCACCTTTAAGTTTCGTAGCAAGTCCGTGAGGGCGAGATCGGCGGCGAGCACGCCAAAGATGGAGGGGCCGAGCTTGCGGAGTTCGGCCTCGGCGGCGGCCCGTTCCTCGGGCGTCGCGTCGGCCGATGGGTGCAGCGTGCGCCGTAATGAGTGTTCCGGCCGCCCGGCTTGTTCCGCCAACTCGTCGCACCAGGCGAACGCCTCTTCCACTTCCGGAAAGACGCCGCACAGGTCGGCGAGCATGTCCAGGTACTGAGCCCCTTCGCCGGGATAAAGCAGAGCGACGGTGCCCTGCTCAGCGAGCGGCTGCGAGAAGAAGTAGATGCCGTTGCCGTCGCGGATTTGCCGGCACTTGGGGTCGGCAAGACGATCCGAAGCGCGGCGCAGTTTGGCGAGTAAATCGGCTGTGGAACCGGCGACGATGGCCAGCCGCGCGCCGTCCGGCGCTTCTTCCGCAGCCAGCGTTGCCGCAAGGTCGGCAAGCGTGAGATCGGGATGGCGTTCGACGAACGCGGCGAGGGTGGCGGCACGCTGGTGCAGATGCGCGCGGTCGCCGCCGCGGAGCACGAACACCTCGGTGTCCCAACCGCTGAGAACGGGCGCCGTCGAGCGCGGGGCGGGAGCAGTAAACGGTGCCACCATGAATTACTAAGCCAGGGTGAACGCGTGCGGATTGTTTGGCTTCTGGGTGGCACCGGCTTCCAGCCGGTGTCTTCTACTCGCACCGGCTGGAAGCCGGTGCCTCCCCAATGGCTACTTCGCACCGACCGCGACGGGAGCTTCGGGGCGGGCCACGGTGGAAGCGGCCTCGCTGCCGCCGGCGACGAGCACCTCGGGTTCACCCTTGTTCCCGAAAATGACTTCATCGACGGCAAAGCTGGCGCCGACGGCAGGCTCGATCAGCTTCAAGCCGCGCGCGGTCAAGTGCTTCTCCAATTCGGCGACCATGCCGACCTCGGCCCACGGCCCCCAGGCAATGGACACCACGCGGCCCGGCCACTTGCGATCGAGATCGCACGCCAGTTTGCTCAGCACTTCGTTGGCCGAGGCGTAGTCGGACTGGCCGCGGTTGCCATAGCGGCTCGTGATCGAGGCGAACAGCGCGAAGAACTCGAGTTTGGCCGGGTCGAGTTTGCGAGCCAGCGTGAGCGCGGAATCGACCTTCGTGCCGAAGACGCGGTCGAACGATTCGGGCGTCTTGTCGCGGAGCAGTTTGTCCTCGATGACGCCGGCGCCGTGGATGACCCCGGCGATACCGCCCGAGGCGTTCAACTCGTCGATGAGTGCGCCGAACGCAGCGGCATCGCGCACGTCGATCGCGCGGTAGTCGACCGCGCCGCCGACGCCGCGAATCGCTTCGAGATTGCCGCGAATCTCGCGGTCCTTCATGAGCCGCTTGTAGGCCGCCTCGACGGCGGCGGGCGCCGCGGCCTTGCCTTCGACGGCCAACCGCTTCATGAGGGCGGCCTTGATCTCGGCTTGCGTATTCAGGTCGGAGGTGTCCTCGGGCTCGGCGGTCGGTTCCGGTGAACTGCCGATCAGAACGAGCTTCGGCTGATAGCGCTCGGCCAGTTCTAGGGCGATCCGGGCCGTGATGCCGCGCGCCCCGCCAGTAATGAGCACCGCCGAGTCGGGCTTGAGCGCGACGGCGGGAACGCTGGTATCGAGCGGGCCGGGCTCCACTTGCCAGGTGACGCGGCGTTCGGCGGTGCGGCCGACTTCGAGCGGCCCCTCGGGATCGCCGAGTTCGCCGAGCAGTTGTTCGACGAGCCGCGGCGCCGGCGTCGATCCATCGACATCGACCACGCGGACGCTCACTTCCGGCCACTCGTAACCGAGGCACTTGGCGAACCCGGCGACGCCGCCATGCCCGGCAAAAAAGTCATCGGGAAGGTCGGCTCCGAAGGCCATGGTGCCGCCCATCGCGGTGACGGCGAGCAACGCCGCCGAGCCGTGTTTGCCGGCATCGCGAATATCCGCCTCCAGGCCGCGGGCCAACAGGTAGAGCGATTTGACTTCGCGGCGCATCCGCCGTTCGTCGGTTTCATCCGCCGGAGGTTCCGCCAAAGGCAAGAGATGCACGAGGCCGGACACCGGGCCGCACTTGGCGTGGATGCGGGCGATCAGGTCCGCGACCGCGGCGGGGTCGGTCAGGTCCGCCGTGAACCCGGCTTCATCGGCGGAATCGCCGGCCATACCGACGAGCACGGTCTTGATGTCGAGTTCGCCGAGGCGATCGGCGAGTTCGCGGGCCGTGCCCTGGCGGTCATCGGTGATGACGATGGTGCCCGAAGGTGGTGCGAAGGTCGGCCGCAAGGGAAGCGGCGCGTCGATGAGCCGCACCGTGAGCCGCTGCACTTCCCCTTCGCGGGCGCCGGGGTGAAGTTCCTTCACCTCGGCCGCTTCGGGCTTCTCGTGCTTGCCGTTGACCGACGGTTGCGGCAATGAGGTCGACGATTCCAGCGCTTCCATCACGTAGTCGGCGATGCCGCGCAGCGTCTTGATGACGGAAAGTTTTTCCATCTCGAGGTTCGGCTGCTGACCGCTCGCATTGGCTTCGATCGATTCGGCGAGCGCCCCGAGCACCTCGACGCGCTTGATGGAATCCACGCCCAGGTCCGCCTCCAGATCGAGGTCAATGCTGAGGGCTTCCTTGGGGTAGCCGGTGCGTTCGGAGACGAGGTCGAGGAGGCGGGCGAGCAGCGTGTCGCGGTCGAGCTGGCCCCCGCTGGCCGGCTTGACCGTCGGCGTCTGAACGGCCGGTTCCTCGGCGATCGGCGCGGCAACTGCCGGGTGCTTGCCGTTGGCGTGTGCGGTCGGAGCCTTGGCGGCAGGGACCGGAGTGATTCTTGGCGCGGGTTCCACGGCCGCCAGGCGGTTCGTCGGCGCCAGCGGGGCATGCGCCGTACCATTCGTGTGGGCGTGACCGTTGAGCGACGGTTGCGGAATGCTGGGAACCGTCTCCCCGGCGCCAAGAAAGCTGAGCATGACGCTCTTTTGCGTTTCGAGGAACCGGGCCATCACGTCCTGAAAGCGCACCATCACCTGCTCGGCCCCTTGGGGAAGGGAATGAGCGACTGCGTGCGTTCCGTTGGTGGATGGAGCGTAAAGGGCAGGTTGTGTGTCGGTGGTGTTCATCGGCACTCGGGGGGCTTCGGAAAAGGGCTTACCCGACGGTTGAGGCCGGGACGGAGAGGGTGACGGCTTAGGCACGGACGGCATGGTCGGCTTGGTTGTTTTATGGCCATTGCCCTCGGGCTTGGCGGTTTTTCGCGTTTCCTGTTTCTTCGCGGCAGCGCCGGCGGGCAGCGGTTGGCCCAGGAGCCGCGGCTCGGGGCCGTTGAGCGGGCGGCTTCGAACGCCATTGACGAGCCAGGTCGTGGCGGGGAGTTTCGGCTTGCCCGTGTCGGGGCCGAGCTTGACCAGGTCGAAGCTCTGAATCCCGCGACCCTGGAACAAGCGATCCAGTTGCACGGGAACGCCGGCGGCCAGTAATTGGCCGAGCACGTGAGCCAGTTGAACGAGCCCCGGCCGCGTTTTCAAATCGGTCGCCAGTGCCAGGTGCGGCTGGCCGGCCAATACTTGCCCGGTGAGTCCCGTGAGCACGGCTTGCGGGCCGACTTCGACAAAAACGCGTGCCCCGGCGGCATGCATCGCCGTGATTTCGTCGGCGAACCGCACCGGCGAAACCAGATGCTCGGCCAGTTGCCGGGCGATGGCTGAGCCGTCGGCCGGATGCGGCGCCGCACTGGTGTTCGAATAGACACATCGTTGCGGTGCCGCGAACTTCGCCTCGGCAAGGGCTTTCGCCAGAGCGTCCTTGGCCCCGGCGATGAGTGGCGAATGGAAGCCGCAGGCCACGGGAATCCGCTGGGCCCGCACGTTCGCGGCCTGCAACTTCTCCGCGGCGATCTTCAGGCCCGCCTCGGTCCCCGCGATCACCGTTTGATGCGGCGAGTTGTGATTGGCGACCCACGCCTCGGCATTGCCAGCCAGGAGCGGTTCGAGAATCTCCGGAGTCGCGTCGAGAGCAATCATGCCGCCGGGAGCGCCGACCGCAGCCTCCTTGATGGCCATGCCGCGCCGATGCGACAGGCGGATCAGGTCGCCTTCGCTCAAGGCACCGGCGGCGGCGAGGGCCGCGTATTCGCCGTAACTGTGCCCGGCCAGGAAATCGGCCGCGATGCCGAGCGATTCCAGCAAGCGGAACATGCCGAGGCTAACGGCACCGATCGCCGGCTGAGCGATCTCGGTGCGCTGGAGTTCCTTGCGATTGGCCGTTTCCTGTTCCGGCGAGAACGGCGACGGCGGATAGATGAACTTGCCGAGCGGCTTGTCGAGGGAACCGGCGAGTGCCCGTTCGGCGCGATCGATCGCTTCGCGAACTTCCGGGAAGGCCATCGCTGCCTGGCCGAGCATATCCGGATACTGCGAACCTTGACCCGGAAAGAGGAAGGCGACCTTGGGCGGTTGCTTCGCCTGCGGGGCGAAGTAAATCCCGCGCGGATCCGAGACTGGTTCCGCTTTCGCCAGAAGCGGCAACGCCGCATCGAGTTTCTCTTGCAGATCGGCGAGTGAACTGGCGACGACGGCAAGCACCGGTCCCGTTGCCTGTTTGCTCGCTTGCCAGACGGAAGAAGCCAGGTCGGCGAGAGTGGGGGAGGCGCCGGCGGCGATGGCATCGCGACACGCATTTACGCTCGTCTTGACGTCGGTAACATCGATTCTTCGCCACACGAACAGTTCGGCGGGCCAACTTCGCAACCCGCTCGCGGACCGGTTCAGATAGTCGCCCGTGTATTCCTCAAGGACCGTGTGGAAGTTGGTGCCGCCGAAGCCGAAGGCGCTGACGCCGGCGGTTCGCGGATGTTCCGCCCCGTGCACCCACGGCCGCGGCTCGGTGTTCAAATAAAGCGGCCCACCATCCAGGTTCGCCTTGGGGTTCGGCGTCTCGACGAGCGTCGGCGGCAGCACCTTGTGGTGCAACGCGAAGGCGGTCTTGATGAGCCCGGCCAGCCCGGCGGCGCACTTGCTGTGGCCGATCATCGACTTGACCGAACCGAGGGCGCACGATTGCGGGTCGCCGCCGGCGTCGCGGAATAGCGTGCCGATGGCGCGGGCTTCGGTCTGGTCGCCAACCACGGTGCCGGTGCCGTGGGCTTCGACGAGGCCGACGCGGGCTGGCGAAAGCCGCGCTTGCCCATAGGCCCGTTCGAGCGCCCGCAATTGTCCCTCGGCCCGCGGGGCCGTCAATCCCTTGTCGCGGCCGTCGCTCGAAGCGCCGACCCCCTTGACGACGGCGTAAATGCGGTCGCCGTCGCGCTCGGCGTCGGCCAATCGCTTGAGGATCGCCACGCCGACCCCTTCGGCCAGCGCAATGCCGTCGGCCTCGGCGTCGAACGGCCGGCACCGCCCCTTGGGGCTCAAGGCGTGCGTCTTGCTGAAGGCGACGTAGGCGTAGGGCGTTTGCACGGCGTCGCCGCCCATGACCACGGCCACGTCGCTGGTGCCGTCGTTCAGTTCGCGGACGCCGGCATAAAGGGCGGCCAGCGACGAGCCGCAGGCGGCGTCGATCGCCATGTTTGGCCCGCCGAGATTGAAGCGGTTGGCGACGCGGCCTGCCGCAACATTAAGCAGAATGCCGGGGAACGAATCCTCGGTCCATTCCGGAAGAATGCCTTCGCCGAGCTCGATGATGGTCTTGGACGAAACGGGTACACCGGGGATCGATTCCATGAGGGGCATGCAGGCGCGGAATCCGTACGAAACGGAGAGGGGCAGGCCGCCGCCGCCGACGCCGAGAATGGCGCAGGTCCGTTCGCGGTTGAAGGGGCGTTCGAGGTAGCCGGCGTCGCCGAGGGCCTGATTCACCGCTTCCAAAAGCAACAGTTGCAGCGGCTCGATGTTCGGGATGCTCTTGGGTGTGATGCCGTACTTGACGGGGTCGAAGGGCGTATCGCCCATGAAGCCGCCCCACTTGGAGATCATCTTGTCGCGGGCGCGGGGGTCGGGGTCGTAATAAAGCCGCCAATCCCAGTGGCTCGGCGGGATTTCGACGACCGCGTTCTTCTTGGCGAGGATGTTTTCCCAGTAAGTCCAGAGGCTGCCGGCGTTCGGATAGAAGCACGACAGGCCGATGAT
>DATNBQ010000380.1:0-5026 GCA_035571955.1 Urbifossiella sp. | reverse complement strand
GGCGTCGCGGGCGCTCGGGGCCAAGGCCGCGGCGGACTTCGCCGCTTTACCGGATCGCCGCGCGGCCTTCGCTGCCTGGATGACCGGGCCGGACAATCCCTACTTCGCGCCGGCAATCGCCAACCGGCTGTGGGCGCATTACCTCGGCCGCGGCCTCGTCGAACCGCTCGACGACTTCCGCCCGACCAATCCGCCCACCAACGAGCCGCTGCTCGCCCATCTGGCCAAGCACCTCCGCGATTCGAAGTACGACCTGAAGACCTTCACGCGAACGCTCTTGAACTCGCGCGTCTATCAACTCGCCCCGCGGCCGCTGCCCGGCAACGCCGACGATGCCCAGAACTTCTCGCACGCCGCCGCCAAGGCGATTCCCGCCGAAGTGCTGCTCGACGCGATCTCGCAAACCACCGGAGTGCCGGAGAAGTTCAACGGCATCCCCGATGGCACCCGGGCCATCCAATTGTGGGATAACCGCATCCCGTCGTACTTCTTCCGCATATTCGGCCGGCCGCTGCGGGCGAGCGTTTGCGAGTGCGAACGGTCGAACGAGCCGAGCATCACGCAGGCGTTGCACCTGATGAATTCGCCGGAGATCGCGGAGAAGATTCAGGCGAAGACGGGTGCGGCCCGCCGTCTGGCCGATTCGAAGAAGCCTCCGGATGAGATCGTCGAGGAGCTTTATCTGGCGGTGCTCGCGCGATTGCCGAGCGCCAAGGAGCGAGCGACGATGGCGGCGACCTTCGGCGCTTCGTCGGCCGATCGCCGCGCCGCGACCGAGGACGTTCTCTGGGCCCTGTTGAACTCCAAGGAGTTCCTGTTCAACCATTAATCCGATTCATAAGGCCGGATTTTATCCCTCGATCATCCCGCACTTAGCACAATTCGATATGCTCGATGCGACGCCGGAGAGTCGAGCATGGCCTTTCGCATCCTGTTCGTCGAAGACGATCCGGAGATTGCCGAGTTCGTCGCGCAAGGGCTGCGCGAGGAAGGATACCTCGTCGAACTGGCCAAGGACGGCCACCACGGCCGCAACCTGCTGCTCTCCTCGACGTGGGATTTGGTGATCCTCGATTGGTGGCTGCCGGGGCCGGACGGGTTCGCTCTGTTGCGAGAGTACCGGGAAGCGGGCCGCACCACGCCGGTGCTGTTCCTTTCGGCTCGCGACGCCGTGGCCCAGCGCGTCGAGGGGCTCAACGCCGGCGCCGACGATTACCTGTGCAAGCCATTCGCTTATGAAGAATTCCTGGCCCGCGTGCAGGCCCTGTTGCGGCGTTGCGGCGGCACGGCCGGCCCGGTCTGGAGGCACCACGACGTTTTCGTCGAACCGTCCACGAATCGCGCCGAACGCGCCGGCCGCGCCCTCGGCCTCACCGCTCGCGAACACGCCTTGCTCCTCTTCTTTCTCCGCCATCCCGGCGAGGTGCTCTCGCGGACGCGTCTTTACGAACACGTCTGGCAGGAGCAATACGACGGCATTTCGAATACTCTGGAAGTGCACGTGATGGAGTTGCGGAAGAAGCTGGAGGCGCACGGCCCGCGGTTGATCCACACCGTCCGCGGCCGCGGCTACCTGCTCGGCGATCCCGCGCCGGAGAACCCATGAGCCTCACCAATCGGCTCTCTCTGTTCTTTCTCGTCGCCCTCGCGGCAGTCCTCTGCGGCTTCTCCGGAATCCTCTACGCTCTCGCCAATCGCCACCTCCACGTCGAAGACGAACAGCGGCTGCACGATGCCATGCGAACGCTCGTCGCCGCCATCGAGGTGCATGCGGCGGACGTGGAATGGGAGCCGCTCGAACGCAAGGTGACGCTCGGCGAAGATCCGGCGACGGATCAAGTGCGGTGGAGCGTCCACGACGCTTCGGGCCGGCTTATCGATTGTTCCGAGAACCTGGAGCATCCGGCGGCCGATTCGCCGCCGCTCGATCGCGGCTGGCGCGTGCTGGTCCGCCGCGTCCGCGCCGGCCGATTCGAACCGGAACCGCACGGCGAACGCAACCATCCGTTCCTCGGCGCCTATACGGACGGCTTCTCGGAAGGGGAATTGCCGGCCAATGCCCGCATGCCCGAGAACCGCACCCACGTCAGCCAAGGATTGATCCTCACGGTGGCCTCTGCCGAGGAACCGACCGAATCGATGCTTTCACATCTGGCCATCGCGATGGCCGGCGTCTCGGCCGGTATCTTGCTGATGGCGGCCATCACGGGGCGATGGCTGTGCCGACGAGCGCTCCATCCCATCGCGCGTATGGCCGACTCCGCCCGCACCATCCGGGGCCAGAAGAACTCGCCGCCGTTCCTGGATGTGGCGGCGACCGGCGACGAACTCGAAGGGCTCGGACGCGAGTTCAACGCCTTGCTTGGGAATCTGCGCGAATCGCTCGAACGGCAGCAGCGCTTCACCGGCGACGCCTCGCACCAATTGCGGACGCCGCTAACGGCACTGCTCGCCTCGGTCGAAGTCGCCCTGAAGCGCGACCGCTCCCCGGCGGAATACCAGCGCGTTCTCGAAGTGGTGCAGCGCCGCGGCCTGCAACTGCGCCACATCGTCGAATCGCTGCTCTTCCTGGCCCGGGCCGAATCGGGAGCCCCGCTCGATTTCGAACCGATCGATCTGAACGACTGGTGCCGCGGCCGCATCGAATCGTGGAGCGATCACCCGCGCGCCGCGGACATCGCCGTCTCCACCGGCGTTCCCGTCGTCGTTCGCACCCATCAGGCACTTCTCGGCCAGGTGCTCGACAACCTGCTCGATAACGCGTGCAAATACAGCCCGGCGGGAAGCCCGATCGCCGTTACGGTCTCGCGAAACGATTTCGGGGCGATTGTCTCGGTCGCGGACGCAGGGTGCGGCATCGCGGCCGAGGAGTGCGACCGCGTGTTCGAGCCGTTCTTCCGCTCGTCGCAAGCCCGCTGGCTCGGTTCGCCCGGCGTCGGCTTGGGCTTAACCATCGCCGAACGGCTGGCGGCGACGCTCGGCGGCCGCATCGAGGTCCGCAGCCAGCTTGGCCAGGGCAGCCTCTTCCGCATGGTCCTGCCGGTCGATTCTTCTCCGAAGGAACGGTCCTTGCTCCCGATCGGTTCCACGGCCCGCGTGGACGAGTTCGGAAAGTAATCCGATTTAGCCGCGAGGCGCAGCCGAGCGTTGCGGGTTAGCCGCGAGGCGCAGCCGAGCGTTGCGGGCCGCTGAAAATAAAGTCGGAATTCACTTCAACAATTCGAGTGCAGCTAGCGGAACAACCGATACAGTTTGTGCAAACCGGCCCCATCGCCGGTTCGCTGCCATTGGATGACGACGTGCGCCTCACTTACCGCGTCGGAGGTTGGTTAATCGCGGCCGGATTGCTGAATGCCACTGCCTGCACCGCCCCCGAAACGAATGCTCCGAGCGCCCTGCCGATTGGCCGCCTTTCGCTTCCCATGCCAGCATTGGCAGCGGAACCAACTGCCCCGATCGCCAAACTTCCACAAGTTCCGCCAATTGCCGATTCCACCAAGCGCTTGCCGATTGACCTTCCCACCGCCCTTGCGCTGACGAATGCGCGGCCGATCGATGTCATCACCGCAGCGGAACGCGTGAAGGTCGCCGCCGCCCAGTTGGAACAGGCGCGAGCGCTCTGGTTGCCGTCCGTCACGGTTGGGTTCGACTACAACCGCCACGACGGCAAGTTGCAGAACGTCGATGGTTCGGTGATTGACGCGGACCGCCAGAGTTGGATGTTCGGGGCCGGCAGCGGCATCGGCAACGCCGCTATCATTAACGTCAACGATGCGATCTTCGGGCCGCTGATTGCCCGGCAGACGATCCGCGCTCGCGAGGCCGACTTCCAATCGGCCCAAAACGATAGCCTCGTCGCCGTCACCGATGCTTACTTCAACGTCCAGCAGGCGCGCGGCGACCTGGCCGGGGCCGCCGAAGCCGCGCGGCGAATGGCCGATCTGGTGCAGCGCACCAAGAAACTGGCGCCCGGCCTGGTCGCGGATTTGGAAGCCGTCCGCACTGAAGCCGAACTGCTCCGCCGCAGGCAACTCGAACAACTCGCCCGCGAACGCTGGCGAGTAACCAGCGCGGAACTGGTCCGCTTGCTCCGCCTCGATCCCGCCACGCAGGTGGACCCGATCGAGCCGCCAAACCTGCACGTCGATCTCATCGATACCGCCCGCGGCCTGGACGAATTGATCCCGATTGCACTCACGGCGCGGCCGGAACTGGCGTCCCGGCAAGCCCAGGTTCAGGCGACGTTGACGATGCTCCGCCAGGAGAAACTGCGGCCGCTCGTGCCCAGCATTCTGTTGCGCGGCTGGTCGACCCCGGTCGCCGGGACGCTGGCCGCGGGCGTCTTCGGCGGCGGAAATGGGATTAGTAGCAGCACCGGCCTTCGCGGCGATATCGATCTTCAACTTCTCTGGCAGTTCGACAATCTCGGCTTCGGCAACCGCGCCCGCACCCATCAGCGCGAAGCGGAGCGGCGGCTGGCCATCGCGGAGCTATTTCAGATTCAGGACCGGATCGCGGCTGAAGTGGCTCAGGCGTTTGCCCGGTCGCAGGAAGCCGCCCGACGGATGGAACTGGCGGAGCAAGGAGTAAAACTGGCGGTCGAATCGGCGGACAAAAACCTCGCCGCGCTCGGTCAGATTCGCCGAGTCGGCGAAGTGAATCAACTCCTCGTGCGTCCCCAGGAGGTGCTCGCGGCCATGCAGACCTTGGCCCAGGCCTATACCGATTACTATGCGGCGGTGGGCGATTCCAACCGCGCCCAGTTCCAACTCTACCGGGCGGTTGGAAGACCTTCTCTGAATCGCGCCGATGAAGCCGAGCCGACGACCGCGAAACCGGCGAAGGCGCCTGTCATCGCTCGGGCGCCGCTCCCGGACTCTCCTGCTGCCTCGACCCATGTTAGCGGGGCGTTGCCATGAACCCCATCACCGCGGCTCTCCGCCATCCGGTCACCGTCATGGTGCTGATCGCCGGCATCGTCTTCGCCGGGGTGCTCGCCTGGATGCGCATGAAGGTGGACATCTCT
>DATNBQ010000379.1:0-4123 GCA_035571955.1 Urbifossiella sp. | reverse complement strand
TGCTGAGCCGAAAATCCGATCGTTCCATCTTTACGGAGTTATTGGATACCGTGCAAACGGATTCGGCATTCAAGATCGTGTTAGGCTCGAAGGCATTGTTTCTCGCGGGGATCGCTCTGTTTGCCAGCCGAAAAGACAAGGAATGGTCGGTGGTCGACTGTATTTCTTTCGAAGTGATGAAGCGGCGCAGGCTTCATGACGCTTTGACCGCGGACCATCATTTCCAGCAGGCAGGCTTCCGAGCTGCCAACCCTACCAACCCCGAACGCCATTGCACGACCGCGAATACTGATCCAACAGCGATTTCTAGGGGTAGAATTCCGGGAACACTCTCTGGCCCCATAACAAGTCTGACCATCGTGCCTCTCCGTCCCGCTGGCGCTGACTCGCCTGCCGATTGACAATCGCCCCGATATCGACCAGGGTGGCGCCGGTTCGGGCTGGTCCGATGGCTCACTTCCCATCCGGCAACTTGCCGCGGAGTTGATAGAGCTTGATGAGCGCCGCGTCGGTGAGGCGCTCGCCGGCGCCGATTTCGGCAACGGCGATCGGCGGGGCCGTACCGTAGCCGCCCTCGGCCGCGGCCTGGATCGTCGGAAAATACTGCTGGTAATCGTTGCAATAGCCCATCACGAACAGGTAGGGCAATCGCGCGCGGCGGCGGAGCGTCCGCGCGTGCTCGCAGAACGGTTCCCCCGAGATGCCGACGAAACCGACCGTGGTATCGAGCAAACCCACTGTGACCGTCGGCCGTACACCGTTCCTGTACTCCTTCTCGAAGAAGCCGATCAGCTCCGGGAAGAACGCCTTGCCCAGGGCGAACTTGACCGCGCCATTCGTGACATCCACGACGCAGGAGAATTTCAGTTCCTCGCGGCCCGCCAGAAGCGACGGTCCCGCGCCCTTGCGGTTCGTCATTTTGATGGTCGCCGTGAGTTTCAGCACGTCCGCGCCGAGTCGCTTGCCGAATTCGTTGGGCCCCTTGACGCCCTCGGGCGGGTTCGGCGAGAGATCGCCGGAAGCTCCCTGCAAGAACAGGCACGGCGCGCCCGTTTCGGTTTCGACGTGCTTGGCCATCGCGCCGGGATAATCCGCCGAGAACTTCATCAGTTCCGTCGGGTGCATCGTGGGGTGGGCGGCGAAGTTCACCGCGTGAGCGATCGGCTTGCCCTGCATGTCCTCGACGCGCAAGACGAGCAGTTCCGCATCCGTCGGCTTATCGGCTCGCTTCGATTGGCGATTGCGGTTGAGCTTGGTTTCAGCCGAACCGACGCCGAACCGAGCGGGCACGCGGGCCGCGTCGGCCTTCTTGATGACGGCGGTGAGCTTTTCTTCCAGTTCGCGGGTGTAAGGTTTCTCGGGCTTGGGCCAAGTGTCGAGTTCGAGAATCGGGCCGTGATGGGTGTGCGACGCGACGAGGAACAGTTCGGTGAAGCCATCCTTCGCGAGCGCGTCCCGGATTCGCTGCATGGAATCGCGGGTTGGCGCGCGTCCGAGGTCGAGGCCGACGAGTGCGATCTTCGCTTCGCCCGCTTTGAGCACGAGTGCGCGAGCGAACAGGGGGTCGAGAACGCCGACGCTCGGTTTGTCGTGGCGTGCGGCGTAACCCCACATGGGGAAGCCGGTCGGCGGCGTGATGTCTGCTTTCGCCGCTCCCGCTTCCAGTTCCGCGCTCGCTGCCGAGCCTGCGGCGAGGATCACGGCTACCATTGCTGGCAATGCATGAATCATGCTTCCTCCACGCGACCAACTGCACGGGCTGTCGCCTTGGCGCCTTCTGGAACCCGCCCACGGCAATCGTATAATACTGGTCCCGCTCCCGCCCGAACGACCGGGTGGGCGTCCCGCCGGTCCGCCTTTCTTCCGGAGGAAACCGTTCCCGATGGCCAGCCTGTTCCAGATTACCAACGCCCACAAAAGCTACGGCGACCAGATCCTCCTCGACGGCGCGGACGCCACCATCAGCAACAACACCAAGGTCGGGTTCGTCGGCCGCAACGGGGCCGGAAAGAGCACCCTTCTGCGCATCCTCCTGGGCGAAGAGGAACTCGACAACGGGGAGGTCTTCCGCCACCCCAGCCTGCGGCTCGGCTACCTCCGCCAGCACGACCCGTTCCTGCCTGGAGAGACCGCCCTCGGCTTTCTCATGCGGGATAGCGAACAGCCGAACTGGAGGTGCGGCGAGGTCGCCGGGCAGTTCGAGATCAAAGGCGCGTACCTCGACGGTCCGATCGCGACGCTCTCGGGCGGCTGGCAGACGCGCTTGAAGCTCGCGGCCCTGCTGCTGCACGAACCGAACCTGCTGATGCTCGACGAGCCGACCAACTTCCTCGATCTGCGGACCCAGATCCTTCTGGAACACTTCCTGCGGGACTTTCGGGGCGCGTGCCTGATCGTCTCCCACGACCGGGCGTTCCTCGACGCCACCTGCAGCCACACTCTCGGCCTGGCGCGGGGCAAACTGACGTCCTTCCCGGGCAATGTCGAGGCGTACTTGCAGTTCGAGCAGGAGCGAAGGGCGCACGACGAGCGATCGAACGCTGCGGTTCTGGCGAAGCGGCGCCACCTGGAGGACTTCATTGCCCGAAACAAAGCCCGGGCGAGCACCGCGGCGCTGGCCCAGTCGAAGGCCAAGGCACTGGAGAAGTTGGAGACGGTGGAGATCGCCTCCGACGAACCGACGGCTAATATCCGGGCGCCGCGTGTCGAGCGGCGGGGCGGCGTGGCCCTCCGCTGCCGCGACCTGTCGATCGGCTATCCGGAGCGGCGGATCGCATCCGACGTCCAGCTCGAAATCGACCACGGGTCGAGGGCGGCCGTCGTCGGCGACAACGGGCAGGGGAAGACGACATTCCTGAGAACCATCGTGGACTCGCTCCGACCGCTCGCGGGGGAGGCTCGGTGGGGCCACGGGTGTAAGGTCGGGGTTTACGCGCAACACGTCTACTCGGCCCTACCCGATAGCGACACGGTCGCCGAGTACCTGCGGTCGAAGGGCAAGGGCCGCAAGGAGCAAGAGATCCTCGGCGTCGCCGGGGCGCTGCTGTTCCGCAAGTCGCATGTGGACAAGCCGATCTCGGTGCTGTCCGGCGGCGAGCGGGCGCGGCTGTGCCTCGCGGGGCTGCTCCTGGGCGATTACAACGTCCTTATTCTCGACGAGCCCGGCAACCACCTCGACGTGGATACGGTGGAAGCGCTCGTTGACGCGTTGCTGGGCTACGACGGGACGGTCGTCTTCACCAGCCACGACCGCCATTTCACCGGTCGAGTTGCGACGGCTGTCATTGAGGTTCGTGACGGACGGGTGACCAACTACGTCGGCCGATTCGACGACTACTTGTACCGAGTGAACAAGGAGATCGAGGCCGGGGAGCGCGAAGCGGCCGCCGGGAAGGCGAAACTCCCGCCCGAAGTCGGCAAGCCGAAGGTTCCGCTCCGAGCCCCCCGGAGGGGTGAGAAGGAAGTCCGCAAGGAACTGAAGGCCCTAGAGAAGACGATCGCCCTGCTCGATGAGCAGAAGCGAGCGCTCACGACACGGTCAATGGAATCGGTTGGGGCGGCTGAAGCATTGCGGATTCACAAGGAGCTGGAGGCGATCACCGCGCAGCTCGACCCGGCCGAGGAATGCTGGCTCCGGTTACAGGCAGAACTCGAAGAAGCAGCCTGACTCACCCGCTTATGTCAATCAACTACTACCGGACCGACTTCGCCCTGGCCAAGGATCGCGAGACGGCACTCAACTCATTCCCGGCACCGAGGATTGCTACCATGCGTTCCAGGCCCTGAATACGGCCGCTACGAGCCTGCCGTCGCCAACTGGCGTGGGAAGCGCGCTGGGGACCGAAATCGTCGTTCAGATCAGGCTTACTCGGATGGATTGCGGGGTACCAGCTGGACCCGTTTAAACTTCGCTGCTATTCTAACCCTACCCGCCAGGTTCTTCCGTCCCGCCATCCCACGGCTCGTCCCAATGCGAATCGGATTGCCATCCATCGCAATTGTCATGGCCGTTGCCTCGGCCCCGGCTGCCGCCGCCGAACCCATCACATTCGAACAGCAGGTGCGGCCGATCTTCAAGGCGTACTGCTTGAATTGCCACGGCGCCGGCGAAAAGATGCCCGGC
>DATNBQ010000378.1:0-10088 GCA_035571955.1 Urbifossiella sp. | reverse complement strand
TGAGCAGATCGCCCCGCGTGACCGCCAGCGACCGGGTTTGCGTCACGGTGGCGCGGATCGTGATGCGCTCCCGGGCGTTCGGCAACCGCGCGAGAATCGGCGCGGGCGGCGCCCCGAGCCCGACCTCGATCGCGAGCACCGCGGCGGCGGCGTCCGCGACCGCCAACGTTTCGGTCTGCGCCCGCGCCGCGAGGCGCTCGCACAACCGGCCGATGGCTTCTTGTGCGCCGGCGTAGTGGCCGGCCGCGGCGCACTGGCACAGGTCGAGCCAGTCGTAAGCGTGAAGCTGGTACGGCGGGCGGCTCCCATCCGGATTGGGTTTGCGAGCCAGGGAGAAATTCCCGAGCGCGTTCGGATTGCGCCGCAGTTCGGCGCGATCCAGCAGAGCCCGGCACTCCTGAACCTGCCCCGTTTGAAGCAATAGCTCGGCGAGCAATCCCACGCCGGCTGCTCCATACAGGTCCGGGTGGGATGCGAGCAACAGGTCGATCGCCTGTTGCTTGAGTCCCAACTCCGCGGCAGTCCGGGCTCGGGCGAGCGGGTCGCCGGTCAAGCTCGCGGTTCGAACCAAGAATCGATTCTGTGCTTCCTGCACGGACCGCAACATCGCTTCGGCCATCGCTTCCGCTCGCGCGACCCGTTCGCCGAATGCTTCGGCCGATTCTCCGGTCGGAGGGCCGTTCCGCCGGACGAGCCGCGCCGCCGCCGCCGCGTGTCGGTGTGCGAGGTCCAGAACGTTCTGCCGCGCACACAGCCCGGCGAGGGCTGCGTGCGCCGGGGCTGAATCCGGGCTCAGGAGAACGGTCTGAGTGAGCGCGGCGGTCGCCTGAATCAAGCGAATGGATTCGAGCGGGCTGAGGCCGGCGCCCGCCTCGCGCTCCCAAGTCCGTTCGCCGAGGAGCATGTAACTGCCGCCGAGCACCATCCACGCGGCCGGATCGTTCGGGTCGATTTCGATCCCGACCCGTGCGCCGCGCACCGCGAGGAGCGGCAGCGCCGGCGAGTTCGACGAGGCTAGCGGCAGAAGCCGCAAGTAGACGGTAGCGGCGTCGGCTTCCCACGATCCCATTCGGCCCCGACCGCCGCGAACCTGCCACCAAGAGGTGGGCTCGGCTAGCCGCTCTGGGCCCGCCCACGCGATGGGGAGTTCGCTTGCCCCTCCGAAGGCCGCACGATCGGCATCCAACCGCGTGCCGGTGTTGGAGCCGGGCCGGGCGAGTAAAACCGCCGCCCCATCGACTCGCAGCACGGACTCTCGACCTTGAGCCAGCGCTCGGGTCATTCGGCCCGCGTCCGAGTCGTAGAGCAGAATTGCCGCGACATCCATCGGAAGCGTAGGCGCGTGATCGTCGGGAAGCAGGGCGACCGCGCGCGATTGTGCCGCGAATTCGTCCGCGACCTCGGTGAAGAGCGTGAGCCGCGAGTCGAGGAAGTACCGTTCGCCCGGAGCGTGCCATGCGAAATAGTGGCCGACATCGGGATGCGCCGCAAACACGTGCGCGTCGGCTGGGATGCCGTTCGCGTGCCGCCACTCGACAACGCCCTTCGCCGCTCGTTCGAGCGTCGGGTCGGAGTAAACGGCCCACGCCGGCGTGCGATCGCGAGCGACCGTACCCGCGAGCCCGCTGAACCAGTTGAGTGTCAGCAGCGCGAGTACACCCGCTATCGCGAGCAATCGCCCCGGGCGCGCGTTCGCGCCGGCGCGCACGACTTCGCCCAGGTTGATAGCCGCGATCGGAGCCGCGACGACCGCAAAGAACGGAATCAGCCGCACCTGCCACGCGGCCAGAGCGGCGAACGGCAGCCACACCGCGCAGCGCCAACTCCGGACCGCGCGCCGATTCGCCGCGAACGACGCAATTCCGAGAGCGAGCAGTGCGACGAACGCCCACCCCGCGGGGCTGTATCCGCCGGCCGCACCGAGCGGCCCCCAGTGCCACGGATGCGCGAACACTCCGGCGAACCGCGGATCGGATCGAAATGCACTGGTCCATACGGCCGGCGACAATTCCATCGGCAGCCGCAGCGCAAAGACGTGGTGCGGGTTGAGCAGGCACGCCCCAATGGTCGCGGGGACGATCCACTTCGGCCACGGTGCGAGCGATTCGCGATTGGGGTCGATGCGGCGGCCGAGCCAGAATAGCCCGACGAGCGCCGGCCCCAGCACGAACCAGGCATCCACGTTCACCCAAACGGCGATCAGCAGCGGCACCGCCCGAAGCGCTTTGCCGCCGGCGCGCAGGCAGCACAAGGTTCCCGCGAGCAAGAGCAGCGAAGGGATCGTCGGCTGGAGCAGCAAGCGCGGACTCATTGCGAGGATGCTTACCAGCACGCAAACGGCGGTGATCCACACTGGCCCGCCCGTGCGCCCCGCGAGCAGCATCAACCCGGCGGTTGCGGCGACAGCCACGGCCTTGAGCGCTACCAGAACGCTGCCGCCCCACATTGTGAACGCGGCGTACGCGGCGAGATCGAATAGCCAGGCGTGGTTCGCCCAGTAGCGGTCGCCGGTCGTGTACGCGAACGGATCGGTGCCGAAGTGGTAGTCGCCATGGGCGATCAGTCGGCCAGTCGCGAGGTGCAGCCAGAGATCCGAGTTGCGGGCAACGAACGACGCGGCGCCGAACGCAAACAGCAGTACCAGGCCGACCGAGAACGCATCGACGCGCCTCCCCCATCGGCCCGGCAAGGCCGCGGAAGGGGAAGAAACCCGTTCGGTCATCTGCGTCGCTCCGGCTTTGTCAGGTGCCTCCCTGATTCTACGAATGCAGGCCGCCTAGCGTTCGACCCCACTGGGTAGGCGCAGCGCCGAATGGACGATTATCGTGTCGGATTGTCCAGCCGCTAGCAGGGTGTTGAAAAAACTCGAATCCGAGGTGATTTTGTGCTCATTTTGATCGGTTAGTCTGCAGTGATTCGTCCGTTGCGTCCGGAAACCGTCCGAGACCAACAACTCCCGAGTGTATTCGTCCACCACCGACAGCCACTTGAGCGAACCGCCCGAGATCGTTCGATCGTGGATGAAATCGCACGTCCAAACATCGTTGCACGCTTGCGACGGGCGGCTCGTACACGCATTCGCGGCCGATCCGGGGAACGCTCGTTTCGCGCTGGTCTTCCGGCGAATCCGCGGTTGACACCCGAGTGTCACCATCAGCCGACGCACCCGCTTGAGGTTCACATTCCAACCCATGGCCGCCAACCGCGCGCGAATCCGCCGATAGCCGTAACGCGGATGGCGACGCACCAGGCGGCGAATCGCCTTCACCAACGAGGCCTCGTCGTCGCGCGCCTTCAGCGGATAATGCACCGTCCAACGACTTCGCCCCAGCACCCGCGCCGCCCGCCGCTGCGACAGCTGAAACGTTTCCTCCCGGGCGACCGCCTTGAGAATTGCCTGAACCTACGCCGCCGTGCGATGCTTGGCCATGACTTCCCCTCCTTGGGAAGCCGCAATCTTAGCCGTCGACTGTCATTTATGGTGGACCAGTTTTTGGGAGCAGGTCATTTCTGTGTCTTTTGTGTCTTTTGTGTCTTTTGGCGGCGTTCTACTGTGGCACTCTTAACCATACCACCACTCCTTCATTGCTCTCTCATATTCACTCGACTACAACCGCAAGGAAGACCCCTCCTCGCGGACTCGCCGTCATGACTCGCCTTCGCCTCGCGTTCGCCGCCGCGCTCTGCGCGGCCGCGATTGGGACCGCATTCGCCGTGGACACTGCTCCGGCGCCGCGGCCGATTCCGCTGCCCATCGCGCCGCCGCCGCACCACGACCTGCGCGGTTACGTCGCCCCCGCTCACGCCATCGCGGCCGATCCCAAGTTGATGAAGGCCGCCAGCCACGCCGCCGCCGGCTTCCTCGGCGTCGTCATTCGCGCCGATTCCGCCAACCGCCCCATTATCGAAGCCGTCGAACGCGATTCCCCCGCGGACGATGCGGGCCTCAAAGCTGGGGACATCGTGGCGAAGCTGGATAACGGTGCGATGTCATCGGATGCGGAGGTTCGCGACCAACTGCGTTCGCGGCTCGCCGGGGAAACCGTGCTGCTCACCGTCATTCGCGACGGCAAGCGGCTGGACATCTCGGCCACCTTGAACCCGACGACGCAGCCGAAACACGTCGGCCCGCGGGCCATCATGGGAATCACGGTAATCGAACCGCCGATGAAAGGAACCGGGGCCAAGGTGGATGTGGTCGCCGAAGATATGCCGGCCGCGAAGGGTGGGATCAAGGTCGGCGACCTCATTACTAAGGTCGATGGCAAGGACGTGAATGGCCCCGATGCGTTCCGCGCGATCATGGCCAACCGCCGTCCCGGCGACACCGTCGAAATGCTGCTCGAACGCCAGGGGAAGCGTGAAGAGGCTCGGGTGACCCTGGCCGCGGAGGCGGGCGGTTTCGGCGGCCGCGGCTGGGACGATCGCCTCGCCTCCTACTGGCGAAAGCCCACATACAAACTCGCCATCCTCGGCATCGAATATCCGGATGTCAAACATAACCCGAAGATCAAGGACGCCGACTGGGAACGGTCGATGTTCAGCCTCGGCAGCTACACCGGCAAATCGGCCACCGGCGAAACCGTCCACGGCAGCATGAACGATTACTACAAGGAACTCAGCCACGGCACCTTCAAGATCGACGGCAAGTTTATCGGCTGGGTCGAAGCGAAGCGGAAGCGCCAGGAGTATTCGTCCGGCAGCGGCACCGATACCGGCGAGAAGCTTAACCTGCTGACCGAAGCGCTCGACAAGTACGTGGACAAGCACGGCCGCGATTCGCTGAAGGAATTCGACGGCATCTTCTTCCTATACGCCGGCAATCGGGTGCAAACGACCCGCGGCGGGCTCTACTGGCCGCACCGCGCCAACGTCACTCACAAGGGCCGCCGCCTGCCGTACTTCATCGTGCAAGAAGGCGGCAACCGCATGACCGACATCAGCGTTTTCTGTCACGAGTTCGGCCACATGCTCGGCCTGCCCGATCTCTATGCCCGCCCGGAACTGCCCGGCTCCGAAGGCGTCTGGGTCTGGTGTGCCATGTCCAACCAGCGGCCCAACGGCCAGCCGCAGCACTTCTGCGCCTGGAGCAAAGAAATGCTCGGCTGGGTGAAGCCGACGGTGCTCGATCCGCGCGTGCCGCAGAAGCTGGTTCTTGGCCCCGTCGAGGACGACCCGACGCAGTGCTTCAAGGTGCTCGTCCGCACCGATGGCAGCGAGTATTTGCTGCTGGAGAACCGCGTGCGGAAGGGGTTTGATAAATCCTTGCCGGCCGGCGGATTGCTCATCTGGCGGGTGGTGAACAACCGGCCGGTGTTGGAGGAATCGCATGGGGTGGAAGGGGCGGCCGGCCCGCGGAGTTTCCTGGAGGATGTGCCATATCCGAGCAAGGCGAATAACGCCTTCACGCCGTACACAGTGCCGTCGAGCAAGAGCCAGCTGGGTGGTGGCTTGCCGGTGTACATCACGAACATTCGCCGCCTGCCGGACGATCGTATCAGTTTCCAGATCGGCTACGAGTTCCAGTGAACCGTGGTAGGATGGAGCATCGATTACCGCGATTCTCGATTAGCCGCGAGGCGCAGTCCGCGCTTATCGATTGCGATTAGCCGCGAGGCGGAGTCCGCGGAGCCGAGCGCGAATGGCTGAGGGGATTCAATCATGGAGTTCAACACGATGGGCCGCGTCATCACCGAAGCCACGATCGAGAACATCCATGATGTTTGGGATGCCGAACGGAAATTGATTCTGCCGGATCAAATTCGCAAGTTGGATGTAACGGATGCGCTGGTCGAGCCGCGCGAGCATTTTCTTTCCATTCCCACTCGTTACATCGGGCTTTTGGGTTTGAATTGGGTCGCCGAAACAGGCATGTACGAACCCGTCCGCCTCACCATCATGGGTCGTTCATGCACGATGGACGTAATGGAAGAATCGAATACCGGCTCCGTGGTGATAGGAAACATTCCCCTGACTCATCTCGATTTCGTGGTCGATCTCCGCGACCGCAAGCTGATCGGCAACCCGGCCCACGGCGGCGAACACGTCTACGAAATGTACTGATTCCGTTTCGCGCAACTGGGCCGCGACCGTCCTGGAGCGACCAAAACGAAGGTCGCTGCCTGACGGTCGCGGCTCGGATAACGCTGGTTCGCTACTGTTTCTTCTCCGGCCTCTGCTTCCAGAAGTCGCCGACCGTGATTGCGTCCGGCGGCGCCAGTTCCTTCTTGGAAACGAGCAATCCATACTCGCGCACCAGCAGTCGCAGCTCCGAGTTGGAATCGGCGAACAATTGCAACCAGGCGCCGACGGGAAGTTCCTCCCCGAGCGAAGTCACCGGGGCGACGCGGAATTCATTGCGAACGGGAACGTCGAGTTGTGCATCCTTCTTGAAGATTTCCAGTGCCTGCTCGAACGTGATTTTGGAATCCTTGGGGCCGAGCTTGACCGGCTTGTCGAGCGCTTTGCGAATGCGGTCCGGAATGGGTCCGGATGTCTTCATGAACGCGGACAACTTGCCGCGGACAATAAGGGCCTTGGCTTGTGGGTAGTGGCTGAGATCAGCGGCCTTTAAATCCACTGACCAGTCCACATGCTGTGTCGCACGTTTCTCCGTTTCCGTCAGCAGTTTCAATTCCGTTTCTAAGGAAGCGAGCTTGGCTTGCGCGGTTTCCAGTTTCTCCCGGTAGGGAAGCACATCACCGAGCGGGGCCGATCCTTTCTGATAAGCTGCCGTGACGAGCTGCAACCCGGTCTCGGCCGTGGCGATGGCTTTCTTCTGTTCCCGGACGGAGGAATCGAGGGCGACGACTCGATGCGTCACCGTCTGGCGGGCGCGGGCCAGTTCGGCTTCGGCCAGTTGGACTTTCGCGCGGGCCAGCTTGACGTCGGCGTCGTTGGCGAGCGCCGCGCCAATCAGCGCGTCGAGGGAGTCCGCGGCTTTGTTTTTGGCCGGAGCAGGCGGGGGAGTGACGGTCTGTGCCTTGGCCACCGCGATCATCATTGCTCCGAAGAGCAGGCTAGCCACCACGGTTCGCGTCATCGTACTTCTCCTGAAAAGCGGCGTTCTTGACGGATGTCAGAAGCCAGGTATCGGTGGTTTGTAGTTGCAGGGCGTCGTCGCCGGCCTGACCGAGGTAGAGCCGATAGCAGCGGGCGGCGTTGCGGTAATCCTGCAAGTCGTTGAGGTACTTATCGCCGGCGAGGCGATAGAGCCGGGCGGCCTCGCTTCGGTCGGTCGCTTGCTCGGCCAATAGCTCGGCGAGGCCGGCGGTCTCCGGCTCGGGTTCCGGCAGCGGTTGCGGCGCGGGCGGAGTTTCGACCTTGGGCCGAACCAAGGCAAGCTGCCGCTCAAGGTTAACGATGTTCGGTGGCGTGGGCGTGGCCGCGTTCCATCCCAGTGCGATGCCGGCCCAGAATACTGCCGCAATGATGCCGACCTTGCCCATCCGCCTGACAATGCGGCGCCGCTTCAAGACGCCTTCCGTGCGGCGCCGAATATTCGCTTGCAAGTGTGCACTCGCGTTCACCGGCCGCGGCGCGAGCAGCGATTCCAGATCGTCCGGCGATTCGTCAATCATGGTTCGTCTCGTACAGTTCGCGGAAGGCTTGCCGGGCGCGGGTCAGCCGCGATTCGATGGCCTTCACCGTTTCACCTCGCTCGGTAGCGATCATCTCGACGCTTTGCCGGTCGAGGTATTTGGCGCGAAGCACTTCCTCGTAAAGCGGGTTGATGGCCGCCAGGGTCGCGGCAACGCGACGTGCGTTCTCCGGAGCCGCGTTTTCCTTGGCCGCCGGCTCCGTCGCGGCATCCAACGGGAGGCCGCGCCGCCGCTGTCGGTTCCAGGTGCGGAGGGCATTCCGAACCGCGTTGGCGGCGATGCCGGCCAACCAGGAGGCGAACGTCCCGCGGGCCGGGTCGAACTTTTTCAAGCGGCGCACGGCAACCAGCCACGTTTCCTGCAGCACGTCGTCGGCGAGGTCGGCGCGGCCGCCGCACCGCCAGTTCACGTACGCGGCCAGCCGCGCAAAGTGCTCGTCGTACCAGGCCCGCCAGGCCGTCGCGTCGCCAGCCAGGACCGCGTCCCGCAGGGCCCGTTCGCGCACGATCGCGTTGCCGCGGTCCATCGAACAGCCTCGTCCCCGCGTTCTTCCAGAAGATTATTGTCCGCACTGACCGCAATCCTTCGCAAGCGGCAACCGAATATCGCGAATCAAGTAGTTTTTTGTAAGGCAGAGGCAGTACGGCATGATGGAGGGGGCGACGTTTTTTTGCATTGCGTCCCGCGATGGCCGATTACAATCAATTCCAAGTTCCGCCTTCCTCCGAGCTTCGACATGCATCGTTTTCTCTCGCTTACCGCTCTTTGCCTGGTCGCTTCTCCCGTGGGGGCCCAGGTCGCTCCGGAGATCGGCTACGTTTTCCCGCCGGGTGGGAAGGCCGGAACCACGGTTAATGTTGCGCTCGGCGGCGCCGAGTGGACGCCCGACATGCAATTCTTCGTCCACGATCCGCGCCTGCAATTGGATGCGACCGGCCCGCTTGGGGAACTTCAGATTCCGCCGCCGCCGTACTGGTTTGGGGCCAAGGGGCGGCTATCGGCATTGCCGCTCTTACGCGAACGAGCGGCTCGCTTCACACTGCCGGCAGGGCTGCCGCCCGGGCCCATTCGCTGGCAAGCCGCCAATGCTAACGGCGCGACGCTCGCCGGTGTTTTCATCGTCGCAACGGGGACCGAAATCATCGAGGACGATCAACAGCGCGGCGATCGGATTCTTCCGGCACTTCCGGTGACGGTGAACGGCCGCCTTGGGAAGAACGAGGAAGTCGATCGTTACAAGTTCAAGGCTCGCGCCGCTGGGCCGGTCACGCTGGAACTGACGGCGCGCCGGCTTGGCTCGAACTTTAATGGCGCAATCGAAGTGTACGACGCCAAACACCTCAAGATTGCCGAGGCCGTCGACACCGAAGGGAACGACCCAGCATTGACCTTCGTTGGGGCGGCCGGGGCCGAGTACACCGTCGCGATCCACGACATCGATCACGCCGGCGATCGTTCGTTCACTTACCGGCTCGCGATTCGACCGGGTCCGCGAGTGATCGCCACGCTTCCCGCCTGCGGCCAGCGCGGAACGAAGCGCGAAGTCGAGTTCCTGACCGACAACGGCACGGGGCAACTCGCTTCGCTCAAGAAAACCGTGACATTCCCTCCTCTGGGTGGCACCGGCTTCCAGCCGGTGCAAGTCTCGGAACACCGGCTGGAAGCCGGTGCCACCCGCGAACATGGCGCCGCTTACGGCTTTCCACTGAGCGATTTGTCGGAAGCGGTATTCCCCGCGGCGCTGAGCATCCCCGGCGCGGTTACGGGCATTCTCGATAAGAGCGCCGAGGCCAGGTTCACCCTCACCGGCAAAAAGGGCGACCGCTGGAGCATTCGCGGCGAAGCGCATCGCTTCGGCTCGCCGATCGATCCCGCGTTGAAACTACTCGGGGCGGACGGCAAACAACTGGCCGCCAACGACGACTTGCCGGGAACCACGGACGCCGGCCTGGAATTCACCGTTCCCGCCGACGGCACTTACCAGCTGATTCTGACCGACGGCAGCGGCGCCGCCGGATCGAGGCGAGCCTTGTATCGAGTTTCGGTACGAACGCCCGTCGATGGCTTTACCTTGCACGCGGCCGCGCAAAAGCTGAGCTTGCCGCTCGGCGCCAAGACGACCCTCAACGTGAAGGCCGTGCGCGCCGGCAATTTCAAAGGGCCGATCGCCTTGACGCTCACCGGTTTGCCGGCCGGCGTCATCGCAACGCCAACTCCGCTCGTCATTCCCGCCGACAAGAACGACCTTGCCATCGCTCTCGACGTGCCGGCCAACGCGGCGACTTCGGCCTCGCTCGTCGCGATTTCGGGAACCGCGACCGTCGCCGGCAAGCCGATGACGCGCCTTGCCGCGGCAGCGCATTCCGCAACGGTCGGCAATGTGGCGCCGCGCTCTCCCGATGAATTGGAAACGCACTCACTTCTCTTGGCCATCACCATGAAGCCGCGCGTGAAGGGCGCGCCAGTGGACAAGGACACGGGTCGCAA